>JACQZS010000298.1 GCA_016213725.1 Acidobacteriota bacterium | reverse complement strand
GCCCAGCGCAACGGTGGCTACTCGCAGATTATCCGGGTCGGCTGGCGCAAAGGTGATGGCGCCGAGCAGGCCATTCTGCAGTTGGTCGGTTCGCAGTTGATCAAGCGCGCTGAAGAGCGGGCCAAGCGCCGCGAAGAGCGCCTCAAGGCCATGAAGGAAGGCCGCGAAGCCGAAGAGGGCGCTGAACCGCAGGAATAGCGGCTCCCGCAGAGTAAAATCCAGTAGAGCGGGCACTCCCGATGAGGGAGTGCCCGCTTTTTTTGTGCCCGCATCTGCCGTAGCATGAAGCGGTTACAAGCCGACCTCCACTATATGAGCGTTACGCAATCATTTTCTCTTGACACTAGCGCCATCATATCTTATCCTGAGGATGTCAGGATTATCTGATAGGAGAATAGAAGATATGAGCAACATCACAATCCGTTCCGCTTTCCCCGGCTTTGAGGGCTTCCCCACGAATAGCCTGTCGCTGTTCGAAGATGCTCTCAATCGGCTCTTCCAGGAACCCGCCATGGCGCGCCCCTGGTCGCCTGCTGTCGATATCTCGGAGAACGAGAATGAGTTGCTCCTCAGCGCCGACATCCCCGGCGTCAAGATGGAGGACATCGACATCAAGATCGAACATGGCACCCTCACCCTGAGCGGCCACCGTGAGTTCAAGAAGCAGGACGAAAAGGGCGGCTACCACCGCATCGAGCGTGGATATGGCAGCTTCCAGCGGGCCTTCAGCCTGCCGGAGACCATCGACGCCGAGAAGGTGAGCGCGGCGTTTGACAACGGCGTACTGACGGTCACGATGCCGAAGAAGGAAATGGCCAAGCCTCGCAGCATCAGGGTGGCCCCGCGCCACAGCTAATCGGCCGACAAAACCGCTCCCCCGTTTCCCTGGCGCGCCGGCACACCCCGGCGCGCCATTTTCAATAGGCCTTGGCCAGGCGCAGTTCGACCCCGAATCCTCTCCCTTCGCCCCACCTGCGTTGACGCTTCTGAAACGGGTCCAGTAGACTGAAAGATGGTGTTTCCCGCCGAGTCGTCCTCAGTGTGAGCATCCAAAGGCGTTTGATCCCCAACATCAGGAGGGAATTGCATTGTCCGACGTCAGTCGTCATATTTTCACGTCGGAGTCCGTCACCGAAGGACATCCGGACAAGATCGCAGATCAGGTCAGTGATGCTGTCCTCGACGCGATTCTGAGAGAAGACCCCACCGGGCGCGTTGCCTGCGAGACGCTCGTTACCACCGGCACTTGCATCGTTGCGGGTGAAATCACCACCACGAATTTGAAGTTCTTCCGGGACATCCCGGACCTGGCGCGTGAAGTGATCCGGCAGATTGGCTTCACCAGCTCCGACTATGGCTTCGACTACAAGTCCTGCTCGGTGATGAACCTCATTCATGGCCAGAGCCCCCACATCGCCATGGGCGTGGACACCGGCGGCGCCGGCGACCAGGGCCTGATGTTCGGCTACGCCTGCGACGAGACGCCGGAGCTGATGCCGCTGCCCATCACGCTGGCCCACCAGCTGGTGAAGCGGCTCTCCGACGCTCGCAACGCGAACGAATTCCCGCACCTTCGCCCGGATGGCAAGAGCCAGGTGAGCGTGGAATACGTCAACGGCAAGCCGGCGCGCATCGATGCCATCGTGGTTTCCACGCAGCATGATCCGCACCCGGCCAAGGCGAACACCATGCCGGACGGCCTGGTGGACAACATCCGCGAAAAGATCATCAAGACCGTTGTTCCGGCCGACATGATCGACGCGAACACCAAGTTCCACATCAACCCGACGGGCTGCTTCGAAGTGGGCGGGCCGCATGGCGACACCGGTCTCACCGGACGCAAAATCATCGTGGACACCTACGGCGGCATGGGCCGTCACGGCGGCGGCGCGTTCTCCGGCAAGGATCCCACGAAGGTTGACCGCTCGGCCTGCTACATGGCCCGCTACATCGCCAAGAACATCGTGGCCGCCGGCCTCGCTTCCCGCTGCGAAGTGCAGCTCGCCTACGCCATCGGCGTGGCGGACCCGGTGAGCGTGCTGGTGAACACCTTCGGCACCGGAGTGGTGGACGAAGAGCGCATGACCGAGCTGGTTCGCGCGCACTTCCCGCTCACCCCGAAGGGCATCATCGAGCACCTCAAGCTGCGCCGTCCCATCTATCAGGCGACCGCCGCGTTCGGCCACTTCGGCCGCACCGGCGACGGCTTCACCTGGGAGGCCACCGACAAGGCGGCCGGCCTGCGCGAAGACGCCCGCATCGCCCGCTAGCGATTCTTACAAGGCGCGCCGCCACACGGCGCGCCTTTCTCCTGTCCGCTTTCCCGTTTGGAGGTTTTCCGTGGCTCTCATCGAAGGTTGCAAGCATTCCCTCGACATTCACATTCCGGCCGACGCTGTCTCGGCGGAGATCGAAAAGGTCGTCGAGAAGGTGCGCGCCAAGGCGCACATTCAGGGCTTCCGTCCCGGCAAGGCGCCGGCCAGCATCATCCGCTCCAAGTTCATGTCGGACATCCGCCAGGAAGCTTTGGAGAACCTGGTGCCTGTGTACCTGGAAAAGGAATGCGAGAAGGAAAACCTGAGGGTAATCAGCCGGCCAAACGTTAAGAACCTGCACTTCCACGAAGGCGAAGCGGTGCACTTCAAAGCCGAGTTTGAAGTGGCGCCGGAAATCGAACTCAAGGACGTGCGCGGCCTTCGGGTGACTTACGCCGAGCCCGCAGTGGCCGATTCCGACATCGATGAACGCCTCTCTGCCATCCAGGAGTCCCGCGCCCAGTTCGTCAACGTGGATCCCCGCCCCGCGCAGGACGGCGACCACTGCCTGGTTACGCTCGAATCGGTCTCCGGCATCGAAGGCGAGCCGATGAAGCAGGAAGACATCAACATCGAAATCGGCGGGAAGGATACCTTCCCCGAATTCAGCGCAGCACTCCGTGAGGCCGTGCCTGGCGACGTGCGCGAAGCCGAAATCACTTACCCCGCTGATTACGCGGCAGAGCGTCTGGCCGGCAAGACCGTCAAGTTCCGTATCACGCTGAACCAGCTTCGCCTGCGCGAGTTGCCCGAGATCAACGACGATTTCGCCAAGGATCTGGGCGACTTCCAGTCTTTGGACGAGGTGCGCGAAGAGATTCGCAAGTCCATCTTCCGGGAGCGTGAACACAGCGCCCAAACTCAGGCCAAGAACGACCTGGTGGACCGCATCGTCGAAATGCACGAATTCCCCGTGCCCGAAACCTACATCGACAACCAGATCGAAAACACGGTGGAGACCCAGCTCCGCTCCATGCAGGCGCAGGGTGTGGACGTCAGCAAGATCAAGCTCGACTGGGCCAAGTTGCGCGAAGCACAGCTGGAACGCGCCACCAAGGACGTGAAAGCCTCCATGCTGCTCGGCAAGATCGCCACTACCGAGAACCTGCACGCCACGCAGGAAGAGGTGGATGCCGAGGTGCAGCGCATCGCCCGCCAGCAGCGCGAGCCGGTGGCCGCCACCCGCATGAAGTTGGAGAAGGAAGGCCGCATCAACAACATCGTCAACCGGATCATCACCGAGAAGACGCTGAACTTCCTCTTCGAGCAGGCCGTGAAGGAAGCGCCCGCCGCGGCGGAATAAGCTCTGACTTTCGAAAGAAAGCCGGCAGGGGATGGCTCACCATCCACTGCCGGTTTTCCATTTCCGTGCCTGCCCTACAGCCGGCCGGCCGACCAGAGGATGGACCGGCGCACCAACTGCCGGAACCACGGCATTTCATGAGACGGGCGCCCATGGCCGGGTTGTAGGTAAACCACGCGGGACTTCTGATAGGGGCTCACCCAGCCCAGTTCCAAGTCGCTGGTGGGGTGCTCGCCGGTGAGTAGCACCTGAACGTCCGGGCGGTGCCAGACGTTCTTGTAGGTCTCATCGAAGAGGCGCATCTGCGGCAGTCCCTTGGTAATCGGGTGCCCCGCTTTGGGGGTGGCCACGAACTCCACATCGTGCTGGTAGGAAGAGGCCGGGAAGCCGGGTTCGGCCCTCAGCACGTACTTGCCGCCTACCACCTCCTTCCACCACCACTCCCACGAAGCGAAGTCGATGATGGCGTGATGCAGCACAATCAGGCCCTTGCCGGACTCCACGAAGTTCTGAATGTTGGTCCGGTGCTTTTCGGGCAACTGGTCCACCTGGATGCTGTCGTAGAGCACGATCACGTCATAGGCCTTGCGCAGGTCGTTCGCGAAAGCGTGAGGGTGCGGATCGACATTCACGCGCATGTCGCGGAACTTGTCGAAAGCGGCGTAAAGCGACAGCTCGTGATCATGCCCGCCGGTGACCAGCAGCACGCGCACGGCGTCGCTGTTCTTCGGATTGGTATCGATGACGGCGGGCAGCGTGACGGCGTCCTTGGCCGCCCATTCCACGCCGCGGGCGTAGGTGGCGGTAAAGCCGGGCGACATCATGGCGTCGAGGTCGTGCCCCAAGGCGGTGTGGAATACACGGCCCTTGCCGTATGGCTTTGTCCACAGCAGAGGCTCTTCCTTGCCGTTGCCGCCGATCTTCGGTGAATCGAAGGCCGAAGCCAGGATGTGAATGCCCGGCTTCAGGCGGAAGTTGTGGTACAGCTCATCGGAGATGGTAAAGCTCTTGACGCCCGCGGCGATGGGATGCTGCGGGTCCTGCCACTTCACCTCGTAGGCATGGCGCTGGGCATGGCCGGTGCGCGGGTCCTTATCAGACCAGATGGCGCCCACCATGTTGCCCCAGGAGGCCCAGGGCTCCTGGTAGACACCGGTGCGGCCCATCTTCTCGCTCAGCACCGCCGTCTCGCCGAACGGGTAACTGCCGGCATGAACCACCACCAGCCCTTTGCCCTCGCGGACGAACTCCTCCACCGCCTTCTCGGCCTGCGGGCCCCAACGCGGGCCGCAGTAGTTCGAGATCAGCACGTCGTAGGGCCGTAGCGTCTCCGCGCTGACGCCGGACACCTCCTCGGTGACCCGCACGTCGAATTTCCCCGTCAATTCCAGCACAGACCGCAGGTAGGGCGTGGTCACTCGCCAGTCGTGGTTGTTGCGGCCGGTGAGGATGAGGACGCGGATCTTGCCCTCTTCGAAGAAGAACTTATCGGGCACCGGTGCAATCTGCTGCGCCGAAGCCGAGAGAGCGAACAGGAGAAGCAGGCTACGCATGGGCGATCACCTCGTTGAGATGCTGCAGCGAACGTTCCGCTTGCAAGGGCGTACCGCATTCCACCGACAGCACGCCGTTGAAGCCGTGGGCCTTCAGAATTCTCACGACGCGGGCCCAGTCGATGACTCCGTCGCCGCAGGCGCAGCCCACCGGCGTACCCGTCACCTTGCCCTTCTCCGCTTCGGCGTGCTGGATGGAAATGTCCTTGGCGTGGATGTGCACCACGCGGCCGCCCACCGCTTCCAGGCCGGCGTAGGGATCCTCGCCGCCCAGGAAAGCGTTGCCCGTGTCGTAGTTCACGCGCAGCATGGGCGAATCCACCAGCGTGGCGATGCGCAGCAGCCCGGACGTGGTTTTCGACAAAGACTGGTGCGGCTCGATTCCGATGGCGATGCCGTAGCGCTCGGCGATGGGCAGCACCTTCTTGAAGACGTAGCGCATCACGTGCCACACTTCGTCGTCGTCGAGCCACTCGGGCCGGATCCCCTCGTCGGTGTTGATCACCGGCGCACCCATCGCCTTGACGAAGCGGATGGCCTTTTCGAGATACGGCACCGCGATCTCGGGACGCATCAGCGGCGTATGCGCGGAGAGCCCGGAGCACTGCACGCCGTTGCGCTCGCAGATGTCGCGGATGAAGAGCGGCTCTTCGTCCATGGAGACGGAGTGAAAGTAGCCCGCCTCCGATAGCAGTTCGCGGCCGTTGTGCACCATCGGCTCAATGAACTTGTAGCCGATGGCGGCGGCGCGCTCGACGCCCGCGGCGAAGCTCTTGTCTTCGCAGCGGATGAATTCCATGTTGATGCCGGGTTTCATGAGGTCTCCTTACACGTCCCAACGCGGATCCCACTGGATGCGCTCTTTCTTCTGATACGCGATGTTGCCGATGTGGCAGGCCATGGCCCCGTAGTGGCCGTCGTACACCGTGGCGTTCGGCTCCTTGCGGCTGCGCACGCAGTCGAGGAAGTTGGCCATGTGCGCCGGTTCGGGGCCGCCCTTGGCCTCGATGGGAGCCCCTCCGTCCCTGGGCAGGAAGCGGTACCCGTAGCGGAAGATGTTCAGCCGGCCCTTCTCGCCGAAGAAAACGATGTCGGCGGATTCCTTCGGGATCATGTCCGTGATGGTCGCCTCGAACGAGACATTCAACTTCTGCGGGTAATCCAGGATGAAGTTGATGTTATCCGCCGTGTCGCGGCCGTCGTCGTACTGATAGATCCCGCCCAGCGCCACGGCGGAGACGGGCTTGGTCAGTCCGAGATACCAATGCACCACGTCCACCATATGCACGAACAGTCCGCCGGTCTGCCCCCCGGTGGAAAACTCCCAATAGGCGAAGCGGTTGAAGTACATCTTCGGATTCCAGGGCCGCTTCGGCAGCCAGCCAAGCACCGCATCCCAATCCAGGCCCGCGGGCTTCTCGTCCATGCCCGCCGGCACCGGAGTCAGGTAGCCGCCGTTGGCGTTCCACCAGGTGCGCACCAGATGCACGGGGCCGATCATGCCGGAGTCGAAGAACCGCTGCTTGGCTTCGATGAAGTGTGCAATCGAGCGCTGCTGCACGCCCACCTGCACCACGCGCTTCGTTTCGCGCTGCGCCTTCACGATGTCGTGGCCCTGCATGGGCAGCGACGTCATCGGCTTCTCCACGTAGACATCCTTGCCGGCGAGCATCGCGTCCACGGCCATGCGTGAGTGCCAGTGATCGGTGGAGGCCACGATCACCGCGTCCACGTTCTTGTCTTCCAGCAGCCGCTTGTAGTTGTCGTGTTCCTTGGGGGCGCTGCCAGGGAAGAGCTTGGCCACTTGCGCGGCGCCCTGTTTGCGCCGGACGTCCCAGGCGTCGCACAGCGCGACAATCTCGGCGCCGCCCGCCAGCGATGCCATGCGCATCAGATGCTGCCCGCGTCCGCCGTTGCCGATGACGCCCAGCCGCACACGGTCGTTCGCGCCCAAGACCCGCGCGGCGGAAGCCGCGGTGGCGAGGAAGACGCGCCGGGATGATTCGATGGCCATACAGCCCTCCCTGGGACGCGCAAGGAGTTTCGGGCACACTTACCCGGTGCACGACCCGTGCTCCATCTTATCTCTGGAGCGCGCGCGGGCGGAGCCTCTATTTCGGGAAGCCCGTGGCGTCCAGCCCCGGGATGATGCGCAGCGCGTTGCGGTAGTACAACTTCTTCAGCACTTCGTCCGGCAGGTCCAGGCCATACATCGCCCAGAAGGCGTGGCGGCGGCGGTAGTAGGGGAAATAGTCGTCCGCGGTTTCGAGCACCTGGAAATACGAGTAGTATTCCGTGGGCGCCCAGGTGTCTTTGCCGAACACCACGCGGTCCTGATGTTTAATGAACCATTCGCGCGCGTAGCGCGGCTGCCGGCCCAGTTCGGCCAGCACGGCGCCGATTTCGGTATAGACGTTCGGGCACTCGTCCATGAGTTTGCCCAGGCGGCCCAGGTCTCCGCCCAGCCAGCCCAGGTGCGCGTCGATGAAGATTGTATTCTTGTGCTTTCGGAAAACGTTGTGCTGTTCGGTGATGAGCTGCTCCCAGGAGGGATCCTTGGCCGGGTCGCGGCGGCGCCCCGGCATCTCCTGCAACTCCAGCCAGCGCTCGTTGTTCTTGTCGATGGGCTCCCAGAACTGCTTGGGGTCGGCCGTGTGGATGAACACCGGCACCTTCAACCGGCCGCACATCGCCCATAGGGGATCGAAACGCGCATCGTCGATGTGGATGCGTTCGCCTTTGGCGTCCTTGATGTTGAGGCCCAGGTCCTTCCAAACCTTCAGCCCGCGCGCGCCCAGCTTCACGTCCTTTTCGAGCTGCGCCGCGGCCTTTTGGGCATAGCCGGGGTCGTCCAGTCCGCTGTAATCCGGGCTGGCGAAGAAGAAGATCCGCCCCGGCGCCAGTTGCTGTGCGCTGTCGATGGCAGACTTCAACCGCTCATTGTTCCCTCCGCGCACAAAGAGGCTGCCCATGATGCGCATGTTCAGCCCGTCCATGTCGGCCAGCATCTTCCTGGCCTGCTCGGCCTGCATGGGGAAGCGCGGGTGGTTGTGCACGTCGATGAACGGGTACTTGGCGCGCGTCTTCGGGTGCTGCGGCGACACCAGCGAAGACTTCGGTTCGTACTCGCGCACGTCCATCGAGGAAGAAGGGGAAGGAGTCGAAGGAGCCTGTGCCGCCGCTATGGCCGCGCAGCCCAGTAGAAGAAGGAGCCCACGCATGATCTTCTGAGTATAGCGGGCCGCGCCTACAGGCCCATCTGCTGCATGGCGCGGATCTCGCGGTAAAGCTGTTCGGTGAGTTCCGTGCGGTCCGACGGTTTCAAGTGCTCGGTGGGGATCGGATGTCCAATCCGCAGCGTCACGTCGCCCGGCCGCACGTGATGCGAATGCATGGGCAGCACCTGGCGGATGCCGACAATCGCCACCGGCACCACCGGCACCCCGCCCTTGATGGCCAGGTAGGCCGCGCCGTCCTTGAACGTCTCCAGTTCGCCGCTCTCTGAACGCCCGCCCTCGGGGAACACCAGCATCGACTGGCCATTCTCCTTCATCGCCTTGCCTGCGGCGCTCAGCACCCTCAGCGCGGCCCGCGGGTCTTCCAGCGGCACGCTGATATTGCCGGCCCGCTTCAGATGGCCCCCCAGAAACGGGATTGCGAAAAGCTCTTTCTTCGCCAGGAACCGGAAGTTCACCGGGATGTGCGTCAGCAGCACCGGAGTGTCCATGTAGCTGACGTGATTGGGGCAGACCACGTAGCTGGCCTTGGGGTCGATCCGTTCCAGCCCCACCACCTTCACGCGCGCCCCCGCGCTCCACAGCAGCATTCGCGCCCAGGCGCGGGCCACCGCCAGTTGCCGTGTGCCGTCTTTATCCCAAAAGGCGACAACCAGACTGATGCTGCCCATGAGGATTGTGGAAAGGATGATCAACGGAGCGCGGACAAGCACTCCATACAGGTAGCTGGAAAGCATCGCGAAACCGAATCCCGATTATGACATGAGCAGCGCGCGCGCCTCACCCACCAGGTACAACGACCCGGTGATGAACACCGCATCCCCGGGGTTCGCCTCCCGGAGCACGGTCAGTGCCTCCGCCACTGACGGGATGACGCGCGCCCGGGCCAGGCCGCTGATCTCGTACATCTCCGCGGCGCCGAAGGCGCGGTGCTGGTTGGGCGTGGTGAAGATCAGTTCGGAGGCCAGCGGAAACAGCGAGTGGCCGATGACGGAGAGGTCCTTGTCGCGCATCGCGCCGAAGATCATCCAGATGCGCCTGCCGTGGTGCGAGTGGCGGATGTAGCCGGCCAGGGCGCGGGCGCCGGCAGGGTTGTGCGCACCGTCCAGAAAGACGTCCGGATTGCGGCGGATCAACTCCAGCCGTCCGGGCCATTCGGTAGAGGCAATGCCGCGCCGGATCGTCTCCGGAGCGATGCCCAGTTCGCTGAGGGCGGCGATGGCCGTGAGCGCGTTCTCCACCTGGTGGGCGCCGATCAGCGGTAAATCCACCTCAATCGCTCCCGGCGG
>JACQZS010000301.1 GCA_016213725.1 Acidobacteriota bacterium | reverse complement strand
CTGGCGGGCGTGGTGCGGACGGTGGAGCCGGCGGCGGGGGGGGGCGGGCGGTTTTTGTGGTCGGACCAGCGCGGGGAGGTGGAGGCGCGGCATTGGGGGAGGTTTCTGGAGTTGGAGCGCGGGCGGAGGATCGTGTTCACGTGGATGGTGGACGAGAGCGAAGAGGCGGATCCATCGAAGGTGACTCTGACCTGGACGCGGGAGGGAGAGGGCGTGGTGGCGACGGTGGTGCACGAGATGGACGCGGCGTGGGCGGAGTGGGCCGAGCAGACGAAGCAGGGTTGGAGCAGGATGATGCGTGCGGCGGATGACCTGGCCGCAGGAGGATTGCCTCATGAGTAGCTGGTGGCAGGCGTTTTTCGATGATGCGTACCTGCGGATCTGGGAGCAGGTGTTTCCGGAGGAGACGAACGCTGCGCAGGCACGGGCGATCTGGGCGATGCTGGATCTCGAGGCGGGGTGCAGGGTGCTGGATGCGCCATGCGGATGGGGGAGGCTGTCGAAGCCGCTGGCGGAGATGGGCGCGGTGGTTGTCGGCGCGGATCAATCCGAAGCGATGGTGAGGGCGGCGCAGGACAAGCGCGGCGCGCTAGGGGAGGATCGCCTGCGCTACGTCCGGCATGATCTGCGGGAGCGGCTGGAGGAGAGCGGTTTTGACGTTGCGCTGAACGTATTCACCTCATTCGGCTACGGGACGGAGGAGGAAGACGAGGCGATCTTCCGTACGCTGCGGGAGGCGGTCCGGCCGGGAGGGCGGGTGCTGGTGGAGACAAACCACCGCGATCTAATGTGTTCTTACATCAGCCGGGGGACAAAGGCGTCGACGCGGCTTCCGGACGGAACACTTTTCATCGACGAAGCGGAGTTCGACGCGATTGGAGGGGTGGCCCAACTGAACTGGTACTGGTCTGGTCCAGGGGGAAAGGGGGAGAAGCACGCGAACTGGCGTTGCTACACGCCAACGGAGATCGTGCGGCTGATGCAGCGCGCCGGCCTGCATTTTGTGGGAGCGTACCAGGGTTTCTCAAAGATACCGTTTAGGAGCGTGGGACAGGAGGCCGGCGGGCGGTTGTCGGTGGTGGGCGTACGCGAACAAGGGGAGAGGGGATGAGGAAGAGGGGATGAGGAGATGGATGAGCGAATGCTAGCCTGAGGAATTGAATCATGCTGCTGACGATTGACGCTGGGAACACGAATGTCACGATCGGGATCTTCGAAGGCGACAAGATCCAGACGCGGTGGCGGCTGCGCACGGTGCACGAACAGACGCCGGATGAGTGGGGGATCAAACTGCGGAGCCTGTTCGCGGTAGAGAGCCTGCCGCTGGACAGGGTGAGGGGCATTGTAGTGGCAAGCGTGGTGCCGCCGCTGGAGACGAGCCTGACGGAAATGGCGGAGAGGTACTTTGGCGTGGCGCCGATGTTTGTGACGGGGAGCACGGAGACGGGCTTGAGCGTGATGGTGGACAATCCGCGGGAGGTGGGCGCGGACCGGATTGTGAACGCGGTGGCGGCGCTGGCGAAGTACGGCGGGCCGTGCATTGTAGTGGACCTGGGGACGGCGATCACGTTTGATGCGGTGAGCGCGCGGCAGGAGTATTTGGGCGGGGTGATCTGCCCGGGCATCGGGATTTCGGTATCGGGGCTGTTTCAGAAGACGGCGCGGCTGCCGATGGTGGACTTCAAGGATCCGGGGCGCCTGATTGGGACGAACACGGTGCAGAGCATGCAGTCCGGGTTGTATTACGGGACGATTGCGATGATCGACGGAATTGTGGAGGGGATGCGGGCGGAGATGGGGGCTGAGACGAAGGCAGTGGCGACGGGCGGGCAGGCGCGGCTGATCACGAGGGGCTCGAAGTGGGTGAAGGTGGCCGATGAGGATTTGACGCTGGAAGGGTTGCGGATGATCTGGGAGATGAACCGGGGACGATGACGCTGGACTACGACGATGGAATCTGGAAGGGGAACTACTTCAGCTACTTCACGGAAGTGGAGGAGCATTTCCAGCGGGCGCGGGGGACGGGGCTGTTCCTGCTGTCGCCGCTGGACTGGGCGCTGATCGAGACGTGGAAGAATGCGGGCGTGCCGCTGGAAGCGGTGTTGAAAGGAATCGACGAAGCGTTCGAGAAGTGGCGGAGCCGGAAACAGAAGACGCAGACGATCAACGGGCTGGGCTACTGCGCGCAGGCCGTGATGCAGACGGCGGAGCGGATGGCGCAGAACCTGCCGGCGGAAGGGGCGAAGGAGGTAGAGCCGCCATTTCCTTTGGAGAGCGTGCGGGCGCACCTGGAGAAGGCGAGGAAGGCGCTGGAGGCGGCAGGCGGGTATGAGGAGATTGCGGCCGGAGTGGGCGAGCTGCTGGCGAAGGTGGAAGAGCACTACGGGGATTTGCAGGATCTGGATCTGCGGCTGACGGCGCTGGAGGACAAGATGGCGGCGCTGGCGCGCACGCGGCTGAGCGACGAGGCGTTGCTGCGGATGCGGAAAGAGCTGGAGTTTCAGCTGCGGCCCTACCGGGCCAAGATGTCGGCCGATCAGTTGTCGCGGCTGGAGAAGAGCTTTCTGGACCGGAAGGTTTACGAGGAGAGCGGGCTGCCGCGGTTGAGTTTGTTCTATATTGCGTGAGATGACACGCTTCCCTGCCCTGTTGCTGCTGGCGCTGGCTTTGCACGGCGCGGAACCGATAGCGGTGAAAGTGAAGGTGGACGCCTCCAGGCCGAAAGGGGCGTTGAAACCGATCTGGGCTTTCTTCGGCTACGACGAGCCGAACTACACCTACATGAAGGACGGGCGGAAGCTGCTGACGCAACTGGCGGAGGCGAGTCCGGTGCCGGTGTTCGTGCGGGCGCACAACCTGCTGTCGACGGGAGACGGGACGCCGGCGTTGAAGTGGGGGTCGACCAACGCCTACACGGAAGACGCGGCGGGGCGGCCGGTGTACGACTGGACGATCACGGACCGCATCTTCGACAGCTACGTGGAGCGCGGGATGAAGCCGCTGGTGGAGATTGGATTCATGCCGGAAGCGCTGTCGGTGAAGCCGCAGCCGTACCGGCACCAGTGGAAGCCGGAGGACCGCTACGCGTCGATCGTGGGTGGGTGGGCCTATCCGCCGAAAGACTATGGGAAGTGGCGGGAGCTGGTGAAGCAATGGGTGAAGCATTGTGTGGAACGCTATGGAGAAAAAGAAGTAGCGAGCTGGTGGTGGGAGGTCTGGAACGAGCCGGACATCCTGTACTGGCAGGGGACGCCGGAGGAGTATGCGAAGCTCTACGACTATGCGGCGGATGGCCTGAAAACGGCGCTGCCTGCGGCGCGGATCGGGGGGCCGCATTCGACGGGTCCGGGGAGCGCAAAGGCGGCGGCATTTCTGAAGAACTTTCTGGAGCACGCCGTGCGGGGGACGAATTATGCCACGGGGCGGCGCGGATCTCCGCTGGATTACGTGGGATTTCACGCCAAGGGGCGTCCGGTGGTGGAAGGCGGCCATGTGCGGATGGGGATCAGGGAGCAGTTGAAGAGCGTCGAAGCGGGGTTCGCGGTGGTGAAATCGTTTCCGGAGCTGCAGGGGATTCCGATCATTATTGGAGAAAGCGATCCGGAAGGCTGCGCGGCGTGTCCGGTACGGACGCATCCGCAGAACGGATACCGGAACGGGACGATGTATTCGAGCTACACGGCAGCGTCGTTCGCGCGGAAGTGGGAGCTGGCGGAGCGGATGGGAGTGAACCTGGAGGGAGCGGTGACGTGGGCGTTTGAGTTTGAGGGGCAGCCGTGGTTTGACGGATTTCGGGACCTGGCCACGAATGGCGTGGAAAAGGCGGTGTTGAACGTGTTCCGGATGTACGGAATGATGGCGGGCGAGCGCGTGGAGGCCAGCAGCGCGGGGGCCGTGGGATTGGACGAGATGCTGCAGGCGGGCGTGGCGGGGCGGCCGGACGTGGGCGTGCTGGCGACACGGCGGAACGGCAAGGTGTGGGTGATGCTGTGGCATTACCACGACGCGGACATGCCGGGGCCCGATGCGGAGGTGGAACTCTCGGTGGCGGGATTGAGCAGGCCGGCGATGGTTCGGGAGTGGCGGGTGGACGAGGAGCATGGAAATGCATTCGCGGTTTGGAAGCAGATGGGTTCTCCGGCAGAGGTGACGGAACGGCAAAGGGTGGAAATTGAGCGAAGAGCGGGGTTGGAGTTAGGCCGGCAGGCGAGTTGGATGGCAGGAAAAGCGGGCGAAACGGCGCAACTGAGAGTGGTGCTGAAGCGGCAAGCAACTGTATTGATAGAGTTTAATTAGCAATTTTCAAAAGATAGGCAGATTTAGATGGTGCTCGGCGGCGGGGTTGGTATATGATTTGGCGAAGATCGTACACTTAGTACGAGTAGGCCAGCATTCCTCCGATTCAAGCTGGCATACGCCGGCGGGGATCTTCCTCCGAGTCCCCGCCGGCTTTTTCGCGTTTAGGCTGAATCGTATTCCGCAGATGATTGGCAGAGGCGGTGACGAGGTAGTGGGCACGGAGGGGACCCGGGACGTCCCTTGGATGGAGAGGGCGCGCGTGGGCTTCAGGGCGAGTGCGATGGGCGGCGCGGCGGCGTGACGGCCGGAGGGCTACCGCATGTAGAAGACGTCGGGGCGGACGGCGCCGGGGACTTCGTTGCAGGGGCCGCATTCGATGGAATAACCGGGCCAGGCGGCGCGGGCGGCCTTGGGGACTTCGACGGGATGGTCCGGCGCGTGATAGACGGAGAGGGCGAGGCGGGGGTGGAAGCGGGAGATCGTATCGCGGCCGCCCTGGAGGGCCTTGACTTCGGCGCCCTCGATGTCCATTTTCACGAAATTGACGGTCTTGAGGTTGAGCTCGGCGACGAGCTTATCGATGGTGGTGAGGGGCACCTTGGCGAGGGCCTGCGCGCCCTGGCGGTGGATGACGAAGCTATCGGCGGCCTGGTTTTCGGGATCGACGAGGAGTTCGAGGGTATCGTCCTTGTCCCAGACGCCTTTGGGATAGACGATGACGCGGCCGGCGGCGATCTCCTTGGGGAAGTTGCGGCGGAGGCACTCGAGGTTGTCGGGGGCGGGTTCAATGGCGACGATGGTGCCGGCGCCGGCGTCGAGGGCGAAGCGGACGAAGGTGCCGACGTTGGCGCCGCAATCGAGGACGACGTCGCCGGGCTGGATGAACTGGGGACCGGTGCCGTAGATTTTGGCGGCCTGCTCGGCAAGGTTGAAGGGGAGGAGGAAGCGGGAGCCGGCGGGGGTCCAGAACTGGCCGTAGGGGGTTTCGTAGAGTTCGTAGCCCTTGAACTCCTTCTGCAGGAGCTTGGTCTTGTAGAGGATTTCGTCCTTGAGGCGGGTGAGTTCCTTCTTCTCGCGGTGGATGTCGAAGGCGCGCTGCGTGGTGCAGCCGTTGCCGCGGCCGGTGGCGGCGAGGGTCCAATCGCGGACGGGGGAGCAGAAGTAATAGGCGGCGGCGGCGAGCAAACCGAGAGCGGCCAGGAGAAGAAGGGAGCGCTTCACAGGGGTTAGGCTAGCACGGCAGACGGGGAGCGGTCAGGCGTATTATCCTGACAGGCGATGGACATTATCACGGGACACCTCGGCTGGATCGAGGTGGTATGCGGTCCGATGTTCTCGGGCAAGAGCGAGGAGCTGATCCGGCGGCTGAGAAGGGCTCTCATCGCGCGGAAGCGGGTGCAGGTGTTCAAGCCTGTGATCGACGTGCGCTATTCGGCGAACGAGATTGTGAGCCATGCCGACAGCCGGATGAAGTCAGAGGTGGTGAGCGGGCCGGCGGAGATCCTGTCGAAGCTGGACTGGCGGACGCAGGTGGTGGGGATCGACGAATCGAACTTCATGGGTCCGGAGCTGGTGGAGGTGGCGCAACAACTGGCGGATTCGGGCAAGCAGGTGATCATAGCGGGGCTGGACACGGACTACATGGGGCGGCCGTTCGCGCCGATGCCGGAGCTGCTGTGCGTGGCGGAGTCGATTACCAAGACGCTGGCGATCTGCCTGCGGTGCGGCAACCCGGCGAAGCACACGCAGCGGCTGATGGGCAGCGACGATCTGATTGTGGTGGGCGCAACAGGTATGTATGAGGCGCGCTGCCGGCGGTGTTTTGAACCGGGACTGCCGAAGCAGGAGCTGCTGGAGTTTGTAAAGATGCCGCGGCAGAACGAGGAGAGCGGCGCGAAAGAGTGAAACCTGACGGCGAGGTAGCGCCATCCAAGTGAGTGACCGGATAGGGTGATAAAATGTTAATTTGCGGTTCTCATACGAACCGCGAGTCAAAAGGAGCAATGCTGTGAGCGACCCCCAATTCCCCCCCCCGCAGGGCAATCCCCAACCGAACTATGTGCTGCCGCCGCACAACGACGGAGGCGGACAAGGCGTGAAGATGGCCATTTTGTTCGGCGCCGTGGTTGTGTTGATTGCCGCGAACGTCTATCTGTACCTGCAGATTGACGGGTTGAAGCAGGAGATGGCGAAGAACCGCGAGTCGATGGTAGCGGAAGTGGGGCGTGTGAAAGAGACGTCCGCCGTGACCACGGCGGCGGCGCAGAAGCACATGGACGATCTGCGCGACGAACTGGAGAGCGCCCGCAAGCAGGCAGCG
>JACQZS010000300.1 GCA_016213725.1 Acidobacteriota bacterium | reverse complement strand
GTTCGTGGAAGTCGCCCGCCGCCGCGTCTCCGGCAAAGCCGATCTCATTCTCTTCCCCGAAGGCATCACCGTCGTCGGCACCGGGCGCTCCTATGCGGAAGTCGCCCAACCCATCCCCGGCCCTGCCACTGTAGCCCTCGCCGAACTCGCCCGCGAAAAGTCCGCCTGGATCGCCGCCGGCATCTACGAGCGCGACGGGGCCGCTATCTACAACACCTCCGTCCTCCTCGACCGCGAAGGCCGCATCGCCGGCAAGTACCGCAAGGTCTATCTCCCCCGCGAAGAGATCGAGCGCGGCCTCACCCCCGGTAGCTCTTACCCCGTCTTCCAAACCGACTTCGGCCGCGTCGGCATGATGATCTGCTACGACGTCTTCTTCCCCGACCCCGCCCGCGCCCTCGCCACCCAGGGCGCCGACCTCATCCTCCTCCCCATCTGGGGCGGCGATGAAACCCTCGCCGCCGCCCGCGCCATCGAGAACAAGGTCTGGCTCCTCGCCTCCGGCTACGACCACCCCACCTATGTCATGGACCCCGACGGCAAACGCATCGCCCAGGCCCCCCAGCGCGGCGATGCCGCCATCGCCGAAATCGACCTCTCCCGCCGCTACCTCGAGCCCTGGCTCGGAGACATGCGCACGCGCCGCCTCAAAGAGCTGCGCCTCGACGTCCCTACTCCCGCTCCGGGCCTCCTGCCCTGATCACTTCCAACTGCTCAGATCCGCCCCCGCCGGCGCCATCTTCCGCATGTGCTCGGCAAAGATCGGCAGGTAATACATCTCCAGCGTCTGCCCTTCCGGCACCGGACCCGGCCAGCAGTGCGGCTTGTCGTTGCCGTACACAAAGCTCCCGCCGTAGTACGGCCCCTTGAGTGGCAGCTTCGTCGACTCCAGAAACTCCTCCATCCGCCGCGCCCCCGCATCCAGGTAGAACGTGTCCTTCGTCCCCATGGTCACGTGGATCTTCCCCACCAGCCGCGGACCCAGGCTCTCCCAATTCCTCTTCAACACCGAAGTGAGATCGAACTTCTCGCGCCAATGCCGGGCCACTTCCGGGTTGATCTGCCCCGTCGCCGGGTTCCACAGCGGAGCCGGATAGCCGTCCGCGCCCACCGGCCCGAACGTCGCATGAAACGCATCGAACTGCCCGCCCGAACGCCCGCGCGCACCCAGCACCGTCTCCTGCCGGCTGAACTCCTCTATCGTCGTCATCGTGTGGTCGTTCGGCAGCCGCCCCAGCGGCCGCGGGATCTTCAGGAACGGCCCCTCGTCGTACCACGCGTTTTTATCCTCATACACGTTCACCAGTTGGAACGTGTGGAAGTCCAGCGGGTCCGGACAGAACCCCCACGCGCCGCCGAAGAAATCCGGATAGAAGATTTGCTGCGCAATCACCATCCATCCGCCGGTCGAACCTCCGTAGAGCACCCTCGCCCAGGGCTCCCCAATCGCACGAAACTTCTTCTCGAGCCAAGGATAGAACTCCTTCGTCAGCGCATCGCCATACGGCCCCATGTTGGCCGAGTTCACGCCATAGGAATCGTCGTAATAGGGCGTGGCGTGCTGTGTCAGAACAACGAGAAACTTCGGCAGCCGGCCCGAGGTCCACTCCTGGTAGAACCGGTGCAGGTTCTGCGCCCGCTGCATCGCCGGCCCGCTCAGGTTGGCCTGCGGCGGCGTCTCGCGGAACGCCCGGAAATCCGCGGGAAAATGACCCTGGTTGTACGCCACCGGGTAGCGCCGCTCCAGATGCTCGTCGAATCCTTCCGGCACCAGCACGTGCGCCCCAATGTACACCGGCCGCCCCCAGAACTTCGTCAACAGCTCGCTCTGCATCCGCACGTGCCTCACGTACTTGGTGTCCTTCGGCGGTTCGATCGGCGGAATCGCGCGCGTCAGCTCCAGCGGCACCACGCTGTCCGCGCCCACCCGCACCGTCCGCGGCTCGCTCACCAGGTTCCCCGGCGAACTCTCCCACTGCTGCCCCTCCCCGTCGTCCCAAGGCAGCTTCAGCGTCCGCCCATCGGCCATGTGCACCGTCTCATAGACGTTCAGCACGGCCTGAACCCGGTACTCCCCCGCCGGCAGATCGCCCAACGCCCGCAGCGGGTGCCCCGCCGCTTTCCCGTCCAGCTTCAGCGGCTCGCCCGCCTTCCATCCGTCCACATCCACCGCGAACACCTGCTGTGTCTGCACGCCCCATTCCACTTGAAATCGCGGCTCCGGCCCTTGCAGCTCCTTCGACACCACCACAATCAGCCGTCCATCCACCGGCGCCGCCCGCAACCCGGCCCCAAACTTCACTTCAAACGCAGGCGCGGCATGGAGGGCCGCGGTCAGAAGCAGTGCACCAGCTGCTAGTCGCATACATCAGAGTGTACTGTGTTCGCTCATTGCCGCGGCTCGAAGGTGATCTTCGACTCCGCTCCGAACTTCTGATACCCCGAGTACTTCACTCGCAGCTTCATCCGCAGCGGCCCGGTCTTGAACGGCAGCACGTCGTCGGCATAAGTCAGCGCAGGGAAATAGAAGCCGTCCACCTTCTCCCGCACCGTCACAAAACGCGGGAACAGGTTCTCTTTGCCCCCGTGGTAGACGGGAGGCACGGCCTGGCCTTCGGTCCGCACAATCTGCAGCGACGTCTTCTCCACCCACGCCATGCCCTCAAACAGCCTCATCCCCTGCAGCAACTGCCGCGGGTCGATCTGCAGCACCCAGCAGTCTTTCCCTTCCACCGTCTCCTCGCCGCGAAATTTCACCGTGTAGCGCGGCAGCATTTCCGGGGTCAGCAGCAGAGGCTGGATGTTCCGCAGATCCTCAAAGTCCTCGTCCGTCAGAATCAAACGCGACAAATGCGCCTCCGGCCGCCCCACCATCTGCTCCAGCCGCTTCCCCTCCGGCGTGAAGATCACCTCCCTCAGCTCCTTGTAGAACCCCGACGCGGACCCGCTCCGCCCCCCATACTCTTCCACCCGTACCTCCTGCCGGTACATGTAGTTGCCCCGCGCCTGCTCCGACGCCGCTTCGCGCGCCGCAACCTGCTTCACCAGCTCCGGCGGCGGGCCGTCCTGGAACGCCTCGGCCCCGGGCGCCGCCCCGGGCAGGCAGGCTAGGATGGATAGGGCAATCAGCGTGAAAGAAGTGCTCACTGCAATGGAGAATAGCGCAGGCGTGCTCGTTTGGGCAGCCCTCGCCGTTCTCATCGAACTCTCCCAATACCTCAGCCTCGCTTCGCCCCGCATGCGAGCGCTGTGGACCCGCCCCTGGCTGGTCGCCATGGCGCCCGTCTCTTTCCTCGTCTACACCGTGCCCATGGGCACCTTCCAGCTCCGCCCGCTCATCATCCTCCTCGCCCTGGCCGCCGCCGCTGCTTACTGGTTCGCCGTCTTTCCCAAGACCACCTGGTCTCAGGTGCTGTACCTCACCCTCATCGCCATCCCCCTCGTCTTCAAGATCTTTCCGCTCCTTTACCCGCGTGCCGCCGACATCCGCCTCGACATCCTCGGCCACCTCATCTGGATTCGCGTCTCCGTCATCACGCTCCTGCGCGACATCCAGCCCGAAGGCGTCAACTTCGGCTTCTGGCCCAACCGCCGCGAATGGCTCGCCGGACTCACCGGCTTCCTGCTCCTCATCCCCGCCGTCTTCCCGGTCGCCTATCTGCTCGGCGCCGCCACCTACACCACGCCCCCGTGGACCTGGCAGGAAACCGCGCTCCGCGCCGCCGGCACCTTCTTCGGCATCCTCTGGGTCACCGCCCTCAGCGAGCAGTTCTACTTCCGCGGCTTCCTCGACCGCTGGCTCACCCCCATCGGCTCCGCCGTCGTCTTCGGCCTCGTCCATCTGCCCTACCGCGGCTTTCCCAACTACGGCTTCGCCGCCGCTGCCGCCGTCACCGGTTACTTCTACTACCTCGCCTTCCGGCGCGGCCAGGGCCTGCGCGCCGCCATGGTTGCCCACGCCCTCACCGTCATGGTCTTCAAGACTCTATTTCGCTGAGACTGGAATCCTTTCCAGCGCCTGCTCGAAGTCCCGCAGCAGGTCACGCCAGTCTTCCACGCCCACCGAGATTCGAACCAGCCCATCCGTGATCCCCGCAATCTCCTTCTCACGCTCCGAGCAACCCGAATGCGTCGTCGACGCCGGATGGCACACCAGCGTCTCCATCCCACCCAGCGAAACCGCGTTGTGCGCCAGCCGGATGTTCCGCAGGAACTCAAATGCAGCCGCCTTCCCTCCGTGCAGATCGATCGACACCATTGCCCCCGGATAGTCGCACTGCGAAAGCCGGACGCGGATCTGCTCCGGATCGTCGAATAACGTCGGGTAGTAGACCTTCCGGATCTCCGGCCGGTGCACCAGGCTCTCCGCCACCCTCTGCGCGTTCTTCGATTGCCGGTTCATCCGCAGGCTCACGGTCGGCAGCCGCCCATCCAGAATCCAGCACTCGTCCGGCTGCAGGATGTTCCCGAACAGGCCCCGCCGCGCCCGGATCTTCTTGCTGAACTCTTCGGAGAGTCCCAGCACCATCCCGGCCAGCAGGTCGGAGAAGCCGCCCAGGTACTTCGTGGCCGAATACACCACCAGGTCCGCCCCCAGCGTCATCGGATGCTGGAACGCCGGCCCCAGAAACGTGTTGTCCACAATCACCGCCGGCCTCGATTCCAACTGCCCCGCCGTCAGCGCCGCCCGTTTGATGTCCGTCATCACCATCGTCGGGTTGGCCGGCGTCTCGATGAATACCGCCTTCAGGTTCGGCGTCGTCCTGATCGCCTCGTCCATCTGCGCCGAATGCCCGGCCACCACCGGCTTGCAGATGATGCCCAGCGGCTCCAGCAATTCGTGGATCAGATTC
>JACQZS010000294.1 GCA_016213725.1 Acidobacteriota bacterium | reverse complement strand
GAAGCCCTGGCGCACCTGGACGGGCTGCGGACAAGGGCGATGGGTTTCGAGATGGCCATAGCCACTTCACAGACCAAGAGCGAGTTGGATCCCAAGACCGTGTTGCTGGAGACGCTGCTGAGCAACGACCGCAGCTACATCTGGTTGGCGGACGAAAGTGGAACGCAGTTCTACTACGGTCCGAAGGCGAGCGAATTGACCAGGATGGCGACTTCGGCCTGGAGTTGTTTCGCGGAAGGAAGGGAATGCCGGGCTGAGGGACAGGCGTTGAGCCAGGCACTGCTGGGACCGGGGTGGAAGAAGCTGCGCGGAAAGCGGATTGTGGTGGCGGGCGACGGGATTCTGAGCTATTTTCCGCTTGGCGCGCTGCCGGATCCATCCAGTGCCGAGGGGACTCCGATCCTGCAGGAGCAGGAAGTGATGCTGGTGCCGAGTCTGCACGCGATGGCAGGTTTGAGGCGTGAGTCAGGAAAGATGGGAGTTCCGCGAGAGGTACGCGTTCTGGCCGATCCGGTGTACGAGGCACAGGACGAGCGGCTCCGGGGCAAGCCCACGAGAGAAGGCGGGAAGAGCGTGGCCCTGGAGCAGGCATTATCGAGCGGCGGGGTGGCGCGGACGCTGTCCAGATTGAGGCATTCGGGCGGAGAGGTGGAGGCTCTGCGGGAAACGTTCTGCGCGCGAGCGGCATGCGAGATGGCGGTGGGCTTCGCGGCAACACGCGAGGCATTTCTCAAGCCGGTTCAGCAGGGTTCGATCCTGCACATTGCGACACATGGAATTGTGAACGAGAACGATCCGGAGCTATCCGGGCTGGCGTTCTCACAGTGGAGCCAGGACGGCGAGTGGGTGGACGGATACTGGCCGCTGGGCGAGATGGGAGACCGAAAGGTAGCGGCGCGGCTAGTGGTTTTGAGCGCGTGCCAAACGGCGTGCGGCCGGCAGTACTTCGGGCAGGGCGCCTTCAGCCTGGCGAATGGATTCCTGCGAGCTGGAGCGCGAACGGTGGTAGCGTCGAACTGGAACGTGAATGACGCAGCGACGGCGCAGCTGATGAAACTCTTCTACAGGCGGCTAGCTGCCGATGGGAAGATGCGCGTGGGCAAGGCATTGAGAGAGGCGCAATTGGAACTCCGGAGCCGGCCAGAGTGGCGGAAACCCTATTTCTGGGCGGGATTCTCGGCTTATGGAGAGTGGCGTTGAGAAGGATGAGAAGGAGCGGCGTGAGATGAGAAGAAGAGAGTTTCTCGCAGCAGGCGCAGGGATGTTCAGAGCCGAGCGGCCATGGCTGCGGAGGTGCAGGGTGTTTGCCGACACGCTGCTGACGGTGGGGCTGGACCGGTCGGGCTCGAAACAGACTCCGGCCTGGGCGGGGGTGGTTGACACGCGGGACTGGAGCGTTCCATTGGGGAACGTGCCGGCGGCGCCGGGCATCCGCGAAGGTGACCGGGCGGTGGGCGGGGCGAATCTCTACCACGACAGCGTGACGCTGCGGGTGTTTCTGGCGCTGTCGGATGTGACGGGTGAGACCAAGTACCGGCGGGCGGCGAACGAGTACATGGGCTGGTTCCTGGACGCGTGCCAGAGCCCGGCCAACGGCCTGCTGGCGTGGGGCGAACATCTCTATTACAGCTTTGAGCGGGATGCGGTGGCGGTGGAGCGGAAGAACCATGAGTTGCTGGAGTGGACCGCGCCCTGGGATCTGCTGTGGGCGGTGAATGAGAAGGCCGTCAGAGGGGCGATCGACGGATTGCGCTACCACCACTTCGAAGACAAACCGGGGTCCCTGTATAACCGGCATGCGTGGTGGGAGATAGCGGAGTTCCAGAAACGCCGCGGCGGACAGCCTTGGATCAAGCACTCGGGAGCGTATGCGCATGCGTTTGCGTTCCTCTACTCGAAGACGCACGAGCAGAAGTGGCTGGAATGGGCGCGGGGAGACGGGGCGATCTATTGGGAGCGGCGCGATGAGAAGACCGACCTGACTTTGAGTTGCATCGACGATCCGCGGCCGGGATCGAAGCTGGCATCGGGCGGGCAGGCACTGCTGGGATACTGGCTCCGGAAGGCGGGCGCGCTGGCGCCGGAGGAAAAGGAGTTCGGCACCCGGGGGCGGGCGTTGGTGAAGGCGTGGGAAAAATACAGCTACGATCCGGCGCGGGCTGGGTGGCGGACCGCGGCGAACCTGGACGGCAGCCCCAGCGGGCAGCAGTTGGCGGCGCCGTGGCAGTTTGCGTACGGAGAGAGCGAGTTGTTGCCGTATGGACGCGTAGCGGCTTATCTGGCGCAAATCGACCGGGACCCCTTGATGCTGGACGCGGCGAAGCGGGTAGCGCGAGCCGCGGCGGGCACGCAGGTCCCGGCGAGGGCTTCGATCGAAGGCCTGGGGATGGCGCTGAATCTGATGCTGGACCTGCATGGGCTGGAGCCCAAGGGCGGGTGGCTGAAAGAGGCGGAAAGATATGCGGGCATGACAGTGGAGCGGTACTGGGGCGGCTCCGAGGAGAAAGGCCTGTTCGTGAGGATGCCGGGGGATGCGTATTACGAATCAAAGACCGGGGCAGGCTTCTTGCTGGCGGGCTTGTTGCGTCTGGACGCAGCCCAGCAGGGAAAGCGCCTGGCGGGCGACTGGACGCTGTGAGCGAAGGAGAGTTCTCATGTGTTTGGGCATTCGATTGATTTGCGCGGCATCGATGGCCGTGGCGGTTTGGGGGCAAGCGCTGAAGCCGTATCTATCCTCGGAGCGGCGAGCGTTGACGGCACCGGAGCTGAAAGACGCACCAGATGAGTGGATTGCCCGCTCGCTGCAGTGGGCGGGAGACATTCTGGACGAGTATCAGCCGGCCGTGGCGGAGCATCCGGTGCGGAGGGCGGCTTTGATCCGGCTGGACGATGTACTGCACATCGAATCAGCACCCAGAAAGAAGCTGGTGCAGGAGTTCTACCGGAGCCGCATGGAGAAGGCGGTGACGGAGATCGAGCACGCGAAAGTATCGTCGGGCATGCGGATCTGGAAGCTGTACAACCACGGGTGGCTGGTGCGGACGCCGAGCGTGTCGTTTGCCTTCGACATCGTGCCCGGCACGAGGGAGCCGGGCTTCGCGGTGGATCAGGGGCTGTTGCGGCGGTTGGCGGCGCAGGCAGATGCACTGTTCATCAGCCACATGCACGGCGACCATGCCAGCCAGGAGGTGGCAGCGATATTCGTGGAGATGAAAAAGCCCGTAGTGGCGCCCCAGGGGCTTTGGAAGGAAACCGAGGTTGGAAAGAGCCTCACCTATCCGGAGCGGAGCACCTCGCAGGTGCACACGCTGGCGCTAAGCGGCGGGCGGAGCCTGAAATACGCCGCCTACCCAGGACACCAGGGGAAGAGCCCGATCAACAACGTGCATCTGGTGACAGCGCCGGAGGGGTTGACGGTGGTGCAGACCGGAGACCAGG
>JACQZS010000293.1 GCA_016213725.1 Acidobacteriota bacterium | reverse complement strand
CGTCTGCGCCCCCAGCAGCTTCTCCAAATTCACGAAATTCGTCAGCGAATCGTAGGGATACCACAGCACTTCCGGTGCTTTGGACTTGATCGCCTGCAGCTTCTCCCGGAAGCCCACGGCGCGTTGGAGCATCTCACCCGCGGTCATCACCTCAGATCATCGCACGCCCTCGCGGTCAGAAGCTGAACGTCAATCCGAAGTATGTGTTCACCCACTGGTCGTTCGTCGTGATCGCCGGCGTTGTGCCTACCGGCGCCCCAGACGTCTCCACCCGGTACACCTTCGTCGTCGCCCCCAGCCGGAAGTGCTGCCCGCGGTCCACCGCCACGCTCGCCCCCAGCAGCGCATAGTAACCCCATCCGTCCCGAGCCTCGCAATACGGGCATTCCAGCTTCCAGTACTGGCTCGGCTGCCGCAGATACTCCCCCGTCCGCGCATACGCTCCGCCCCCTCCGCCGTAGATCTCCACCCGTCCCCCCGCCAGCGGCAGCACCACGCGCCCGCCCATCGGGATAAAGGTCTGAAAATCCCGAACCTTTACGTACCCCACCGCCAATGTCGGAATGTACATGTCCACTCCGGCCGCGTTGTACGCCCCGTCGTAGCCCACGTCCAACTGCAGGTACTTCGCCGGCCGGTAGCCGTAATTCACGCTCCAGGCGAACGCCGTCTGGTAGTAATTCTCCAGATCGTATCCCGGCATCGCGAATCCCAACCCCGCGCTGACGTGATTTCGCTGGAAATCTCTCCGGTAACTCTGTCCCTGCAACAGACCCCCTGCCAGGAACGCCACAATCAAAATCCCTGCGCGTCTCATATGCCCATTCCGACGCGCCCCCCAGCCGCCCCGTTTCACGCTCGTTTGCCCCGGCCCTGAAGGCGGGCCTCTTCAGGTGGCGGCGAATCCCGCGCTCCGCCCCCCCCCTACCTCACCAGCGGCACCGCCGCCGCCAGTTGCGCATCCAGCGCATTCAATACCTGCCGCTCAATCTGAATGAACTTCGCCGCCACCGTCGGCGACACCGCCTTCGAGACCTTCTCGAAATACTTCTTCTGCAGCGCCAGCCTCTGCCCTGCCAGATCCAGCCACTTCATCGTCATCGTCCGCGCCTGCGCGTCCGTCAGGTTCCCCCAGGCGTCGCTGTACTCCTTGGCCAGGCTCAGCAACTGCCCGTTCACCTTCCCCAACTCCGCTTCGTACTCTCCCTGGACCGGCCAGAACTTCTTGCCCTGCTCCTCATCCAGGCTCAGCACCTGCTTCAGAATCTGCGCCTTCTTGGCCTTCACGTCAGACCGCAGCAGCTTCAGAAACTCGTCGGAGACGTTTTGAATATCCTGCGCCGCCGCGCCCATCGCGCACAGCGCCATCGCCAGCGTCAGCTTGCCCAGTGCCTTCATCTCAGTCCTCCACCGAAAACGTCGGAGCCTTCCTCGTGCCGCCGCAGCGCGCCATCAACTGCTTCGCTATCTCGAAGAACGGAGCGCAGTGCGGATCTTCTTCGCCCAGCAACGCCACCGGCCGCCCGGAATCGCCGCTGATCCTCACCTGCGGGTTTAGCGGCAGCTCGCCCAGAAACGGAATGTCCATCGCCTCGGCCGTGCGCCGGCCGCCGCCCTCGCCGAAGATGTCGATCTTCTGCCCCGTCTCCGGAACAATCAGGTAGCTCATGTTCTCCACCAGGCCCAGCAGCTCCACTTTCACCTGCTGGAACATCAGCACGGCCTTGCGGCCATCCTCCAGCGCCACTTCCGAAGGCGTGCTCACCACCACCGCGCCCGTGATCGGCGCCGTCTGAATCAGGCTCAGCGCCACGTCCCCCGTGCCCGGCGGCAGGTCCACCAGCAGAAAGTCCAGTTCGCCCCAATCCACCTGCCGGATGAACTGCTGCATCACGCTGTGCAACATCGGTCCGCGCCAGATCAGGGGCTTGTCGCCGGGATTCAGAAACCCCATCGACATCAGCTTCACGCCATGCTGCTCCAGCGGCTGAATGCGGTTCTCCACCGCGTACGGCGTGTCCCGGATCCCCATCATCAGCGGCACGTTCGGACCATACACGTCCGCGTCCAGCAGTCCCACCTTCTGTCCCAGCTTCGCCAGCGCAATCGCCAGATTCACTGAAACCGTCGTCTTCCCGACCCCGCCCTTGCCCGACCCGATCGTCACCAGGTTCTTCACGCCTTCAATCGGCGGCTTCGGCGGTTCCATCTGTGGAGGTGCACCCATAGGTATCCAGTTTAGCGTCCCCCGGCCTTTTCCACCCAGTCCCACAACCCCGCGGCGTGCTGCAAAACCTGATCCCTGTCTCTTTCCAGCAGGAACCGCCGCTTCACCAGCTTGTCCGCCTCCTCCCCCACTCTCTTCAAATACCCTTCCTTCGACCCGTACCGCTTCTCCACCTCCGCCTTCGAAAACGCGAAGAACGAGCCCAGCGTCGGCGCCATCTGCTTCACCGCCCCCGCCTCCGCGCTCCGCATGTTCCAACCCGTGAAGGTCCCCAACGGCGCAGCCACCGCCGGCAGCCGCACGCCTCCCAAATCGATCCCATCGGCGTCCACCTGCGGCACCAGCACCGCGAACCGGCCCTTCACCTTCGGCGGCTCCACCGTCACTATCCCCTTCGTCTCGAATTCGTCGCCGTAGTCCAGCACATACGCCTGTTTCGGATTCTCCGGCAGCGCCGCCCCGCCCTCCTTCGCCCACTTCACCTTCTTCACCGGCACCAGTTCCTCTTCCGCGATCAACGGATAGACAGACCGCGGCGGCTCCTTGCCGTCCTTCACCCACTCTTGCATCGCCGCCAGCAGCGCCCTCTGCAACGGCCTCGTCTCGTTCGGATTCGTCCAATACGCCGCCTCTTTCGCCTTCCGCGGCAACTGCCCCGGCCCGTGCTGCGACCCGGCTACAAAATACAGCCGCGTCTGCGGCCCCAGCGGCACGTCCAATTCGCCCGCTCCGTCCACATGCACCAGCGCCGCGCAGCGGTTCCAATACTCCCAGGAGCCGTTCGTGTAGAAGATCCGCGGCATCGTCTTGCCGCTCACCCGCACCAGCAGCCCGTCGTTCTCCTCCTTGCCCGGCTCCGGCTGCGGCACGTCCGAAAACGGAAACAGATCCGTCGGATACAGCGTGTTCGCGTGCGCGTATCCGTCCCGCGACGCCTGCGCGAATCTGTGATTGAAACTGCCCCGCCCCGCACCGCCAACGTCCGCCCACACCCCGTCGAAAACCTTCCGCCCCGCCTCGTCTTCGTTCATCCCGAAATACAGAAACGTCCTCAGGAACCGCCCGCTTTGCGAAATCCCGAATCCGATCGACCGCTTGATGAACCGCGGCTGGTCGCCCAGCAGCGTCACCCCGTTCTTCGTGTACTTGAAGAACGAAACGATGTCCCGCACCGCCGCCAGCCCCGCGCCCGCCAGCCGCGGATTCTCCGCCTGGTACACCAATTCGTAGATCAGCCCCGGCCGGAACCCGGCCGCCATCTCGATCGCCGTCCGGTCCGCCGTCCACTTCCACTGCCCCGCCGCAATCTGCTTCCGCCGCCCCAGCGTCCACTCCCGCACCGTCAACGTGGCCGGCGCTCCCGCCACCGCCGCATACGGCACGTGCCCGCGGTCCGCCACGCTCATCCGCTGCACCAGCGTCTCCGGGATCATCTCCGCCCGCACTACCCCCTGCTTGCCTGGAATCACCGGCGCATCCAGCCGCAGCAGCTTCCCATTCCCCGCCGGCACGTCCCACTGCCAGCCCAGCCACACCAGCGTGAAGCCCTGCTCCAGCAGCCAGCCGTCCCCAAACTCCTCCGCCGTCGCCGGATCCAGCGCCCCCTTCGCGTACATGAACCGGCTCAGCATCCCCTTCCCGCCCCGGTTCGACACCTCGAACAGCATCGTCCCGTTGCCCTTCGCCGGGTCGCGCGGCTTCAGCACGTACAGGTCCGCCGTGAACCCCACCAGCCCGTTCTCGTTCTTCGGCGCCAGTTCGATGTCCCGGATCAGCCGGTTCTGCGGCAGCCTCGGATCCAATGCGAACTGCGCCTTCGCCACTATCCGCTCATACGCGCCGGCCGCGCCCCACACCTTGCCCCCCAGCACGTCGCTCCGCTCCACCACGTGGACACTGGTCACCTCGCCCACTACCGGCAGGCTCAGCACGCACATCAACGCCATCCAGCGCATCGCGTTCGCTCCTTTGATCCAACGATTCTATGCCAGGCTCAGGTTCGCCTGCGCCTTCAGCGTGAGGTCGTCAAACTCCCCCCGCTCATACTTCGGCCACGCCGCCGCCGCAATCATCGCCGCGTTGTCCGTGGAAAGGTGCACCGTCGGGAAGTACACCGGACACGCCACCCGCCCGCTCCGCGCCGCCGACCGCAGGCCCGCGTTGCAGGCCACGCCCCCTGCCACGATCACGCTCCGCGCTCCCGTCTCCTCCACGGCCTTCTCTACCCGCTTCAGCAACTCCTCCACCACCACCTGCTGAAACGCCGCCACCGCATCCAGCGTCTCCTGCGGCGTCACCGCCAGCCACTGCTCCAGCGTCGGCCGCGCATGCAACTTTTGTAACGCCCGCCGCGCCACAATCTCCCCTTCCATCGCCCGCCCCTGCGTCCACCTCAACATCGCCGTCTTCAATCCGCTGAAGCTGAAGTCCAGCGCGTTGCCCTTCATCTTCGACATCGGCAGCCGCACCGCATCGGCCTCTCCGTGCGGCGCCAGCATGTCCAGCACCGGCCCGCCCGGATACCCAAACCCCAACAGCTTCGCCACTTTGTCGAACGCCTCGCCCGCCGCATCGTCCCGCGTCTTGCCCATCAATCGGTACTTGCCCGCTTCTGCAAATTCGAAAAGATGCGTGTGCCCCCCGCTCGCTACCAGCGCCAGCGCCGGCAACTCGATCTCCCCCCCTGACCGCCGCGCCTCCAGTACCACCGCATGGATGTGCCCCTCAATGTGGTTCACTCCGATCAGCGGCAACCCCCGCACCATGCTCAGCGCCTTCGCGTACGTCAGCCCCACCAGCAGCGATCCCACTAGTCCAGGACCCGAAGTCACCGCTACCGCGCTCAGCTCTTTCCACCCCACCCCCGCCTCTTCCACCCCCCCCCCCCCCACCGGCACGATCGACCGCAACGGCTCCCGCGAAGCCAGTTCCGGCTCCACGCCTCCATTCTTCCCGTGCGTCTCCACCTGCGTCGCCACCACGCTCGAAAGCTCCTCTCCCGCCCGGCTCTCCACCGCCGCCGCCGTCTCGTCGCACGAACTTTCGATTCCTAGGATTAGCGCCATGTGTCCCCAAATGGGTATATTATTCGCAGCGGGTCTAATACTTCGCTTTGCTTGGTCAAGTAATGCTGCTGTCTGAATTTGATTATCATCTGCCGGATGAGCTGATTGCTCAGGAGCCGCTTCCCGACCGCGCAGCTTCTCGCATGCTCATCGTGCGCCGCGACTCCGGGACCTTTGAAGATCGCTCGTTCCGCGACCTGCCCTCCTTCCTCGCGCCCGGTGATTGCCTGGCTCTCAACGATACCCGCGTCTTCCCCGCGCGCCTCCTCGGCATCAAGGAGGGCACTGACCGCTCCGTCGAGCTATTCCTCCTCCGCCCCGAGAATCCCGAGCGCACCCACTGGGCCGGCCTCGTCCGTCCCGGCCGCCACCTCCACGAGGGCACCCGCATCGTCATCACGCCCAACCTCGCGGCGGAGGTGCTCGAAACGCGCATCCGCGGCGAACGCCTCGTACGCCTGGAGTGCTCCACGGATCTCGATCAGGAACTTGACGCCGCCGGCCACATTCCCCTCCCTCCTTATATCCACCGCCTCGACCAGGCCGCTGACCGCGAACGCTACCAGACCGTCTTCGCCCAGCAGCGCGGCTCCGTCGCCGCTCCCACCGCCGGCCTCCACTTCACCCCAAAAATCCTGGAGTCCTGCGCCGGCGCCGGCGCCACCGTCGCCCGAATCACCCTCCACGTCGGCCTCGGCACCTTCCAGCCCCTGATTCACGACATAGTCGAGGAAAACCACCTCCACACCGAGACGTACTCCATCTCCGCCGAAGCCGCCGCCGCTCTGCAATCCGCCTCCCGCCGCGTCGCCGTCGGCACCACCAGCGCCCGCACCCTGGAGTCCGCCGCCGCTATCGGCCCCTTCACGGAAACCTCCGCCGAGACCGATATCTTCATCTATCCCGGCTACCAGTTCCGCGCCGTCGACGCCCTGCTCACCAACTTCCACCTCCCGAAGTCGAGCCTCCTCCTCCTCGTCAGCGCCTTCGCCGGCAAGGAACTCATCCGCGCCGCCTACGACTTCGCCGTCGCCCAGCGCTACCGCTTCTTCTCCTACGGCGACTGCATGCTCATTCTGTAGGAAAACTACTGCACCACGGCCGCCCCCAGAAACCGCTTCCCAATCGCGTCCGTCACCTCCCCCACGCTGTCCATCCCCGTCAGCACCCGCAACTCCCGCGACGCTCTCACCGGATCCGTCTCCATCCTTTCCAGCGCCCCCTGAATCGCCTTCCACTTCTCCATGTCCTGCCCGATCTCCGCCGCTCTCGGACCCGTCGCCTTCGCCTGCTGCGCTTTCAGAATCGGCATGAGCCGCTTGTCGATGTCCTTCGCCGCCTGGTTCGCCCCGTCGATCTTCCGGAACAGGTTCGCAAAGTCCCCCTGGCCCGGCCCGCCGTGCTCCACCTTCGCTTTCAGCACTTCCACTGACTGCCCCGCCCATCCCTTGTTGATCCGCTCCACGTTGCCCGGCTCGCTCAGCTTCGTGTAGGTCAGGTCCTTGTACGCCTCCCGGTTCCGGCTGGTCGTTATCGAATGCTGCGCCATCTGCGCGTTCCCGCCCGTCGCCCCGCTGTACGCCCGGTTGTAGATCTGCTGCAGATCCCGCTCGGCGTCGCTCAGATTCACCGGCTTGTCCCCTTTGAAAAGCTGGTAGATCACCCCTTCTTCGTTGGCCATCTCTTCCAGCGCCTTGTCTCGGTCCGTGTTCGCCGTCTTCTCCGCGCCCGCGTGCCGGATGTCCTTGAACTTCAACTCCCCGCCATCCTCCCAGCTATTGCCGCCCCCGATCCTCTTCTTTCTCCACCGGTACCCCGCTCCATTCACGGCTTTGCGGAACGCCGGGTCCACCTGCGTCTTGTGGATGATATCCACCGCCGCCGCGTAGTCTTCCTCCAGCTGACCCAACGCCGGCTCCCCCTTGCCCGCCCGCGCCTGCTTGCCCATGTTCTTGATCATCCGCTTCGCCAGCAGATCTTCGCTGATCGCCGTCGTCTGCTGCATCGCCTGCGCCTGCAGCGCCGCCAGCTCCTCCGCCGGAGCGCCCTTCGCCCTCAGATCCCTGATCCGCGCCGCCGTCTGCTGCAGCTTGTCGATCTTCTTCTGCGCCAGGTTCTTGGCCAGTTGAAACTCCGCCCGCTCCATCATCTCGCCCACGGTCATCTTCGGCACCGGCGGAGCTTTGCCGCCGCCCGCCGCGCCGGCCGCCGCTGCCGCCGCGTCGTCGGCGCCCGTCCACCACTGCGCCAGGCTCCCCGCAATCTTCTCTATGCCCTTGGCCGCCAGAAACGCCTCCGTCCCCCGCTCCAGCGCGCCCATCACTCCTCCTTCGCTCACCAGCCCGCCCCGCTGGTACCCCGTCATCATCTCGCTCACCACCATCCCCGGCATCCCGCTCATCCCCACCGCTCCTTTGAACAACTCCACCGGACCGCCCTCAATCCCGCCTGTCGTCCCCCCGTACACCACGTTCACCAGCGTCACCGATTGCCCCACCGCCGTTGCCGTCGCCGCCGCCGCTTCCGCGCCCACGCCCGCCGCCGCCGCCGCGCTGCCCGCGTAGATCGGCGCGGCTATGCCCGTCACCATCAGCGTCAGCCCCGCTATCATCTTTACCCGCTCGGCCCGCAACAGGTAGTCCGAGTTCCTGATCTCCTCTTCCATCGAAGCCGCCAGCCTCTGCTCCCGCCTGCCCTGCACCGTATCGAACACCGCCTGCGCCGCCTGCCGCGCTTTCGCCACATTCCCCTCCGCAATGTCCTTGGCTGAAATCTGCCGCGCCGTGAACGCCTGCAGCTGCTTCACCTGGTCCGGCTCCGCGCCAGCCGCCATCTTCTCCACCGCCGCCGCCAGCCGCCGGGTCTCCGCCACCGCCTGGTTGTGCTCCACCGTCCGTACGATCATCAGGTCGTGGCAGTACTCGTCCGACGCCGTCCGCGTATGCACATACTCGCCCGTCTTCAGGCTCTGCACCAGGTCCCGCTCCTGCTGCACCGCGCTCCGGTTGTTCAATACCCGCAGGTACAATTCCTCCTTCCGCCGCGGGTCCTTCTCCCGCTGCCACTCCGCCTCGTCCTTCGCCAGATTCCTCTGGATCATCTTGATCAGGTCTTCCTTCTCGGAGATCGCTTCCGCCTTCCACTTCGCCTCCTCCGCCAGCGCCTTCGCGTCTTTCGGCGGCTCCACCGGCGTCACCGGCGCCTTCGGCGCTTCCGCCTTCACCGGCGGCGCGCCTTTCGGAGGAACGTAGCCCGCTATCGCCCGCGCCCGGATCTTGCCCTTGGCCAAAATCTCCTGCGCCGCCTCTTCCGCCGGCACGTGCTGGAAGAAATACACCTGCAAGCCCGGCTCGACACCCGCGATGTCGTAAACCGAGTTCACCCACTGGTTCACCTGTTTCATCTTCTCCGCCGGCGGCTCCGCGCCCAGCGGCTGCTGCCCCTGCTTGCCCCCCTCGAACCACTTGCACCAGGCGGCCTCCGCGCCCGGAAACGGCAACTCCGGCTGCGGCGTGAACTTGCCCGGGTTCGCCATCGAGCCGAAGCTGTTCCCCATCCGGATATCCGTGTTGATCGCCTGCACCTGGCTCAGCCGCCACTGGTAGGCATACTTCGAGACCAGTCCCGGTCCCGCCGTCCCCTTCATCCAGGCCTTCGCCCGCGCCTTGGCCGCCTTCGCGTCCGGCGGATTGCCCAACGCCTCCGCCTTCTTTTGCAGCTCTTTCATCCGCGCCGTCGCACTCATCACCGCCTGCCCGTGCCGCTCCGCCTGCGCCAGAGCCACCACTACTCCTTCCGCGTCCCCCGCCGCTTTCGACAGCACCGCATCCGCCATCGCCGCCCGGTAATCCAGCGTCGCCTCCGCCGTCGCGCTCCGCACCGCCTGCAGCTCTTCCACCATCGGGTTCAGCTTCTGGAAGTAATCCACCACTTCCTTGGACGGGTAGTCGAAATACTCCTGCCACTTCGTGCCCCACGCCTTCTCTTTATTTCCCACCCCTGCCATCATCCGCAGCCCCTCAATCGTGTAACTCACCTCCGCCACCGGCAGTGACTTCACCTGCGGCGATACGTCCGTCACCGCAATCGCCATCGGACCGCCCGCCGCCGTCACCGCCGCCGGCTTGCCCACCGCGTCCACCGCCACCTTCACCGCGCCCGCGCCCTTCTTCTGCTGCGCCGCCAGCTCCCCGCTCTTCAGCAGTTCATCCGCCTTCGCCAGTTGCTGCCTGGCGTTGTCCACCTGGTGCCCCAGTTCCAGCGACTTCCCGAAATCCTCCTTCGCGCCCGCATAGTCCTGCAGCCGCATCCGCGCCATTCCGCGGTTGTAATAGTTGTGCGGAATCGACGCGTCCATCCGGATCGACTCCGTCAGGTCCTCCGCCGCGCCGCGCGGATCGTCCATCCGCAGCCGGCACAACCCTCGGCTGCCCATCGCCGCCGCCCGTTTCGGATCCAGCCGCAACGCCTCGCTATATGCGTCCAGCGCCTCTTTCCAGCGCTTCTGGTCGAACAGCGCATCGCCCAGGATCGCCGCCGCATACCCGTACTGCGGGTTCAGCTCCAACGCCCGCTTGGCATCCGCCTGCGCATCGGCGGGCCGCTTCAGATACAGCAAGCTGTAGGCCCGGTTGCCCAACGCCCGGTAGTTCCGCGCATCGCACTCGATCGACTTCGTGAAATCCGCCGCCGCTCCCTGGTAATCCTGCTTCGCGATCCGCACGCGCCCCCTCGCCCGCCACGCCTCGCTGCTCCGACCATCGGCCTGCAGCGCCCGCTCCGCCAGTTGCCCCGCCTTGTCGTACTCCTTGGCGGTGATCGCTTCGTTCGCCTGCTTTACCAGCTCCGTCGCGTCCTGCCCGGAAAGCAGCAGAGTCCACAAGAATACTAGGGCCGCTCGGCTCATGCATTCCTCCTGTTGCCAGCCAGTATATGCCCGGTCTTCCCGAAACATAATGGTTTTTATGCCCGTTCTCACGCTTTGTCTCTTCCTCCTCGCCGCCGCCCCCGACACCGAGGTCCGCGCCGTCCTCGACAAACAGGTTGCCGCCTGGAACCGCGGCGACATCGAGGAGTTCATGACCACCTACCTCGACTCGCCCACCCTCACCTTCACCGGCGCCGACGGCGTCACCCGCGGCTACCGCCCCGTCCTCGAGCGCTACCGCGCCCGCTACTCCTCCCGCGCCGCCATGGGCACTCTCCAGTTCTCTGAAATCGAGGTCCGCCTCGTCGGTGACTCCGCCGCCCTCGTCCTCGGCCGCTTCGATCTCGCCCGCACCGCCGCCGGCGGAGGCAACGCCAAAGGCCGCTTCACCCTCGTCCTCCAACTCACCCCCCAAGGCTGGAAGATCATCCACGATCACTCCACCGCTTCCAACTGATGCCGCACAATAGTTCCATGCGCCTCGGACTCGGGCTGTACCGCCACATGCTCACCGCCGAGAACTTCCGCTTCGCGCGGCAGGCCGGCGCCACCCACATCGTCGCCCACTGGGTGGATTACTTCCACGACTCGCCCAAGATCCCCGCCACCGACGGCGACAAATGCTGGGGCATCTCCGACAACCGCGGCAGGCTCTGGTCCGAAGCGGAACTCCGCGCCGTCAAGGCCGCCATCAATGCCGAAGGCCTCGAACTCCACGCCATCGAGAACTTCGACCCCTCCCACTGGTACGACATCCTCCTCGACGGACCCCGCCGCGACGAACAGGTGGAGGACGTCAAACAGCTCATCCGCACCCTCGGCCGCGTCGGCATCCCCGTCATGGGCTACAACTTTTCCATCGCCGGCGTCTGGGGCCACGTCGTCGGCCCCTGGGCTCGCGGCGGCGCCGAGTCCGTCGCCTTCTTCGGCCCCGATGGCCCGGCCGAAAAGCCCATCCCGTCAGGCCAGATCTGGAACATGATCTACGATCCCGAGGCCGCCCCCGGCGAGATCCCGCCCATCACCCACCAGCAGCTCTGGGACCGCCTCGCCCGCTTCCTGAAGGATGTCGTCCCCGTCGCCGAAGAGGCCGGCGTCCGCCTCGCCGCCCATCCCGACGACCCGCCCATGCCCACCATCCGCGGCCATGCCCGCCTCGTCTACCAGCCGCATCTCTATCAGAAACTGCTCGACCTCGTGCCCAGCCCCTCCAACTGCATGGAGTTCTGCCAGGGCACCATTGCCGAAATGCAGGGCGCCGAAATGGACGGCGGCGACGTCTACGATGCCATCGACCACTACTCCCGCACCGGCCGCATCGCCTACGTCCATCTCCGCAATATCAAAGGTAAGGTGCCGCGCTACACCGAGGTCTTTCTGGATGAAGGCGACGTCGACATCGTCCGCGCCCTCAAGATCTACAAGGCCAACGGCTACGACGGCGTTGTGATCCCAGACCACACTCCGCAGATGGCCTGCGACGCGCCCTGGCATGCCGGCATGGCCTTCGCCCTCGGCTACATCCGCGGCATTCTCAATTCGATCTAGGCCGCGCGCCCTGCCCGCGCCCGCCGCCGCCCGCGGCGCTGCCCAGCGACGGCAGCATCTCTTTCAGCTGCGCCGTCCGGCGCTGCGCGCATTCCACGCTCGTCCGGATCTCCCCCGCCCGGTCCGGCGATTGCAGCGCCACTGTCTGATCCGGCGGCGGCTCCACGCAGCCGTACATCACCATCGCAATCGACCACGCCTCTCGCAGCGCGTCCTTCTGCGCGTCCGAAAGCTGGTCGTAGACCACGTCCACCGCTTCGATCCCGCTCAGGATGCTCTTCGACTGCGCCACCGCCTGCGGCAGCAGCGCCTCGGCCGACTTCACCTGAGGCGGCGTCTTGTCCAACTCCGCCAGAATCGCCTTCGTCGTAGCCTGCGCCTTCGCAATTTCCCCCAGCACCGCCCGCACTCGGCCGCCCACTTCCGGCTCCGCCGGCCGCGTCTGAGCCGCGGCCACCCCCATAGACACTGCCACGCAGAACATAAGTTGCTTGGTCATATGCGCCTCCATGACGCCCCGGCGCACTCTCGTTCCCAGGACCGCTTGCCATCGCCGGGCGGGTCGCTTTCACGGCCTCTGTCTCCATCGACGCAGCCACACCCACGCCGGGTTACGGCGGCGCAGGCCGCAGCCCCGGGCTTTGCAATGTCTTAACATTGCCTCCCTTGCCGCCGCTGCCGGATGTACCGTCTGGGCCGGATTACTTGGCGTTCTTGACGTACTGGGTCGGGCGTCTCGATCGTGCCGATGTCGGCGAACGTCGCCTTGCGCGTCGAAACCACCCCGGCCGGCGGGTTGCGCAGCCGCTCGTAGGTCG
>JACQZS010000290.1 GCA_016213725.1 Acidobacteriota bacterium | reverse complement strand
GGCGAGCCGGAAGCTCACCTTGAATCTCGGAGCGCGGTGGGATCCCTGGTTCCCGTTCATCGACGAGGCGGACAAGTTCGCCCAGCTTTGGCCGGGCCAGCAATCCACCAAGTTTCCCACGGCGCCTGCCGGGGTGCTCTTCCCCGGCGACAATGGCCTGAGCCGGAGCATGCTGGAACGGGCGTGGGGCAACATTGGGCCCCGGTTCGGATTTGCCTACGATCCCGAGGGGAATGGCAAGACGAGCATCCGCGGCGGCTACGGGCTCTTCTATTCCCAGGTCCGCCAGCAGGCCAACAACCAGATCTCCACCAACCAGCCCTTCTCGCTGAAGCTCACCGTGAACAATCCCGTGGGCGGCATCAACAACCCCTACCAAGGGATTGGCAATCCGTTCCCGTTCAAGGCGCCAGCCAACGCGCAGGAGGCGCAGAACTACAAATGGGTGCTGCCCCTCACGCTGACGCAGTGGAACCCGAACATGCGGAACGCCGTTGTCCAGCAGTGGAACTTCAACGTGCAGCGGGAGTTCTTCACCAGCTGGATCGGCACGCTGGCTTACGTCGGCTCGAAAGGCAACCACCTCTTCATGACGGCCGAGATGAACCCGGGCGTTTATGGCCGTCCGGGCAACCTCAACCAGCGCCGGGTTTACGCGCCGAACTTCGCGCAGGTGACAGACCAGTCGTCGCGCGGCAACTCCAACTATCACGCCCTCCAGGCCAGCGTGAACAAGCGTCTGACGCACGGCCTCACGATCCTCGCCAACTACACCTGGAGCAAGCTGATCGACGACGCATCCGGCGATGGCGACCAGCCGAACAACCCTTTCAACTTCCACCAGAACCGCGGGACCTCCAACTTCGATATTCCGCACCGGTTCGTGGTCTCCTTCATCTGGCAGCTGCCAACGCTGAAGAACAGCTCCGCGCCGGTGCGCCACATTCTGGGCGGCTGGGAGACCAATGGGATCGTCAGCCTGCAGTCCGGACGCGGCCTCAACATCACCTCCGGCCGGGACAACTCGCAGTCCGGGACGAACCAGGACCGCGCCGATGTGGTGGGCGCGTGGTATCTGTCACCCGACCGGAGCCGCGACGATGTCATCGCGCAGTGGTTTAACCCGGCGGCGTTCGCGCAAAATGCCGCGGGCACGTTCGGCACCGCCGGCCGGAACATCGTAAGGAGTCCTGGCGACGCCACGATCGACTTTGGCGCCGTGAAGCTGATCTCCATCACGGAGAGTTGGAAACTGCAGTTCCGGGCCGAGTTCTTCAACCTGCCGAACCGCGTAAACCTGGGCAACCCGAACACCATCGCCAGTTCGGCTCAATTCGGGCGGATCACCGCCGCGGGCGCACCGCGAGTGATCCAGATGGCCCTGAAGCTGAGCTTCTGAGCGCGCTGCCGCGAGCCGGCTGCCGCGAACCGGCTGCCGCGAACCGGCTGCCGCGAACCGGCTGCCGCGAACCGAAGGACAAGGAGTACCACTATGCAACGCCGATCATTCCTCGGCTGCGGAGCCGGAGCCATGCTTGCGTCGCGGAGCAGTTTCGCCGCTCCGCTGCGGCCGCCCAACATCGTGCTGCTGTACGCAGACGATCTCGGATACGGCGACACCGGCTGCTACGGAGCCACGGCCGTGCGCACGCCGAACATCGACCGCCTGGCGCGCGGCGGCGTTCGTTTCACCGATGCTCACGCCGCCGCGTCTACCTGCACGCCATCCCGCTTCTCACTACTGACGGGTGAGTATGCGTTCCGCACGCCGGAGGCCCGCATCCTGCCCGGCGACGCGCCGGCGCTGATCCGCCCCGGCCGTCCCACGCTGGCATCGATGCTGCAGCAGCGGGGCTACCGGACGGCGGTGGTGGGCAAGTGGCACCTGGGGCTGGGCGGCGGCGCCCTCGATTGGAATACGGAGATCCGCCCCGGCCCGCTCGACATCGGCTTCGACGAATGCTTCATCATTCCCGCCACAGGCGACCGCGTGCCGTGCGTCTACGTGGAGAACCGACGGGTGGCCAATCTCGACCCTTCCGATCCCATCACGGTGAGCTACAAGGGATCCGTGGATGGCGGCCCAACCGGAAAGGCGAACCCTGAACTTCTCCGGATGCATCCCAGCCACGGCCACGACAACACCATCGTCAACGGCATCAGCCGCATCGGCTTCATGCGCGGCGGCAAGTCCGCTCTCTGGAACGACGAGACCATGGCCGACGTTCTCACCAGCCGCGCCACGGACTATATCGGCCGCAGCGCCGGCAAACCCTTCTTTCTTTACTTCGCCACGCACGACATTCACGTACCCCGCGTCCCGAATCCGCGCTATGGCTCCTCAACCACGATGGGCCCGCGGGGCAATGCCATCGCCGAGTTCGACGATTGCGTAGGGCGAATCATCGCGGCCCTTGAGCAGCGCAATCTGCTTCGCGACACGCTGATCCTCGTCTCCAGCGACAACGGCGCGGTGGTGGATGACGGCTATCGCGACCAGGCCGTGGAGAAGCTCGGCGGCCACCGACCCAATGGGGCGATCCGTGGCGGCAAGGGCTCCAAGTTCGAAGGGGGCACCCGAATCCCCTTCATTGCCCACTGGCCCGCGCGCGTCAAGCCAGGCGTCTCACCAGCGCTGATCGGCCAACTGGATCTGTTCAAATCGCTGGCCACACTAACCGGAGCGACCCTCCCAGCCGGAGCGGCTCCCGATAGCGAGGATGTGCTCCCGGCTCTGCTGGGCGAATCGAAAAAGGGCCGGCAGTTTCTCGTGGAGCAGTCCGGCGGCCTGGGGCTGCGCGACGGCGCCTGGAAGTACATCGAGCCTTCACCTGGCCCGGCCATGTCGCTCAACACCAACACCGAGACGGGCAACCTTGCACAGCCGCAGCTCTACGATCTGGCGGCCGATCCGGCCGAACAGCGCAATGTGGCCACGGCCGAGCCTGCGCGGCTGGAGGCGATGGCCGCCAAACTCCAACAGATTCGCCAGCGCAAGTGATGCAGGCAGTCTGAAGGGATCCAACGGAGACCCAAACCATGACCGACCCGACACGGCGCGGCTTCTTCAGGCAAGTCGGAGGCGCTTCAGTGGCCGCCCAATCTGTTTCAGCCCAGGCGGCGCCGGAAGCGGCCTGCCGGCCGGGCTTCCTGGACCCGCGCGCCGGGGCGCACCCCTACTGCTCCGCGGCGCCCGCGTCACGCCCGCATGTCTTCGTGATCAGCGTGGACATGATGAGTCCCGACCATTGGCGGCCCGGCCGCGCCTCGGCCACCGCCATGGCACTGCCGGCGTTGCGTTCCTTGTGGGCCGACAGCGTCTTCTTCACGGACGCTTTCTGCACCAGCCCACTCTGCGCGCCGGCGCGCGCCGCGCTGCTCACCGGCCGTTCCACCTACATCCTCTCCAACAACGAGCGCGCACACGACGGGCACGAGACCTCGCTGCGCTCCTCGGACTCCATCTTTCCCGAATACCTGAAGGCCGCTGGATACGATACCCGCCACTGCGGGAAAGGGCATCTGGGGGTTCAGAAGTTCCACGACGCCTTCGGCGAAAACGGCGATGGTTGGGACCGTTGGGACCCGCCCGTGCGCTCCGATGAGAACTATCTGGCCTGGCTGCGGCAGCTGGGTGTCCGCCCGCAATCCTACCGACGCGAGCTCCGCGGCATGCAACAGGATGGCAAGAGCCCCGGCAACTCGTTCGGCGGATGGATTGAGCAGAGCGGCGGCGGGGCCTTCCCGCTCGAGGCGCAATACAGCTCCTTTCTCGCCGCGCGCGCCGTCTCCAAGCTGGATGCGGCGTTGCCGGCGCAGCGCCCGGTCTATCTGCAGCTTGACTTCTTCGATCCGCACCAGCCGTTCTCCATCCCTGCCGGATTTGAGGAACGGGAGAGAGCGCTGCGGGCCGCGTTGCGGTTGCCGGCCAGTTACGTGGCTGCCCGCACGCGCGGGTTCCGCGCCGATGCCACGCTGCCGCGCGTCTACGAATTCTACCGGCGCTACTGGGGCCTCTACGAATCGACCACGGTGGAAGACTACCGCGTGGCGAACGCCCTGCAGATGGAGGTGGTGGATCACGCCATCGCACGGTTCGTGGGCGAACTGAAGCGCCGCGGTTTGTACGAAGAATCCGTCATCGTCTTCACCTCCGATCACGGCGAGATGAACGGACGCCGCGCCCTGGTGGACAAGGGCGTGTATCTGCATCCGGAAGTGCTGCGAGTCCCGCTGGCCATCAAGATGCCGAGGTCCATGGGCATCGCGCCGCGGGTGGAGGGCCAGCCGGTTTCGCACCTGGATGTCGCGCCGACGCTTCTGCAGGTGGCCGGGGTGACTCCATCGGAGCGGCTGGATGGCGTCTCGCTGCTGCCTCTACTCCAGGGCCGGCCCCACACTCCGAAACCTTTCCTGGCCGAATGCGGCTGGCACGTCACCGCCAACTTCGCCTGCGCGATGCACGATGGCCGGCATCTCTATGCCTACAACCTGGCGGATCAGCCTGAATTCTACGATCTGCGGGACGACGATCCGGTGAACCTCGCTGCGTCCGCGGCGCCCGCCCACGCCGCCGCGCGCGCCGCGCTCATCGAGCGCATGGGTTCGTTTCTGCAGGCGGATCCCCGCTGGGTGTGCTACTGGTCTCCTTTTCGCGTGGACCACTACGGCTCTCTGCCCAAGCCGGGCGGCGATCTTCAACTCAAAAAGCAGTAGCGCTTTCAGGCACGGCGCAGGCAGTGGCGCCGCCGCCGGCCGAGTGGCCGGCGACGGCGAATGCGGCGGCGTCAGCTGGACGAGAGCTGCGTCCAAAGCGCGGGATCGACGGGGACGCCGTTAGCCAGGTTTTCGGTCCGGGTCTGGAGTACCTGCTGGCCGGGGTAGCGGATGCCGTCTCCGAGAGAAGCGACGATCTGGTCGGCGATGGGCTGAGTGCCGCCGGAGGCGAGCGCGAGGAAGATCTGTGAGAGGCCGGTCTCGAGTTCGGGGTCGGGGAGGATCTGGTGAGTGGCCTGGCCCTGGGCGAGGCTGGCGGCGATCAAGTCGAGCAGCAGGGCGAGTCCGGAGCCTTTCCAGAAGCCGGCGGGGAGCAGGCGCTGGGTTTGTTCGATGGCGGCGGGATCGCGGGTGAGCTGGCCTGCAGCGTCGAAACCGCCATCGACCGGGAGGAGCTGGCCGCGGCGTCGGTAGGAGTCCAGGGCGCCGTAGGAAAACTGGCTCATGGCCATGTCGAGAACGACGTGGCCGGCGGCGCGAGGGACGGCGAGGACCAGCGGGTTGTTGCCCAGCGTGGGACGAGTGCCTCCCCAGGGCGGCAGGTTGGGCATAGTGTTGGTCCAGCAGATGCCGATGCAGCCGGCATCGGCGGCCTGCCAGCCGTAGCTGCCGCCGCGCATCCAGTGATTGGTGTTGGAGAGAGCGACGCAGCCGATGCCGTGAGACGCGGCCAGCGTCAGGGCACGGGCCATGGCGGCGTGGGCGTTGAGATTGCCGGGGCCGCGGCGGCCATTCCAGCGCTCGAGGGCTCCGGCCGAAGAGGCGAGGCCGGGTTCGGCGTGGATATCGATTGAGCCGTTTTCGATCATGCGCAGGAAGCGGGGGAATCGGTTGAGGCCGTGGGAGTAGACGCCGTCGCAGGTGGTTTCGGCAAAGAGCTTGGCGCACAGGGCGGCGCGGGCCGGGGCGAAGCCGCGGCGGAGCAGGACGGCCGTGAGGGTGTCGAGCAGTTCGGAATAGGGGATGCGCATAGTGGCGGCGCCTCTGACGCGAGCGATCTTACCATGCGGGGCGGATGCGGTTATGCTGGGAGACTCGGCGCCTGGGGATTGCGAAGGAACGAGGCTCGGCCGGATTTGAAGGCACTCTACATCGCATTCGACGTATTTCCGAAGCCGAAAGGCTCGACGAGCCACATTGCGTCGATGGTTGGGACGCTGGGGGAGACGTTTGGTGAGGTGGAGTTGCTGTGCCTGGGGACACCGGAGATGCCGGCGTGGCAAAGGGAGGGCCGGATTGAGATCCGGCGATTCAATGAGCGGCGCAGGGAGTTGACTGGGCGGGCGACGGCGTTTGCGCGGTTTGTGCAAGAGCGGGTGCGGGCGCTCAGAGGAGATCTGGCGCTAGCGGTGTTCCGGGACCCTTGGGGGGGCGTGCCGCTGCTGAAGACGGGGCCGGGGTGTGCGGCGATCTTCGAAGTGAATGCGCTGCCGACCTGGGAGTTGAGCTATTCGCGGCCGGCGCTGCAGAGAAACGCGGCGCTGCGGGCGAAGCTGGGCGACATGGAGAGGCTCTGTTTGCGGAAGGCGGCGCGCATCCTGTGCGTTTCCTCGGTGACCAGGGAGGCACTGTGCGAGTTGGGTGTGGAGCGCGGCACGATTCGGGTGATTCCGAACGCGGCGCATGACGTGTTCTTCGACGAAGGCGCGGAGTGCCCGATAGCAGCGCTCCAAGCGGGCGAATGGTTCGGCTACATCGGGAGCCTGCAGCCCTGGCAGGGGGTGGAGACCGTGATTGACGCGCTGGCGCTGCTGGCGGAAGACGCGCCGGAGAGCCGGTTGCTGGTGCTGCATGGGGGCAATCCCCGGGCAGCCAGGGCGCTGGAGCGGCGGGCGGCGAAGCGCGGGTTGAGCGACCGGGTTCTGTTGCACGCGCCGCTGGGGCGGGAGGGTGTGGCGGGCGTGTTGCGCCGGCTGCGGTTTACCACGGCGCCGCTGGCGGATACGGCGCGGAACACCGTGCAAGGCTGTTGTCCGGTAAAAATGATAGAATCCATGGCCGCAGGTACGCCGGTGATCGCCTCGGATTTGGCGGCGTGCCGCGAGTGGATGCAGGAAGAGAAGGAAGGGCTGCTGGCGCCGGCCGGCGACGCGCGCGGCTGGGCGCTGAGGATGCGGAGGCTGCTGAGGGATGAGCGGCTGAGGGAGAGACTGGGACACGGTGCGCGGGAGCGGGCCAGGGCCTGCTTCGCCCGGGCGGTGGTGGAAAGGGAGCTGTCGGAGCAGTTCCTTGAGATTGCCGGAGGAGGGGTTCCATGAGCGCAGCACAACGTACGAAGGGCTTTTCACCCGAAGCGCAGGAGGCGATTGAGGCGCGGGCATTGACGGGGGCATGGGAGCTGCGGCGCCTGCAGCGAGTGCTGGGGGAGCTGACCCGTTTCGATGAAACGAACGAAGCGGCCACCCGCAAGGCACGGAACATCATGATCTGGTGCATTGTGCTGGGCGTGGTCAGCCTGATTGTGGCGTTTGTGTCGTTTGACGACGGGCTGATGTGGGTGTGGCTGGGGCCGGTGGTGATGACGGCGCTGGCGGTGTTGTTCGGGATGAAGTGGCGGGGGTTGAAGAAGCTGGACCTGATCGACGATTTCAGAAAGTGCCTGATGCCGGCCTTGCGGGACTTGGCGCAGGACGTGGATGCGGGCAAACGGATCCGGGTGAGGATGGACCTGGCGGGGCCGGTGGAGAGGAAGCAGATCTCGCACGGCAACGTGGATCCGGGGCGCTACATCCAGGTGAAGGAGACGGTGTACGAGGATCCCTGGGGCGAGGTGCGGTTGCCGCTGGTGGACGGCAGCACGGCGACGCTGGAGTTCAAGGCGTGGTGGACGAAGCGGGAGAGGAAGTATCGTGGGCGGGCCGGGAAGATCAAGTACAAGACGAAGTGGAGCAAGAAGTACTCGGCGACGGCGACGCTGCTGCCGGCCGTGGAACGGAGCTGGGATGAAGAGGGGCTGCGGTCGCGCACGGACGGCAAGAGGGAGAAGGCGCAGCTGGTGCAGAAGGAAGGCGTGACGGGCGCGCGGTTGGAGCGGCACTGGGTGTTCAAAGGGGTTGGCGGACCGCCGGGCGACGCGCCGCCGGCGAAGGAGGTAGTGGGGATGCTGCTGAGGTTGTTTGGAGCCATGCGGGGCGGAAGCGAGGTGGCGCGATGAGTTGCGGCTATCAGATGGGCTTGTTGATCCTGCGTCCGTGCGGAGAGCCGGTGGCCGGCCAGTGCGGGAGTTGCGGCGTGGGGCTGTGCGCGGCGCACCTGGGGGCTGGAGAGTGTCCGAGTTGCATGGTGATGCGCGGGGAGCGGAACGAGAACGATCTGACGCGGGAGGCCGGGGCGCGCAAGGACTACTACGAGAGCTATGGCGAGGGGGCGCACTTCGGCGATCCGGCGTACTTCAACGCCGCGGACCGCGCGGCATTGCGGCCGGGCGTGGCGGGCTTTGCGATGGGAGCCGACGACGACAACGACTACGATCCATTCGAGACGTAACATGCGGATTCTGTGGGTGACGGAGCACTATCCGCCGGTGCGGGGCGGCATGGCGGTTAGCTGTGCGCGGCTGGTGCGCGGATTGCGAAGGCGCGGGCTGAAGCTGGACGTGGTGGCGTTGGCGAAGGGCGGGGAAGATGTGGCCGTGCGCGCGGCGGAAGGCGGCGCGGAGATCTTCGTGCGCAGGGAGCGCTCAGCGGAGGCGGCGCCGAACGCGGCGTGGAGCGTAGTGCGGGCCCGGCATGCAGCGGAGGGTTATGACGCCGTGGTGGGATTCGGCGCGTCGTGGGCCGGTTTTGTCGGGGTGACCTTTGGGGCATGGCTGGAGCGGCCTTGCGTGGTGCTGGTGCGCGGCAACGATCTGGATCGCGATTGGTTTCTGGCGCGGCGAGGAGGTTGGGTGCGGGAGGCGCTGAGCCGGGCGGGGGCCATCGGGGCTGTGACCGGGGAGAAGGCGGAACGGATCGCACGGATGTACCCGGGCAAGCGGGTGGTGTGGACGCCGAACGGCGTGGATGCGCGGCGTTGGGAGCTGCTTCCGGCCGACGAAAGGCGCAGGGATGAGATCCGTGCGGTAGCGGGCGGCGGAGCGAGGCGGGTTTTCGGGCTGTTCGGAGAATTGAAACATAAGAAGCGGATTCCGTTTTGGCTGGAGGCGGCGCGAGATGCAGGTCTGCTGGGCAGAATGGGGCTGGTGGTAGCCGGGCAGCTGGATGAAGAGACGGCGGGAATACTGGACGATGCGGCGATTGCGCCGCGCAGCGTGCGGCTGCCGTTTCTCCCGCAGGACGAGTTGGCGGCGATGTATGCGGCCTGCGATTTTGTGGCGATTCCCTCGGCGTTTGAAGGGATGCCGAACGTGCTGCTGGAGGCGGCGGCGTGCGGGGCGGTGCCGCTAGTGTCGGATGCGGGGGCGATGGGCGCAGTGGTGGAAGACGGGGTGACAGGAGTGGTGTTCCGGGCAGAAGACCGGGAGGCGGCGGGCGCGGCGACGCGCCGGGCGGTGGAGATGGGGCAAGAGGAACTGGGGGAGATGTCGGCGGCGGTGCGCGCGAGGATTCGGGAGCGATTCTCGCTGGAGCGGGAGATGGATACGCTGCTGGAGCTGATCGGCCAGGCGGTGTTGTGAGCGGAGTGTTGTATTCGGCGCCGGGGTCCGGGCTAGGTCACCTGAACCGGGCGCTGGCGGTGTGTCTGGAGTTGCGGGCGATGGGGGTGGAGGTACGGATTGCGACGAATTCGCCGTTTGCGGAGGGGATGGCGCGGGCGGCGAAGTTCCCGGTGGTCGGGATTGCGGGGCGGCGGTGGAGGGAAGACGTGCGCGCGCTGGCAAGAGAAGCGCGGCCGGACGTGATCGTCTGCGACACATTTCCGGGCGGGATGCGGGGCGAGTGGGAGGAGGGGCTGCCCGCCCGGGGCGTGTATCTGGCGCGGCGGCTGAATTCAGAGGGGGTGCGGGCGCTGGCCGCTGGAGGAAGGTGGCAGAAAGGGATGCGGCAGGTTGTGGCGCTGGAGACGCTGAGCGCGGATCACGAGGCGGCGCTGGGAGAGAGTGGAGTGGCGGTGCGCCGGCTGAGCGGGCCTGTGCGGCTGAAGCCGGGACGGGTGGCGACGGCGGCGCCGCGGGAGTTGATGGAGAAGCTGGAAGGCGGGCGGACGACGCTAGTGGTGCATGGGGGTCCGGTGGCGGAGGTGGAGAGGTTGGTGGAGTTGGCGGGGCGGGGAGGTGAGGTGGCGGTAATCGCGCCATGGGCCATGCCGGGCTTGGGCGTTCCGGTGTTTGAGTACTATCCTGCGGGGAACGTTCTGGAGTTGGCGGTGAGGGTGGTGAGTGGGGCGGGGTACAACATGATGGCAGACATGGTGGAGCGGCCGGAGCGCCATGTTCCGGTGGCGTTTGAACGGCGGTGGGACGATCAGGCTGGGCGGCTGGCGGCAGGGTGTCAAGAGCGGGGTGATGGAGCGCGGGAGGCGGCGGAAGCGATCCGGGAGATGGTGGCGTAGGCGGGGGCATGAGTCCTGCCAGAGTCCGGGTGAGCTGGGGATTGGGGCGAAGGTCTGTCCAAAACGGCTCGCGGTACTGCCGCTTCCCCGTGGATTTCACCCGCTGACTGTATTCAGTGCGCGAGGGTTCGCCGGTAGTCTGAAACAAAGGGTGAGTCGTGCGGCTGGGGAGGCAGGTGCGAAGGGGGACTCCCGAGAGTGTCGCAACTCATGAAACATACCGAACCATTTCATTTCCGAACAGAGCGCCGTCTGGTGCAGTTGACGGGGCGATCCGCGCGCACACTGCACGAACTGCTGGCGGCGTTGCGTGAGGTTCCAGGTTCGTGCATTTTCTACCACACGCATCACTTGTTTCTTTCGCACCATTTCGAGAAACCCATTGTGTATAACGAATTCGCCAACTGGGTGTCCGAGGCTCTGCGGGAAGAGGCGCTTTCGGAGAAGCTGGCGGCCATCGATCTGATGGCGTTCACGTCGATTCGCGAATTGCGCGAGGCGATTGTCGGGTTGATCGAAGGAAGCCTGGCAATGAACTCCGGGCGTCCGCGGGAATGCCCGGCGGGAGATGAGTTTCACTTCTGCCGGTCGAAGAGCTTCGTGATGGCAACGGGGGTGACGGCCGAAGATGTGCCGGCATTCTTCCGCAGATTGCCTGCGGTGACTCATGTTTCGCTGTACTTCCATTTCCTTGAAGCGCGGCTGCGGCTAGAGCGCAAAACGAACGATTTTTCGCAGTGGCTGCAGTGGCGGGGCGAGGTGGAATTGGCCGAATCGATCGACCGCCTGGACCCGTACGTTGTGACGTTGGACGAACTCAAAGAACAGATTGTGGAACTGGGGCGCAGCCGTGGAATCAACTAGGACAGGGATTTGCCTGAAGGACTATGAGGCGATTGTGGGCGCCGACGTGCTTGACGAACTTCGAGTGGTGGCGGATTGCGTTCGCGGCCGACGGCTGCAGAACATCAACTCGACAGCGGTGGGCGGCGGTGTGGCAGAGATTCTGACACGAATGGTCCCTCTGCTTCGAGAGCTGGGCGTGGAAGCGACCTGGGACGTGATCAAAGGCGATGGCGCATTCTTCGAGGTGACCAAGGCGCTGCACAACGCTCTGCACGGCAAGCCGGAGAAGTTCAGCGAGCAGATGTACCAGTGTTACCGGGACACGACGGAAGCGAACCTGCGGCAGATGGAGCTGACGGACGACATCGTTTGGGTGCACGATCCTCAACCGGCGGGGCTGATTGCCCGAAAGCGCGATGCCGCGCGATGGGTGTGGCGGTGTCATATCGACGTGTCATCGCCAATGGAGGAGGCGTGGAAGTTCCTGGCGCCGTACGTTGAGCAGTACGATGCGTCGATCTTCTCCATGCCGGATTTCGCTCAAAGTTTGCCGATTGCGCAATTCATGGTTGCGCCATCGATCGATCCGCTGAGCGACAAGAACCGGGAGCTGGATAGCGCCTATGTCGCGCAAGTTTTGGAGCGCTACGGAGTGGATCCGGAGCGTCCGGTGCTGACGCAGATTTCGCGCTTCGACCGCTTGAAGGACCCGCTCGGAGTGATGGCGGCGTACAAGCTGGTGAAGCGGCGGCACGACTGCCAGCTTTTGCTGGCTGGCGGCGGGGCTCCGGACGATCCTGAAGGCGAAGAGGTGCTGCGCGAGGTGAAGGAGGCGGCCGGCTCGGATGCCGACATCCACATTCTGGAACTGCCGGTGTTCAGCGATCTGGAGATCAACGCGTTGGTGCGCGGATCGACAATCGTATTCCAGAAATCGATCAAAGAGGGCTTCGGATTGACCGTCTGCGAAGCTCTGTGGAAGCGAAAGCCGGTGATAGGGGGCGCAGTGGGAGGGATCAAGCTGCAAGTGATCCACGGCGTGACGGGCTTTCTGGTGCATTCACCGGAGGGCGCGGCGCAACGAGCATCCCAACTATTGGCCGACCCAGGATTGCGGGTGCGGATGGGCAACAACGGACACGAGCATGTGAAGCAGAATTTCCTGCTAACGCGGCACGTGAAGGACTACCTACTGGTGGCGCTGGCCTTGGAGCACCCCAACGAGGACATCGTGCACCTGTGCTGAAACCAGTGACGAAACGAGGCTCCATTCAGTTGAAGATTCCCCGATTAGCTCAGTTCATAGTGACGTTAGCCTGCGGGTTGGGACTCATGGCGTGGGTTGTCGCAGAAGTGGTGGAGGAGACTGCCGGCCAGTGGTTCGAGCGCGACTTGAGTTTGCGCGCCCAACTCGTAGCGGCAAGCTCGCGAGCCTCCCTGGCGGCGAATTGGGACACGGAGAGGAAGGCCGAGTTGGAGCGGCAGTTGATCGAGATTGCGCGTGATGAGCGGGTGATGGCGGTGGCGGCTTGCAGCCCGCAGGGCGCGCTGCTGGCGGATACGCCGCAGTTTCCGGAGGCGTTGAGCTGCCGGGAGATCGGGCTCCGCGCGAAGTCAGAGCAGAGCTCGTCCGCCACGTTGATGCGGGCATGGAGTACCGTGAGCCGGCTGCCGGGCGGCAGCATCCACGTGAGCGCGATCCCGCTTTGGGACGGCGGCCGGGGGCAGATTGGATTCCTGTTGCTGTTGCAGGACATGAGCTACGCGGAGCGCCGCGAGGAGCTGACACGGGTCTTCCTGGTAGTTGGATTTGCCGTGCTGGGGCTGCTGGCTTCGGTTTTCACGATCTTCGTGGCGAGATTCACGCGCCGGAGCTGGTCGGCAGAACTGCGCAACATGCTTCGGCATGGTGCGCAGACCCGGCCGGAGTTTCAGCCGATCCTGCGGGACGTGCGGGAACTGATTGAGAAGGTGATGGCGGAGAGGGAAGATGCTCCTGGGGTGTGGACGGCGGAGCGGCTGAAGCAGACGCTGGGGCGGCACCTGCAAGGAGAGCGAATCATCATCCTGGCCAACCGTGAGCCATACGTCCACGAGCGAATGACGGACGGCGAGGTGCGGGTGCTGCATCCGGCGAGCGGACTGGTGACTGCGCTGGAGCCGGTGATGCGGGCCTGCTCGGGGGTATGGGTTGCGCACGGCAGCGGATCGGCGGACCGGGACAGGGTGGACCGGTACGATCGCGTGCGGGTTCCGCCGGGCGAGGAGTCGTACCACATCCGCCGAGTGTGGCTGACGCGCGAAGAGGAGTCGGGTTATTACTATGGCTTCTCGAACGAGGGTCTGTGGCCCCTCTGCCATCTAGCTCATGCCCGCCCGGTGTTCCGTGAGGAAGATTGGGCGTACTACCGGAAGATCAATGAGCGATTTGCCGATGCCGTTTGCGCCGAGGTGGACTCCGACGACCCGATTATTCTCGTGCAGGACTACCATTTTGCGCTGGTGCCGGCGCTGATCAGAGGGCGCCTGCCGGCCGCGACGGTGATCATGTTCTGGCACATTCCATGGCCGAACTCGGAGCAGGTGGGGATCTGTCCCTGGCGGCAGGAGATTCTCGAAGGGTTATTGGGGAGCAGCATCCTCGGATTCCACACGCAGTTTCACTGCAACAACTTCATGGAATCTGTGGACCGGTATCTCGAGGCACGAATCGACCGGGAGCAGCAGGGGGTGGCCAGGCGCGGCCACCACACGCTGGTGCGGCCTTACCCGATCTCTCTGGAGTGGCCGGTGAGGTGGCTGTCTGATGCGCCCAGTGCGGATGAGTGCCGGAGGCGGGTTTGGGAGGATTTGAATCTGAAGCCGGATGCGCTGCTTGGAGTGGGAGTCGACCGGCTCGACTACACGAAGGGAATTGAGGAGCGGCTGCTGGCGGTAGAACGGCTGCTGGAGCGTTTCCCGGAGTTCCGCGGGCGGTTTTCATTCGTTCAGGTGGCGGCGCCCAGCCGGACGAAGATCGAACGGTACCGGCAACTCAACGAGGCGGTGGAACAACTGTCGTCTCGAATCAACGAGCGGTTCGGGGGCGAAGAATACCAACCGATCATCCTCTTGCGAACACACCATGAGCCGCCGGACGTGTTCAAGTTCTATCGCGCGGCGCATCTGTGTTACGTAAGTAGCCTTCACGACGGAATGAACCTGGTGGCGAAGGAGTTCGTGGCGGCCCGCGACGATCAGCAGGGAGTGCTGGTATTGAGCCAATTCACGGGCGCAGCGCGAGAGTTGACCGAAGCGCTGATCGTCAATCCATACGATCTGGAGAAAGTGAGCACGGCACTGGCCTGCGCACTGAGCATGCCGGTGGCGGAACAGCGTGTGCGGATGAGGTCGATGCGGTCGCTGGTGGCGCATTTCAACGTCTACCGTTGGGCGGGCGAGATGCTTGTGGATGCCGCCAGGGTCCGGAGCCGCGAGCGGCTGGCAGGGCAACTGACGGAGAGTCCGGAAGTGAGCGTCGGCGGCTGAGATGCGGTATGCACTCTCAACCCGCTCGCTGGAGGAGATGCGCCGGTTTGTCCAAGCGGGCGCGCTGCTGGCGTTCGACTTCGATGGGACGCTGGCGCCGATTGTGGCCGATCCTGAGCGCGTCCAGATGCGGCGGCGGACCCGGAGTCTGCTGAAACGGCTTGCTGAGAGCAGCACCTGCATGGTGTTGACCGGGCGTTCCAGGGAGGATGCGGAGCCCAGGCTCGCCGGCACCGGAATCCGCCAACTTGTCGGGAATCATGGAGCGGAGCCATGGGCAGGCGCCGGGCGGGTTCGCCAGGAGGTGGCCGGCTGGGGGCTGGTGCTGACCAGCGAATTACCGCCGTTGGAGGGACTATGGATCGAGAACAAAGGGATGTCCCTCACCATTCATTACCGTCAATGCAGGCAGAAGCGGCAGGCTCGCGCGAGCATTGAGACGGCGGCGCCGCTGCTGAAGAACGTGCGCCTGGTGGAAGGCAAGGAATGCGTCAGCCTGGTCTCTGTCAGGGCGCCGCACAAGGGCACGGCGTTGAAGGCGGAGATGGCGCGGCTGCGGTTCGACAGGGCACTGTATCTAGGGGACGATGAAACCGACGAAGACGCCTTCGCTCTAGCTCGTGGAGGGGCGCCGGTTTATGCGATTCGGGTGGGACGGAAGAACCGGTCGCATGCGGATTACTACCTGCGAGACCAGGCGGAGGTGGATGAGTTGCTGACTCAGTTGCTGGAAGCAGCCGCGTCCGGCGTGGAGCGGCACCGCGCTCGGGTGGAGTGACGTTGCCTCCGCGCCGCCTCGAGGAGTCCATCGGGTAAGCTGGTTCGGAGCTTATGTCTCCGCGTCTGCCGTTCATTCTGTTCTGCACCGCCGCTCTGGCCGGGCCTCCGATCTCCACGCGCGCGTCGGCGCACCGGGGGGACAACAAAAACGCTCCGGAGAATACAGTGCCGGCGCTGGCGTCCGCGGCACGGAAGGGCGCGCACCAGATCGAGTTCGACGTGAAGTTCACGGCCGACCGCCGGCTGGTGCTGATGCACGACGCGACGGTGGACCGCACGACAAACGGCAAGGGCCGGGTGGCTGAGTTGACCTTCGAGCAGATCCGCTCGCTGGATGCAGGGAAGTGGTTTGCGGCGAAGTTCGCCGGCGTGCGTGTGCCGGCGTTCGAAGAGGCGCTGGCGGCGATTCCGCGCGGCATCCTGTTGAACGTCCATCTGAGCGATACGCCGGGGCTGGCCGAGGCCGTGGCGCAAGTGATCGTGAAGCAGGGCAGGGTAGGGGATAGTGTTCTGGCCTGCACTCCGGCGCAGGCGGAGGCGGCGCGGCGGGTGGCTCCGCAGATCCGCTACTGCAACATGTCCGGCCAGCGGACCGACCATCGCAGCTACGTCGAGGACACGTTGAAAGCGAAGGCGGATTTCATTCAGTTGCGCGGCGGCGTGGAGGGCGTGGCGGAAGCCGTCGAGCGGCTGCACGGCGGCGGAGTGAAGGTGAACTACTATAGCGCGCAGGATGAGGAGTCGATCCGGCGGCTCATCGAGGCGCGCGTGGATTACATCCTGACGGATGACCTCGACCTGCTGCTGGCGATTCTCGCGCGCCGGGGCGTTGCGCCGTCCGGCGCGCGAGGGCGCTGAGGGCGCCTGGCGCCGCCGAGGCTCTGTCTCCGGGCGGCGGCTCTGGCGGCCGAACGCGGACTGGCGGCGGCGAGGCGGGCCATCAGGTCCTTTCAGTTCGGCGCGATAATGGCGTCATGGGCGAACTGGCTCGAATCGGGGTTGCGATTGACGAAGACCTGCTGCAGAAGTTCGATGAGTTGAACGGGCGGCGGGGGTATACGAACCGGAGCGAGGCGTTCCGGGACCTGATCCGGGACGCGCTGATCCAGGAGAAGGTGGGGGCGCCGGAGTGCGAAGTGGTGGGCACGCTGACGTTGGTTTACGACCACCACGTGCGGATGCTGCAGGAGCGCTTGACGGAGATGCAGCATGACCACCACGAGGAGATCATCTCCACGCTGCACGTGCACCTGGATCATCATCACTGCCTGGAGGTGCTGGTGCTGCGGGGCAAGAGCGCGCGAGTGCAGGAGATTGCCGACAAACTGGTGGCGACGAAGGGCGTGGATCACGGACGGCTGACGCTGACCGCGGCGGGGTGAGGGCGAAGCGGCCGTGGCGGGCGCGCAAATGGCCGAATGGACCAGGCGCGCCTGGACGGAATGGCGCAGCGCACAGTGCGGGGCCGAAGTGCCGGCTACTGTTGGGCTCCGGCGGTCTTCTCCGCGAGGACGCTGATCGGGATCACGATCGGTTCGAGTCCTTCGAGGGCGAATTCGAGGGCATAGCTGCCGAGGAATCCGGGGCCGAGCTGCCAGTAGAAGATGCCGTGCGCGGAGTCGAGCGTGGAGCCGACAGGGAGGGCGCGCAGTTCGACGTTCACGCGTTGGCCGCCCTGCCAGGGTGCAGTACCAGAGGCAGGCGGTAGGTGGATTTCGATGCGGTCCATCTGGTGGATGGCGAGCGTCTGGGGGTGGCCGGCGGTGGTGAGGGGCCAGTCGGCGAGGGGGGCCTGGAGGTTGTAGGCAGTGCGATAAGCGAGGCCGGCGCGCATGGGGCCGCTAGCGAGGCGGGTGGAGGGGGAGCGTGCGAGCGCGGGGGTGGCTGAAGAGGCGGAGGATACGGCGTTGAGGACGGAGAAGAAGCGGCTGCCGACGCCGTCGGAGCGGCCGAGGTTATCGGTGACGCTCCAGGCGATGTTATGCATGCCATCGGCGAGTAGTGTGGTGTCCATGTAGCGGTAGCCGATGGCGCCGCCGGTGTTGGCGTAGCCGGGGAAGAGGCCGTCGACGTCGGTGCGGGGGAGGTTGTAGGTGACGTTGCCGATGGGTACGCCATCGAGCCAGACAAAGATGGTGGAGCCGTCAACGGGGATCTTGCCGGGTTGCGGTGTGAGGGCCCAGCCGAAGTTGACGTAGGAGGATCCGGAGATGGATTCGCCCTGACCGGGGGTGTCGATGGCGCCGAAGGGCTTGGTGGCGTGGGCGTTGTCGACGGTGATGGTTCTGCTGCCCAGGGTGGTTTGCTTGCCATCGAGGCTGGTGGCGACGGCGTAGAGCTTGTAGGCGCCATTGCCGCCGTTGGGAAGGAAATTGGTGAGGAGCATATAGCCCCAGCCGGCGCGGTATTTTTGCGGGGTGTTGGGGTAAGCGGCCTCGACGTCGGGCCGGGCATTGGGCACGAAGGTCGCGTTGCCGATGAAGACCATGGCTCCGGCGGGTTCCGGGGCGACGGAGTCGCGATAGATCTTCACGGAGGCAACGCCGATGTCGTCCAGGGCCCAGCCGGTGACGGGGATGGAGGAGGCGACATTGGCGTTATTGGCGGGGGTCTCCAGGAGGCCGAAGGGCGCCGGGGCGGAACTGGGGGAAAACTGGGCCACGCGAACTGAGAGGGATGGCGAGTTAGTGGCCGTGGGGCTGGTGAAGGCGATGCTGCCGGTGAGCGGGGTGGAGGCAGGCAAGGAGCCGGGCACGATGGTGACGGTCACTTTGGCGCTGCCGGTGCCGGAGGAGGGGGAGGCGCGAAGCCAGGAGGCGCTGGGGGTGGCGGTCCAACTGGCGGCGGCGGCTCCGGAGATGGAAAGAGCGATATCCTGGCCGGCGGTGACGACGGACTGGGTGGTGACGGAGCCGAAGTTCAGCGCGGATTTGCTGAGCGAGAGTGTGACAGGGGGCGGGCCGGCCTGAGAGATGGTGACGGCCTTCTCGGCGATGACGACGGTGCCGGTGCGGGCGGCGCCGGGATTGGGGCTGACGGTGACGGTGGCCGAGCCGGGGCCGGAGCCCGTGGCGTTCTGAACCTGAATCCACTCCGGATTGTTGCTGAAGGCATACCAGGGGCCGGCGCCGCCGGAGACGGAGAGGGTGAGGGCGCCGCCGGTCTGCGGGGCGGAGGCGGAAGAGGGGGCGGTGTAGTCGCCGTTGGGGCGGGTGAGGCCCATGCCGGATCTGTTGGCGCTATCCCAGTCGGCGATGAGGTTCCACCAGTTGTTGAGGCGGCCGATGGTGGAGGCGCCGATGGCGGCGGGGATGGTGTTGCCGAGGCCGGGCATGTTCTGCATCCAGTACATGTAGTATTGCGACTCCACCTGTTGAGGCGGAGCGGGCACGGGCCAGGCGTAGTTGAGCAGACCCCAGGTATCGACGTTGGTCTGCTTCTTCGCTCCGGTTCCGTCGGGGGTCCAGTCTTCGCAGTCGCTGAGGACGAAGCCGGGGTTGAGGTAGTCGTAGTCCTGGCGGCCGTTGGGGGGGAAGTGGGTATTGCCGCAGCGGCCGGACAGGGGCATGGGGCCGCTGAACTTCTGCCACAAGAGGTTCTGGTCGTAGTCGCGGCTCTGGGCGTAGGAGAGCATGGACTCGAGCTGGTGGCCATGGTTGTGGATGGCCTCGGCCTGGGTTCTGCGGGTGTTTTGGGTGTAGGCGACGTAGGTCTTGTTATAGACGGGCAGGTCTGTGTTGTCGCGGTCGCTGTTGGAGATGTCGCCGGTGGTGGGGCTGGACATGTTGGACTCCCAGATGCCTCGGAGTTTTTCCGGCGTGTGGATATTGGGGTTATAGGAAGGGAAAGTCTGGTCGACATAGCCCATCCAGAGCCAGACTTCGCGGACGCCGAGTTTTTCGACGTAGGTCTTCATGTCGAAGCGGTCGAAGATGGAGATCCAGTCGGCATGCCAGTGGCGGCCGTTGGCGCCGCCGAACATTTTGCCGGGGGGCGTGGGTTCGTAGACGGTGAAGTAGCCGACGACCTTATAGCCCTGGGCGCGGATGGCGGCGGGGGTCTTGTAGCCGCGGAAGCGAGTGCCTTCTTCGAGCATGAATTTGACGTTCCGGTCGTAAGTGTCGATATTGGCCTTCATGGCGGCGAGCGTCATGTTGCCCAGCCACCAGTAGTCAGGGTCGTAGGAGGTGTCCAGATTGACGCCGTCGACTGTGGGGAGGTAGCGCAGGATGACGACGGGGATCTCGTAGAGGAACGGGGCGCCGGTGGATTTGAGGGCGGTGGGGAGGGTGGTATCGACGGGGAGGACGGGGGCTTTGACGGTGATGGCGGCCTGGGCGCTCCTTCCGCCGAGGGAGGAGGTGAGGAGGGCGGTGCCGGGGGCGACGGCGACGATTTTTCCGCCGGCGTCGATGCGGAGGACCTGCGGGTTGGAAGAGGAGAGGGTGGAGGATTCGATGGGGATGGAGTGGGCGCCGCCGGCGAAGGTGGCGTTGAGTTCAGGGCGGAGGATCCAGGTGGGGAAGAGTTCAGTGTGGTAGACGGTCATGGAGAGGGAGTCCACGGTGAGCCCCTGGAGGAAGAGGGACTGAATCTGAGAGGCGTTGAGGGGGGAGGAAAAGAGCTTCAGATCGTCGATGGCGCCGGGGCCGGGTCCGACGGTGAACTCGGAGGCGGAGATCTGTGGCAGGGGATTGACGGGCTTTGTCTGCGCCTTGAGTTGGCCGTCGAAGTAGACGGCGAGGGCGTCGTCGTTCCAGGTGTAGGCGACGTGATGCCAGGCGTTGGAGTCGGCGCCGCTCACATAGAAGCCGGTGCCCTCTTCGGGTTTGCCGCCGGCGCCGTACTGGTTGGCGATGATGCGGAGGAAGCCGCCGCCGTCGACGGCAAAGACCAGGCCGCCGCCGCTGCCGAGGGAGGCGAACTGGAAGCCGCTGACCAGAGTGGAACTGCGGACCCACATGATGAGGGTGCCGGAGCGGGCGTCGATGAGGTTTGGGGCGTAGGCGAGGGAGGAGCCCGAGGCGAACTGTGCTGCCTGGCCGGCGATGCCGGCGCCGAAGGAGACGCCGGAGGAGTGCAGTGGCGCCTGGCCCTGGCTGCCGTTGAGGGAGTTTTCAAAGGGGAGGTAGAGCGTTGGGGCGGGGCTGCTCTGTCCGGAGAGAGAGGGCAGGACGGCCAGGGCGAGGACGGGCAGCAGGCGGAGGGGGGACGGGAGTCGGGACAGCACGGAGGAGGCTCCTGGTGAATAGGATGTGTCGGGGCGAGCTACTGAAGCCGCTGAAGATCACTTAGGTGCGGTGACGGGCGGGACGCTGAGATGTCGCGGCTGGAGATAGGGGCGAGACGAACGTGGGGCCGGCTCCTCCAAAGGCTCCATGTTTCAGATCCGAAAAACTGAATCTCAGGGGGTATCGTAATCTGTAGCTACAGGTGCGGTCAAGGGGCAATTGGTTGTTTTGCTCCAGAATTGGTGTGGAGAGCGGGGATGGGAAGTGTGCCGCGTGGAGGATTGCAAGGCGGCGCTTCTAGTCAATCTGTACTAATTTGAACAATCTATGTATACTACTGCCATCTGGGTAACCCGGGCACGGGCTTTGAGCCGTGCAGAGGAGGCTTTTGGATGCAGGGCAGCACAAAGTGGAGTGCGTTGGGATTGGCGCTGGCGGTGGGCATGAGCTGGAGCAGTTACGGATCACCGGCGGTGGTGGGGCTGCCTTCGTGGTTTGAGCCGGATCCGGCGGCGGCCGGGAGTTATGTGCACCGGGGCGATGGCTATGAGGTGCGGCTGGAGAAGCAGGCGGCGGTGCGGCTGGTTTCGAGCGTGGGCGGCGAGGTGCGGATGGTGCTGCTGGGGGCGGATGGGCAAGTGCGTCCGATGGCGGAGCGTCCGTTTGCGGGGCGCAGCAACTACCTGTTGGGCGGGGACCCGAGGGGGTGGCGGAGGGACGTGCCGCACTATGGGGCGGTGCGGTACGGGTCAGTGTATCCGGGGGTGGACCTGCTGTTTTACGGCGGGAAGGACGATCTGGAGTTCGACTTCATTGTGGCGCCGGGGGCGAAGGCATCGGCGATCCGGCTGAAGGTGGAGGGAGCGGCGAGCGCGCGGCTGGACGCGGCGGGCGACCTGCTGCTGGCGGCGGGGGGCTCGGAGTGGCGGCACCGGAAACCGGTGCTGTATCAGGAGGGCCGGGCGGGGCGGTTGGCGGTGGAGGGGCGCTTTACGGATCTGGGGCAAGGGGTGTTCGGGATCGAGACGGGGCCCTACGACAGAACACGCGCGCTGGTGATCGATCCGGTGCTGTTCTACAAAGAGATCGGCGGGGCCGGGCCTGACGTGGGGAAGGCCACGGCTATCGACGGACAGGGCAACATCTACATTCTGGGAGGTACGAGTTCGGCGGACTTTCCCGCGTCGAGCGGAGCGCTGCAGAAGGCCACGGGCGGGGGGGCGGCAGACCTGTTCCTGATCAAGCTCAACAGCAAAGGCGATCTGGTTTACAGCACTTACCTGGGCGGTAACGGGACGGAGGGGGCGGGGGCGCTGGCGCTGGACCAGAGCGGCAACGTGTACCTGACGGGCAGTTCGTCGTCGACCAACTACCCGACGACCGCGGATGCGCTGCAGAAGAGCTACGGCGGGGGCACGGACGCGATCCTCACGAAGATCGACGCAGCGGGGTCGCAGTTGCTGTATTCCAGCTATCTGGGCGGCACGGCGGCGGAGGTGGGCAACGGTCTGGCGCTGGACGCGCAGGGCAACGTGTATGTGGCGGGGTGGAGCGCATCGGCGGGGTTGAAGACGAGCGCCGTCGGCGGCAGTCCGGCGCAGGCGGTGTTTGGCGGCGGGGCGAATGACGCGTTTGTGGCGAAGTTCAGCTTTTCACCGGCGGCCCTGGTGTACGCGACCTTCCTGGGCGGCAGCGGGACCGATGAGGCCAACGCCTTGGCGGTGGAGGAGAAGACCGGCATCGTGACGGTAGCCGGATTCACGACCTCGGCGAACTTTCCGGCGACATCGAACGCGCCGCAGAGGACGCTCAAAGGGGTGCGAGACGGATTCGCGGCGCGCTTGAATGCGGCGGGGACGGCCTTCAGCTATGCGACCTATCTGGGCGGGGCGGCGGACGACAACATCACGGCGCTGGCGCTGAATGCGCAGGGCAGCGCGTATGTGGGAGGAACGACCACTTCGACGGATTTCCCGACGACGCCGGGGACGATGCAGGCATCGAACGCGGGCAAGACGGACGTGTTCATCACGCGCCTTTCGGCTGCCGGCCAGATAGAGCTTTCGTCGTACCTCGGCGGGGCGAACGACGATTCGATTTCGTCGATCACCGTGCGGGACGACGGCAGCCTGACCATTGCCGCGGTGTTGACGAACGACGTGCAGGCGGAGAGCGTCGCTGGGGCGAAGGATGGGGCGCGCGCGGCGGGTGAGCGAAACAGCCTGGGCGATCCGTACACGGTGATTGTGAACAGTGCGGCGGACCTGTCGAGGGTAATCGCGGAGACGAAGTTCGCGCCGAGTTCGATTCCGCTGGGCAACCAGAAGATGAACGGGTGCAAGGATCTGGGTGGAATGACTTGCTGCACGGGGTCGGTGTACCTGGCGAGCGATCCGCCGACGAAGCGGCGGTGCGCCGTGCTGTGCCTCGGCAACTCGCAGGTATTGACGACGGACATCCCGCCGGGCAATCCGAACTACCGCGGGGATCGCGGCTACTACGGGGATCCGGTTTCGACGGAGACGGGCGAGATCACGACGCAGGCGACGGATCTGAAGGCGCGCGGCCCGGCGCGGCTGGGGCTGACGCGGAGCTATGCGTCTTTGCTGAAGGCGCGCGGGTTTACGGGAGCGCTGGGGCCCAACTGGATGCACGGCTACGAGATGAAGCTGGCTGTGAGTTCGACCGGTGCGACGGTGACGCTGCTGGGGGGCAAGACGGTCAAGTTCAAGCTGAGCGGGGGCGCGTACGTGCTGGACGGCGCATCGCCGCTGGTGTACCAGTTGATCCAGGCGGGGACGGGGTACAAGTTCATGCAGCCGCTGGCGCGGATGATTCTGACGTTCAACGAGGCGGGGCAGTTGACGGCGATGGAGGACCGCAACGGGAACACGGTGACGATCGAGCAGTCGGCGGCGGGGCCAGTGACGGCCTCCGACGGGCTGGGCCGGACGCTCAGGTTCAGCTACAGCGGCGGGCGGCTGAGCCAGGTGCAGGACGAGACGGGGCGGACGGTGGCGTACGGCTACAGCGGCGAAGAGCTGGCCTCGGTGACGGACGCGGCGGGTGGGGTGACGAACTACTCGTACGCGGCGCGAGGCAATCGCGGCACACTGCTGGCGGCGGCGACATTGCCGGCCGGCAACCAGCCGCAGACGCAGGAGTTCGACGACCAGGGGCGGGCGACGTCCCAGAGAGACCCGAACAACAACTCCACCAGCGCTGCGTTCGGCAGCGACGGATCGGCGACGATCACCGGGCCGCTGGGGGAGAGCTATGTGCACACGCACCAGAACGGGCGGCTGACGAAGAGCGTGGATCCGGCTGGGGAGGTGAGCACATTTGCCTATGACGCGAACCAGCGCCAGACGTCCTACACGGACAGGATGGGACAAACGCGACAGGCGAGCTACCACGCGGCTACCGGCTTTCCGGAGAGTTTCACGGATGCGTCGGGCAGGACGGTGCGATACAGCTACACGGCGCAGAGCCAGGGCGGGTTCACGTTCTACAACCTGACGGGCGTGCAGTATGCGGACGGCAGCACGACGGCGATGACATTCGACGACCGGGGCAATCTGCTGACGCTGACCGACGGGGCGGGGCAGAAGTGGAGCTACACCTACAACACGCGCGGGCAGGTGCTGACGGCGATGAACCCGGCCGGGGGGATGGTGACGCTGACCTACACGGCGTCGGGCGACCGGGCGAGCAGCAAGGACCCGGCGGGCAATGTGACGAGTTTCAGCTATGACGACAAGAAGCGGTTGAAGCGGATCGCCTATGCCGATGGAACGTATTTCGATCTGACACTGGACCAATCCGACCGGATTGTGGGGGTGGCGAACCAGGACGGCCTGGCGTTGCAGGCGAGTTTCGACGCCAACGGGCGGCTGGTTTCGACGACCTCGGAGGAGGGCGGGATACGGAGCTTCGCATACGACGCCTCGGAGCGCGTGGCGGCGGGCAGCGACCGCCTGGGCAAGACGAGCACTTACGAGTACGACGCGGCGGGGCGAGTGGTGGCGGTGGTTTCGCCGACCGGACGCCGGATCACGGCGGTGCGGGACGCGATGGGGCGTGTTGTATCGACGGGCGACGCCTATGGCGTGCTGCTGACGAGGAGTTACGACAAGGAGGGGCGGGTGACGTCGGCAACCGACGGCATGGGGCGGACGTGGAACTACAGCCGGGATGAACTGGGGCGGCTGACGGGGATGGCGGGGCCTACGGGGTCGTCGTACCAGATGACGTACGATGCGCGGAGCCGGCTGTCCTCGTTCACGGATGCGGCGGGAAGGAAGTCGTCGCTCAGCTACGACCGGCGGGGTTCGCTGGCGGCGGCGGCGCTCTCGTCGGGCGAGAGCCTGAAGTACACGCCGGGGGCGCTGGGAATGCCGGTGGAGCGGACCGACCCGAACGGCAGCGTGTGGAAGAGCGCGTACACGCCGGCGGGGCGGATATCGTCGCAGACCGATCCGTTGAACCGTGTGACGGCGTACGAATACGACAGCCGGAACCGGTTGTCGAAGGTAAAGTTCCCGGAGGGGCAGGAGACGCTGAGCTACGACGGCGGCGGGCGATTGCAGAAGAGGGAGTTTTCGGACGGATTGAGCCTGGAGTATGGGTGGTCGAAGAACGGGAAGCTGACGGCGGCGCCGGGGGCGACGTTCGCCTACGATGCGGCGGGGCGGTTGACGAACAGCAACGGTCTGGGGATCGCGCGGGACGACGAAGGCCGGATCGCATCGATCACGTACGCTCCGGGCAAGACGGTGGCCTACGAGTACAATGCGCGCGGCCTGCTGGCGCGGGTGTCGGACTGGGGCGGGGGAGAGATCAAGTTCAGTTACGACGATTCGGGGCTGTTGACGGGGGCGGTGCGCAGCAACGGGGTAAACAGCACGTACGGCTATGACGGGGCGGCGGTGCTGACCTCGATCGCCGAAGCGGGCGCTGCGCCGCTGGGGTCGATCAGCCTGACGCGAGACGCGGCGGGTCAGATTCTCTCAGCGGACCGCAATCTGCCGACGGCGCCGGAGGTGAGCGGGTTGGGGGCGGAGTGGACGTACGACGACGCGTCGCGGATCGGCGGAGCGGGTTACGACAAGCAGGGCAACCTGGTGTCGGAGGGGGGGAGGACGTTCAGCTGGAACCTGGCCGGGCGGCTGACGGGGGCCAGCGGGCCGGCGGGGGCGATGAGCTATAGCTACGATGGCATGAAGATGCTGACGGGGGTGTCGGGCGGCGGGCGGGCGCGGAGCTATGTCGTGAATTACGGCCTGGACCTGCCTTCGATCGCGGCGGCGAGAGAGGGGGACGCGGACCAGGTCTACTATGTGTACACGCCCGGGGGGCGGCTGCTGTATTCGGTGAGCCCGGCGGGCGACGGGCGGCGTTTCTATCATTTCGACGAGGCGGGCAACACCACGTTTCTGACCGACGACACCGGGGCGGTGACCGACAGCTACGGCATCACGCCTTTTGGAGAGGCGGTGACGCATGCGGGCACGACGGAGAATCCGTTCACGTTCCAGGGATCGTTTGGGGTGTTGCACGACGCGCAGGCGGGACTGTTCTTCATGCGGAACCGCCTTTACGACGGGCGGACGGCGCGCTTTCTGAGTCCGGATCCGCTGGCGGATCCGGGGGAGCCGCGCGGTGCGAGTCCTTACCAGTATGCGCTGTTGAATCCGTTGAGCCGCAACGATCCGACGGGGTTGCTGACGCCGTCGGAGACATCGAAGCTGCTGCAGTATGCGGTAGCGGCGCGGACGTTCAGTTCGATCATCGCGAACGACATTGGGCGGCTGCTGGCGCGGAGCGGGTATGGCGGGATCGGCGGAGCGGCGGTGCGCGGGCTGGAAAATCAGATCGACGCGCTGCTGCAGCAGTTGATGGGCTCGAGCCAGTTGGCGATCGACTACGGCGGAAGGCAGGATGTCTTTTCAATGCTGGGCACGGTGCTGCACAACAACGCGGACTGGCTGGCTTTTCAGATGGTGGGTTCCAATGTGCAGGACGCGGGTTATCTGCGGGATGCGTTTTCGAGCATCATCGGGGTGGACGCGGAGCTGCACGGGTCGGATGGAGGAAGGGTGGTGGATGGTGGTTCGCGCACGATCACGGCAGGATTCACCGATCAGGTGATCGCGTGGGCGCGTGGCCGGAATCCGTTGCCGCCGGGGCAGGGCGCGCAGGTCTCGGGCGCGGGGAGTGCCGGGCCGGGGACATTGTCTCCCGGGCTGGCAGGACTTCCGGCGTTTGCGGGACTGCTCACGAGCGACGGGGCGGGACTGCTCACGAGTGACGGAGCGGGACTGCTCACGAGCGACGGAGCGGGACTGCTCACGAGTGACGGAGCAGGACTGCTCACGAGTGACGGAGCAGGACTGCTCACGAGTGACGGAGCAGGACTGCTCACGAGTGACGGAGCAGGACTGCTCACGAGTGACGGAGCG
>JACQZS010000289.1 GCA_016213725.1 Acidobacteriota bacterium | reverse complement strand
GCACACGGTGTTGACCAGCACATTCAGCCGACCGCGATGCGCCATGCCGATCACCATTTCCTGGACGCCCTTGTCGCCGGCCAGTTGCACCAAATGGTCGAGCAGCGGAATCAGGGTTTCGCCGCCTTCCAGCGAGAAGCGCTTCTGGCCCACGAAGCGCGTGTGCAGGAAGTTCTCAAAGCCCTCCGCCTGCAGCAGCTTCAGCAGAATGCGGCGCTTGTCGGTCTCCGGAATCGGCCAGTTGTTGGCCTGCGGCTCCATGCGCTCCTGCAGCCAGCGCTTCTCTTCGGGGTGCTGGATGTGCATGTATTCGCAGCCCAGGCGCCCGCAGTAGGTCTGGCGCAGCGTCTCCAGAATCTCGCGCAAGGTCGCCTGCCGCGGCTCGCCGTCCATGGCCAGGTTGCCCGTGATGAACGGACGGTCAAAATCCCAGATGGTCAGGCCATAGCGCGCCGGGTCCAGTTCCGGATGGTAACCGGCCTGCACACCCAGCGGATTCAGGTCGGCGATCAGGTGGCCGCGCACGCGGTAGGCGTTGATCAACTGCAGCACCGCGGCCTGCTTGGCAATCTCCTCCATGCGCTTGGAGTCCTGCCCGCCGGCGGCGGCCGCGGCGGAGCGGTCCACCTCCCAGCGGAAGGGCTGGTAGGGCATGCCCGTCTGCGCAAAGATCTCTTCGTAGAAACCCTCCGCGCCCTCCAGCAGCGCCTGCAGCCGGCCCAGGAACTTGCCGGACTCCGCACCCTGGATGATGCGATGGTCGTAGGTGCACGACATCGTCATCACCTTGCAGAGGCCCAGCGACGCGCGCAGCTCTTCGCTTACGCCTTGGAAGCCGGCCGGCCAATCGATGGAGCCGGTGGCGATGATCGCGCCCTGCCCCGGCATCAGCCGCGGCACGCTGCCGACGGTGCCGACGGTGCCCGGATTGGTCAGCGAAATCGTGGTGCCGCGGAAGTCGTCCGGGTCAGCTTGCCCTTGCGGGAGCGCGCCACAATCTCGTCGAAGGCCGTGAGGAACTCGTAGAAGCTCATCGCGCCGGCGTTCTTGATGTTCGGCACCAGGAGTGAGCGGTGGCCGTCCTTGCCGGCCACGTCCACCGCGATGCCGATGTTCACCTCGCCGCGCGACAGGCGGTGCGGCTGGCCGTCCAGTTCCGCGTAGGCGTCGTTGATGCCGGGCACCTGTTTGATCGCCTTCACAATGGCCCAGGCGATGAGGTGCGTGTAGCTGATCTTGCTGCGGCCGTGCAGGTCGCGCCAGTGGTTCAGCAGGCGGCGGTTCTCGTCGATCACCTTCACCGGAATCGTGCGTTGCGACATCGCGCTAGGCACGGCGAGGCTGGCCGACATGTTCTCCGCAATGCGCGCTGAGGCGCCTTTCAACGGCACCAACTGCTCGGAGGCGCTCAGCGTCAGCGCCGGTTCCATCACGGGCGCGGCGGGCGTTGCCGGCGCCGGCACCACCACGGCCTGCGTCACCGGCGGAGGCGTCACTTCCTCCGGCGGCTCAGTGGCAAACACCTCTTTCCAGCTGGCGTCCACATTGCCGCTGTTGTTCACAAACTCCTGATACAGCTCCTGTTCCAGCCAGGAATTGACGGTCACTCGTTGCTTCGGTTCGCTTGCCATGATGTATCGCTTGAGGAAGAAAGCCCGGACTTGCCCAGTCTTATCTTGATTTTAACTCTTCTAGTAGAGATGCGCCCCGGCACGCTCCGGCTTCGGCTTACAATCAACCTTGTCCATGCGCATTCTGGTCTTTTCCGACATTCACGGCGACCTCGCCGCACTCAACCGCCTGATGGAGATTGATGCCGACTACTATATCGCCGCCGGTGATCTCGTGAACTGGGCCCGCGGGCTCGCCGCCCTAGGCCCCGTACTCCAGCGCCGGGCGCCGCAAGTCTATGTCCTGCCTGGAAATCACGAGAACGAATCCCACATCGGCGAGTTCTGCCGGGAGTTCGGCCTGCACCCGCTGCACGGCCGCTCGTTCCAGGCCGGCCACTATCACGTCGCCGGGCTCGGCCACTCCAATCCCACCCCGTTCAATACTCCCGGTGAATACTCCGAATCCGAGATCGCCGCCCGGCTGGCGCCTTTCGCCACGCTGGACCCGCTGGTGCTTGTCTGCCATTGCCCGCCCTTGAATACGCCGCTGGACCGCGCCGCCCCCGGGCGGCACTTCGGCAGCTCCGCCGTGCATGACTTCCTGATGGCCCACCCGCCTCGCTGGTTTCTCTGCGGCCACATCCATGAGGCCGCCGGCACGCGAACGGCATTCGGAAATACCCAGGCCGTCAATGCCGGCAAACAGGGCTTCCTGCTGGAACTGCCGGACGCCTAGTAGGAATAGCGCACCTCAAGCAGGCGCCCCCGCCAATACGGCTGCTCGCTGCCATCCACGACCCAGGCCACTTCCGCCGATCCCGGGATCTGCATTCCGTCCCGCCGCTCGTACGGCCCGAACCGGCCCATCCACGGCGTCGCCACCAGCCGCCCGGCTACGTCCCGGTAGCGCAGCGCCTTCACCTTGACAATCTCCCCCAATGCGCCGAACTCCAGGTCTACCGACACGCGGACGCCATGATCCAGCACCGTCACTCGCGCGCCGCCATCCTCGCTGCCGCTCCATTCGACACCCGGGCCGGGCAGCAGTGCCGTCGGAATCCAGACCGCCTCGGCCAGCCAGCGCATCAGCGCCGCCTCGGCTAACTCCCGCGTTCCACGCTGGTCCACCATTGGGATCGAGCCGCGCAAGCGGGCCAGCATCGCTCCTTCGCCCGCCAAGTAGGAATCGCGCACCAGCACCGGAATCGCGGGCAACATCTGGATTCGCGCATCCCACACAAAGCCAGGCGCGCGCGCCGAAAAGTACTCCACCGCCTTGAAGGGCTGCCACTGCCCCGGCTTAGTGGCAAACTCTCCACCCTGCGCCAACCGTGCGGAACGAATCGGTCTCTGGCCCGGCGGCAGCGCGAATCGAAAGTAGCGCTCCGCCACGGGCGGCAGTCTCTCGATATCGCCGTTCTGAGCCTCCCCGAGGTTGCCCGTTGATCGCCCCAAAACCTCAAGCGCATCCAGCGTCGCCCCGTCCCAACTCCGCCGCGCGGCCCAGTCGCCAGCCACCAGCAACACTACGACTGCCATCGTCAGCAGCACGATCCAGCGCCGCATTCCGGAGTCCTCTTTTCTAGTTGTTGGATGCGATCGTATCGCCTGGCTCGACGGCCGGCACTTCCAGGCGTTTGGCGCCCACGTAGGCCCGCCGCCAGTAGGCGTCGGAAAACAGCGGGCTCACTTGCACCCGTTTGCGGTGGTTGGGCGCGTGGATGAAAGAATCGTCGCCCACATACATGCCGACGTGCCAGCCGCGGCGCGTGCGGAAAAACACCAGGTCGCCAGGTTCCAGCTCTTCCTTGCCTACGCTCTGGCCCACCCTGTATTGTTGTGGCGCCGACGTCGGCAATTCCACAGGGAAGTTCATCTGGTAGACGTACTTCACAAAGCCGCTGCAGTCGAAGCCGGTCTCCGGGCGCGTGCCGCCCAGCCGGTAACGGGTGCCGATCAAAGAGTAGGCCGTGGACAGGAGTTGTGTCTCACACAGCGCGCAGTTCTTGGGAAGCTCCGGCGGCGGCGCCCACTCCTGCGCCCCCTGGGGCACAAGTGACTCCAGTTGAGGCCATCCGGCGAGTTCGAACGCTTTGAAGTGCGGAACCGGGTTCTTCTTGACGTAGCTGCGCCGGCGGGATCCGGATCGGGAGGCGGCGGCTTTCGCGGGGGCTTTCTTAGTGGCTCCGGCCTTTGCGCTCAATGGTTTCTGGACCGCCGGCTTCCTGGCAGGCGCGGGCGCGACACGCTGCACCGCGCTGAGTTCCAGCGCGCCGCACATCCACCCCGCTACCAGGATTAGCGCTACATGAGTCCGCAATATGACCTCAAACGGATAAACCTACCGCAAACTGGTCCAGTATACACGAACAAGGCTACCTTCGGGCGCTGCTAGGATAGATTCATGACCCTCGAAGAACTCGGGCGGGACTACGCCTCGCTCCGCCAGCAATCGGAAGCTGTGCGGAGCTATCTTTGACGTCCCCGCCAAGAAGCAGCAACTGCTGAAAATCGAAGAGCAGATCTCCGCACAGGACTTCTGGAACAACCAGGAAGCCAGCCAGAAGGTCATGCAGGAACGGAAGCGCCTGGAAGGCGCCGTGGAGCAGGATACCTCTGTCTCTTCTATCGTTTCCGACATCGACACCCTCTTTGAACTCGGCAATGAAGGCGAAGACGTCACTGCGGAATTGAACCGTGAGATCGCCCGGCTGCGCAAGATCGTCGATGCGCTCGAAACCAACATGCTGCTTTCGGGCGAGAACGACCACTGCGGCGCCATCGTGACAATTCATCCCGGCGCCGGCGGCACCGAAAGCCAGGACTGGGCCGAGATGCTGCTACGCATGTACCTGCGCTGGGCGGAGCGCTCGGGCTTTGAGGCCAGCGTCACTGACCGGCTCGAAGGCGAAGGCGCGGGCATCAAGTCCGCCACCATCGAAATCAATGGCGAAAACGTGTTCGGCCTGTTGCAGTCTGAGATCGGCGTCCACCGCCTGGTCCGCATCTCGCCTTTCGACGCCAATGCGCGCCGCCACACTTCTTTCGCCAGCGTCTTCGTCATCCCGCAGATCGATGACGACGTGAAAATCGACATCAAGACGGAAGACCTGAGGGTGGACGTCTTTCGCGCCTCCGGCGCCGGCGGGCAGCACGTCAACCGGACCGAATCCGCCGTACGCTTCACGCACCTGCCCACGGGCATCGTGGTGCAGTGCCAGAACGAGCGCTCCCAGCACAAAAACCGCGCGGCGGCGATGAAGCAGCTGCGCGCCCGCCTCTATGAGCACGAGATGGACAAACGCCGAGTGGAGGAGCGCAAGCTCGAGGACTCCAAGGCGGACATCAACTTCGGCTCGCAGATCCGCTCTTATGTCCTCGCGCCTTACCGCATGGTGAAGGACCTGCGCACTCGCCTGCCCATCGGCGACGTCGATCGCGTTCTGGACGGCGATTTGGAAGAACTCATCCACGCCTTCCTGGTGTGGAAGAAGACCGGCCGCATCTTCGGCGACGCCACCGATACCCCCGAGTAATGCACCCCGATCTCGACAAGGCCGCCGCCCTGATTCGCTCCGGGCGGCTTGTCGCGTTTCCCACCGAAACCGTCTACGGCCTCGGCGCCGACGCGTTGAACCCCGCGGCCGTGGCCCGGATCTTCGCCGCCAAAGGCCGCCCCGCTTCCTCCCCGCTCATTGTCCACGTCTCCTCCGTGGAGATGGCCCGCTCGCTCGCCGCGGAGTGGCCGGACACCGCCGAACTCCTGGCAGCCCGGCACTGGCCCGGACCGCTCACCCTGGTCCTTCCCAAGCGGCCTTGCATTCCCGATGCCGTCACCGCCGGCCTTCCTACCGTCGGCTTGCGTATGCCCGCCCATCCGCTTGCCCTGGCCCTCATCGAAGCCTCCGGTCGGCCCATCGCCGCGCCTAGTGCGAACCGCTTCACCGAACTCTCCCCCACTTCCGCCGGACACGTCGGCAAGAGCCTCGGCGATCGCGTTGACCTGATCCTCGACGGCGGCTCAACGCCGGTCGGCATCGAATCCACCGTGCTGGCCCTCACGCCCCGGCCCACGCTGCTGCGCCCCGGCATGATCTCCCGGGAAGAGATCGAGGCTCTCATCGGCAGGGTGGAACTGCTCTCATCGCTCAACCCGGAAGCGCACCCCGCGCCCGGCCTGCACGCCCGCCACTACAGCCCGCGCACGGCGTTGGTCCTGGTTCGCGACGGCCAGCTGCCAGAGGCCGGCAGGGGCATTTACCTGAAGCCCGGCACCAACATGCCGGAGACTCCTCGAGATTACGCATCGGCCCTCTACTCCACCCTGCATCGCCTCGACGAAGCGGGCTACGACTGGATCGCCGTGGAAGAACCGCCCGATGAAGCCGCCTGGGCCGGCATCCGCGACCGGCTGAAGCGCGCAGCTACACCCTGAGCCCCATGCAATCCACCACCGAGCCGCTCCTTGCCAACCTCATTGGCTACTCCACCGGCTCGCTGCTCTTCGCCATCTTTCTCTTCCTGCTCTTGAAAGACAGGGCCGGACGCCGCCTGCCCTCTTCCGCCATCACCATCTGCGCCGCCGCGCTGGCCATTTTTCTCTTTGCCCTCTCCTTTACGCATCTCCATTCGGAGAACACCACCCACGCCTGGGCCATGGAACTCGCCATTCACCACGCCGGCGTGCCTCTGGCCTTGTTCGTTCTGATGCAGGAGTT
>JACQZS010000291.1 GCA_016213725.1 Acidobacteriota bacterium | reverse complement strand
CCAGGAGCGTTTCTGGGGGCTGTTGGTGTCGAGGGCGGCGGGTTTGGTGCTGACGGAGCTGTCGATGCTGAAGCCGATGAGGAAGTCGCCGGAGTTGATGGTGAGGGTCTGGGAGGGGGTGAACTCGGCCCAGCGGCCGCCGTTGGCGCCGGGCACGGCCTTGATGGTGGCGTAGAAGGTGACGTTGGCGAGTGAATTTCGGGGACGGTGCACTCAATCCCCAAATTCCAGGGGCAATTCCGGGGTCCGGAGCAGGAACGGCAAGGGTAAATGCAAGATTCTAAAGAAGCGGGCTTTGGAGGAATAAAGTGATTGAGTGCACCGTCCCCGAAATACGTGGTTTGTTCGTGGGAAGGAAGTGCGAAATAGAGCGTGATTCGTTTGCGGGAGGCAAGGAGGGGCGAGGCTGGAAGGGGGTTGTTCGCGGGAGGGGGATGGCGCTTTGCGGGCGACTGTTGGTACCGGGGGTATGGGCGGGCGAGTTAGGGGCGGCGTTTGAGCCAGCCGCCGGGGTTGAAGGTCATGCCGAACTTTTCGCGGGTGCGGTCGCGTTCGAATTCGGGGTGGGCTTTGAGGAAGTCGTCGACGGCTTCGTAGGGGCCCGGGCCGAAGTTGGGGAGGATGGGGTGGCCGTTGAAGTGAGTGTCTTCGACGACCAGGTAGCTGCCGGGCGTGACGAAGGGGTGGTACAGCTCGAGTTCTTTGCGGACGTGAGCGGCGACGTGATCTGAGTCGAGGGCGACCATGACTTTCTCGCCGGGGCGGATGGCGGCTTTCAGCGCGGCGACGATCTGCGGAGAGGTGGAGGAGCCGAGGAAGAACTGGATGCGCGGATGGGCGGGTTTGCCGGGGTAATCCTCGATGTCGACGGTGAGGATGCGGCCGTGCTGGAGGAGGTCCATGAGGGAGGCGTAGTAGAAGGAACTGCCGCCTTTGTAGGTACCGGCCTCAATGAGGACGTCGGGCTTGAGTTCGTGGATGAGTTCCTGAAAGATCCAGGCATCGAGGGGGGACTTTTGAGTGGGGACGCCGAGCCAGCGGGTGTTGTTGAAGGTGGTGGCGGCGTTGCGGTGGTACCAGCGGTGGTAGTTGGCGATGACGGACTGCGGGCGCAGGAGGTAAGCGCGGGTGGAGTAGGCGGCGAGGGCCGCGGAGAGAGCGGCGGCGAGCAGGAGGAACCAGGCGGCGCGGCCAGATGGCATTTGGCTGAGGATAGCAGAGGGCCGGCGGAATGGCGAAAGGAAAGTAGGCGGGCGGGCCGGCCCGAAGGAGGAACTCCGGGCCGGCGCGGCCGAGGATGAGATCAGGCGAGGGCTTTGGAGTAGAGAGCGAGGAGGCGGCTCCAGGCCTTCTCGGCGAGCTGTTCGTTGTAGACGCGGGAGTCCGGCGGGCACCAGCCGTGGGCGGCGGCGTAGACTTCGATTTCGGCGGAGAGGTGGGCGTCGGCGAAGGTCTGCTTGAGGACGTCCTTCTGCGTGGGTGCGCGCTGGTCGTCGTTTTCGGCGATGGCGATGAGGAACTGCGCCTTGGTCTTGGCGGCCTGGAGGTGGGGGCTATTGGGGGCCTCGGTGACGAGGCCGCCGCCGTGGAAGGAGGCGACGGCGCCGACGCGGCCGGGGACGGCGGCGGCGGTGCGGAAGGCGATGGGGCCGCCCATGCAGTAGCCCTGGGTGCCGACCTTTTTGTCTTTGGCGACGGGTTTCTGCTGATCGAGCCAGGCGATGAAGGCGGTGGCGTCGGAGAGGTGGGTGGTCTCATTCAGGGTGCGGGCCATGGGCATGACCTCCTGAATGGGGGTGGCTCCGCCGGAGCCGGAGGTGGGCGCCTTTTTGGAGCGATAGAAGGGGTTGACGACGAGGACGGCGTAACCGGATTCGGCGAGGCGCTTGCCCATCTGGCGGAAGGCGGGGCGGAGGCCGAAGATGTCGGGCCAGACGAGGACGGCGGGCGCGGCGCCGGAGGCGGGGTGGACGAAGTAGGCGTCGGCCTCGCCGTCGGGCGTTTTGATGGTGACGTCGGATTCAGTGACGGCGACGGCATTGGCGACGGCCGGCAGCGTCATGGAGACACCGGCGCCGAGCAGGGCGCCGAACTGTTTACGGGTGATGAGACCGCGCGCTTCATATTCCTGGCGGTCTGATTCAAAATGGTCGAGATCGCACATAAGCCCCTCTTTTCGGAAAATCCCAGATGCGGGCGGGAGAGCCCGCGTATGGGGCTATTATAACCGGGCATCGAGAATTGGTTGACTGGGGCTACAATCGAACGGCAGGGATCCGACTGGGAGGCGACGATGAAGATTTTGGTGATCTGGCTGGCATTCGCGGGATGCGCGGCGGGAGCGGCGGAGTGGAGCGACGCACAGATTCAGGGGGCGCTGAACGCGGCGTATGCGAAGTACAGGGATCTGAACGAGGGCAAGAACGCGGATTACATTCCGGCGCTGGCGAAGGTGGATGCGAAGATCTACGGCATTGCGCTGGTGACGGCGGAAGGAAAGGTGTACACGGCGGGGGACGTGAAGTCTCAGGTATCGATTCAATCGATTTCGAAGGTCTTCACGATGGCGAAGGTGATGGAGGAGCAGGGGACGGAGGCGATTGAAAAGCGGATTGGAGTGGACCCGACGGGGATGCGGTTCAACTCGATTGTCGCGGTGGAGTGGGCGCAGAAGCTGCTGGGCGGGCCGGAGATCAATCCGCTGGTGAATCCGGGGGCGATCACGGCAACCAGCATGCTGGCCGGGGAGACGCGGGAGGGGATTTGGAATAGCCTGCTGGGGTTCTACTCGGAGTGCGCGGGGCGGCGGCTGGGGGTGGACAAGGAGGTGTTCGAATCTGAGAGTGCGACGAACCAGCGCAACCAGGCGATCGGGTACCTGATGTACGCCTATGAGTTCATCAAGAAGGAGCCGCTGCGGGCGACGGACATCTACACGGAGCAATGCTCAGTGAGCGTGAATGCGAAGGACCTGGCGGCGATGGCGGCAACGCTGGCCAACGGGGGAAAGAACCCGGTGACGGGTAGGCAGGTGATGAAGGCGGAGATCATCCCCGGGGTGCTGGCGGTGATGGCGATTGCGGGGCTGTACGACGATTCCGGAAAGTGGCTGTACCACACGGGGCTGCCGGCGAAGAGCGGGGTGGGCGGGGGCATTATCGCGGTGGCGCCGGGCAGGTTCGGCATCGCGGTGATTTCACCGCCGCTGGATGCGGCGGGCAACAGCGTGCGGGCGCAGAAGGCGATCACCGACATTTCGAACGCGCTGGGAGCGAACCCCTACAGGGTGCTGCCGCGCTAGGGCTGGAGAGCGCGGCCGGCCTGCCAGAGGTGGCGGCGCTGGTGGACGGCGATGAGGCGGAAAGCCGAGTAGAGGTTGTAGCGGACGCGTTCGGCAAAGGGAGAGGAGATGCGGGCGCGGTCCAGGGCGAGGCCGCGGTGCTGTTCGAGCAGGGAGATGAGGCGCTGCTGGAGCTCAGAGAATTGAGGGATGGTGTCTTCGGAGGCGGCGGGGAAGAAGGGCGGCGAGGTGGGCATGCGCAAACGGGCGGGCGGGGCGAGCAGCCAGTGGAGGAGGCGGGCCTGCCAATCCATGCGGAAGGGACCGGGGGAGCGGAGGCCGGATTGCTGGAGTTCGGAGAAGGCGGCTTCGAGTTTGGGAAGGTAGGCCTTGGTGGTGAGGTTGAGGTGCTCGAAGCATTCGGCGGCCGACCACTTTTGGGGATGGGGGCGGCGGGTGAAGGCGGAGGAGGGCGCGGCGGCGAGGCGGGCAGCGCCGGCGGCGGCGGCCTGGAGTTCCTGGATCAGAGCGTCGAAGGTGTCCATAGGTTGAGAGCGTAGGGCAGTGCTGCGTTAGGGCTGATGATGCGGCGTAGCGTAGAGCCGATACCGGGTGGCATAGGAGAGTATGCCACGAGCGGAGAGAAGAGGAAACCGGCGTATTCGGGGCGGCGGAGGGGCAGCGGCGGCTGGTGCTAATCGGAGACGACGGAGTAGGAGGCGACGCGCCAGCCGTCGGGAGATTTGGTCCAAAACAGGGTGATGGCTGCGGGATCTGCACCAGGGGCCTGCACGAGGTGGAACAGGGTGGCATATCCGACGGACTTCGCCTGGCCCTGCGGGGGCGCAGTGCCGCAGGCGGTGGAGCGCAGGAGATCACCGCGGAGTTCGGCAAGCAGGAAAGCGCCTGAGTGGGGGTGCTGAATGGGCTTGAGTTCATGGTGGCCGGCCAGCGGGGCGGCGATGACGCCTTCGATGCGGGAATCGGGCAAGGCACTGGAGAGGACCTCAGAGACGAAGTCAGCGCTGGAGGAGGCAAGGGCGGCGCCGGGTTCGGCGGAGCAGTGGACGGCCCCGGGGAGGAAGAAGGCGGCGGCCTCGGCGGGCTGTTTCGCGACGAACCAGGCGTCGAAGAGGCGGGCGGCGGCGGCGAGGACCGCGCCGGCGTCGGAGTGTGGAGGGGGGGCGGAGTGGGTTTCAGAGAGGATGTCGATGGGCGGCGAGAGGTTTTTGCGCTTGATATCGAAGGAGACGATGCGCCATTCGCCGCCGTCCTGGGCCCAGGTTTGAACGAGGAAAGCCTGGGGTTCCTTGGGATCGTCGATCCTCATGCTGGCGACAAAGACGTTGTCGAACTGGTGTTGAGGACGGGGGATGGATTCGATGAGATCCATGCGGTAACGGACGCGGCAGTCGATGGCCCAGGCGACGTCGAGGGGGACTTCCTGGAGGGAGAAGATCTTTTCGTGGCGGTTGGCGGCGGGGCGGGAGCCGGGGAGGCGGTAGGAGATGGGGTGGACGACATTATCGATGCTGGAGACGGGGCCGAGATTCCGGGTGCGTTGGTGGAGCCGGTTCAAAATGCGGGCCAGGGCCAGCTTGGCATCGGGGCTGGCGGCGCCGAATTCGGCGACGCAGGGGTAGGCCCGGATGGAGAAGAGGGGCAAGAGGTCTTCGGGTTTGTTCTTGACGAGCCAATCGTTGAGATAGGAGTAGATGGCTTCGTCGATGGGGCCACGGGCGATGCGGCGGCGTTCGAGCTCGGCGCCGGGCGAGAGAGCGTGGGTGGATTCCTCGGGAGCGGGCTTTTCGATGAAGACGGCCATGAGGTCGCGCCACCAGTTGGAGAGGCCGCTCCAGCGGCGGTTGTGGACGGCTTCGTTGTTGCCGGCGCGGATGTCGGAGTTGGCGGAGGTGAGGTGGCCGCTGACGAGCGCTTTGACGCCGGAGGAGGAGCGGTAATCGACGTCGATGTCGGCGCGGCGCCCGGTGCGGGCGACGGAGAACTGGACGGAGGGGACGCCGCCCTGCTGGCGGAAGTTGATGGGGTAGCCGATGTGATAGACGGTATTGTCGTGGGTGCGGACGAACTCGCGGGCGGAGTAGAGTTTATTGACGGCGCCGGGCTTGAGGTAGACGTAGACGCGGAACTGGCGATCGCCGCGGGTAGCGGGGACCTGGCCGGCGACTCGCTCAATCACGTCGACGAGGTCGATGGCATAGCCGAGGGGTTTGCCGTCTTTGGAAGTGAGCTTGGAATTGGCGAGCGCGTGAGTGATGGCCTGGAAGGTGGTGCGGGCGGAGAGGGGGAGATTGTCGTAGATTTCGGCGGCTGTGACTTTGCGGTGGACGATGCCGTTGTATTCGGAGACCCAGCGCTGGACCAGGGCCTGCTGCCGGGGGAGCAGCTGATCATAGGATCCGCCGAGGTTCAAAGGCTGATTCTGGGCCGCAGCCGAGGGGCGGAGAAGCGCCAGAGCGGCTGCAAGGACGACGATGGAAACGATGCGCAGAGTCATAAGCGGGGGGCGTCTCAAGCGCATTATCGCGCCGAGGCGGAAGAACGCGCGCCAAAAAGCGCTCTGGCAGGCTCCGACTATCCGAAAAGCGCGGAAAAAGCCGTTTTGAGCGGGCAAGAATGGGCAATTCGAGCGCGGCGAGGTGGATGTCAGGCCGCGGAAGTCCGGCAGGCATGAGAGGACCGGCAGGCTTTGGCGGGGCAGGCGAATGGCGCGCAAAACGGATAGCTCCGGGAGGGGGAGCCGAATATGCTGGAGGAGCCGAGCGGCCAGGGAGCAGAGGCGCGTGAGCCGCCGGACGCGAGATGCCTTGGCGGCGGCAGCGCCGCGCCGCGCCGCCGATGGGGAAAGTGCGCGGTGGGACGGAGGTGGAGTGAGTTTGAAAGTGGAGTGAGTTTGAAAGTGGAGTGAGTTTGAAAGTGGAGTGAGTTTGAAAGTGGAGTG
>JACQZS010000286.1 GCA_016213725.1 Acidobacteriota bacterium | reverse complement strand
GGAGATGACCTGCTTCACCTGGCCGGCGTAGCGGCGGCCCACCATGCCGTGCTCATGCATCATGCGCTGGCGTTCGCTGAACGGCACCTGGTACCAGTTCTTCTCTTCGCCGCGCTTGCGGTCCATCGGGTAGAAGCAGAGGTACTTGGATTCGGGGATTTCCGGAAAGAGGCGGGCGGCCATGGCTTTCTTCTGGCGGTCCAGGGTCTCGGCGACGGCGGCGTCCCACTCCGGGGTTCCGGCGGTGAGGCTGCGGGCTTCAAGGTCCTCGTGAATCTTGCGGGTGGATTCGTACAGCCCGAGTTCCACCACGCTGAGGTACGAGGTGGCGGGGGTCAGATAAGTGCCCAGGCCGAGTTGCCGGACCTGCCGCTGGGCTTCGAGCAAGTCGACGAAGTCGCGGCGGTAGTGGACCAGCATCAGGTCGCCTTTGTGTCCGAGCATGGCGAAGGCCGCGGATTGCTCACCGCCCTCGGCGCCTTCCTTGGCCTGGAGCCAATCGACGAACTCCCGCAAAGCGGCGCTACGCGTGTGCGCGTCCAGGCTGTTCCACTCTTCCCAGCGGAGGTGGAACATCTGATGCAAAACGGCCGCGCCTTCCAGCGTCAAAGGTACACTCGGGTTGCTCATGCTACTTCCAGCTTAGCGTTCTATCCCTCGCGCTTCTACGTGCCGGGGTGTTTGTACGGTGCACGATACTCGCGTCTAAGTAATTTGTTGGCCGCGGCGTCGTTGGTGATCTTTTCGGCCTGCGCATCCCATTCGAGCGTACGGCCGGAGCGGTAGGCGATCATGGCCAGTTGCACCGTGGAGGTGGAGCGGAAGCCCTCCTCCGGCGTGCAGGCGGGCTGCTTGCCGGCCTGGACGGCGGTGAGGAACTCCTGCATATGGCGCAGGCCGAGATCCACGGGCGGTTTGGATTCGGTGACGCGGCGCGGGGCATCTTTCCCTTTGGGCAGGACAATCCAGCGCTGGTCGTTGGCGAAGATGGTTTCTTTTTCGCCGTAGAGCGTGACGCCGTAGGCGAATTCTGGATCGCGCTCGACGGCGCCCCACAGGCGGTGGCGCCAGACGACGGGGCATTGGTCGAATTCAAAGTGCGCGGTGAGGGTGTCGGGTGTGGTGATGCGGCCCTTGTATTCGTAGAGGCCGCCCACGGCGGTGACGGACTTGGGGCTGCCGAGGCCGAGCATGACGCGGGTGGCGTCGATGAGGTGGATGCCCCAATCGACGAGGTGGCCGTTGCCGGTGGTCTGCTCCAGGCGCCAGCTCTTGTGGCCGATGTTGGGCGAGTAGGGCAGCTTGGGGGCGGGGCCGCACCAGAGATCCCAGTCGAGTGTAGTGGGCGGCGGCTGGGGGGTATTGTCGAGCGGTTGGGCCGTGTAGTGGATGTTGACGTCCGCCTGGACGATGCGGCCGGGGGCGCCGGATTTGACGTAGTCGCGCACGGCCTGGTAGGCGTCGCTCTGGCGGCGCTGGAAGCCGATCTGGACCAGATTGCCGGCCTTCTTCCAGGCGTTGGCCATGGCGCGGCCTTCACGGATGTCGTAGGAGAGCGGCTTCTCTTCGTAGATGGCCAGCTTGCGCTCGCAGGCGGCGATGAAGGGCAGGGCGTGCCAGTGGGGCGGAGTGGCGATGATGACGGCGTCGAGTTCGTCCATCGCCAGGAGGTCTTTGTAGTGCTTGAAGGCCTTGGGTTTGGCGCCCTGCTGCTTTTCGACGGCGGCAGCGGCTTCGTCGAGGAACTTCGAATCGACATCGCAGACGCCGGTGACCTCCACGCCGCCGGCATTGTAGGCGGCGCGCATGTCCACGCCGCCATACCAGCCGCAACCGATGACGCCGAGCCGGATCTTCTTCTGCTGGCCTTGGGCCGCGCCGGCGGCTCCGGCGGCCATCACGAACTGCCGTCTGTCCATAGAGATGCCTCCTCGCCCGCTTCAACAGGGCCTGAAACAGCTACCATATCACCGTGCGCGAGTACCTTCTCTCGCTTCCGGAACGGGTGTTGCGGTCGGCCTCCGCGCTGGCCGGGGGCCTGGTGCAATCCGTGGGCGAGGCGGCGCTGCCGCCGGCACTGCGGCGGACGCGGCTCTACCGTTCGCTGGTGGAGGCGGTGTTGCGCTTTCTGATCGAGCAGGTTGGGCAAGTGGAAGGGGTGTTCCCGGCGGAGGGCAAGATCGCGGAGGATTTCCTGGTGCGGCGGACGGCGGGCAATGGGCTGGAACTGATCGGCATCCTGACCTTCCGTGCTTCGCCGGTGTGGATTCTGGCGGCGCTGGCGGATTTGAGCGGCGCGGGGCGCACACTGATTGCGGAGATCGCGGCGGCCCTGCGAGAAGCGGGGCTGATCGCGCCGGACAGCCGGCCGGCGACGATGGACCAGATTCTCGATGCGTTGGAGGCCACGGCGGGGCGTGCGGCCGAAGCGATCAACACGCCGCCGCTGGACGTCCGGCAACTGCGCGAAGAGTGGGCGGCGATTCAGCAATCGGCGCGCGGCCTGGCGCCGGCGAAGCTGCCCTCGATCGATTCGCTGACGCTGCGCTGGCGCGCGCTGCAGTACGCGGCCAGGCAGGTGGGGCGCTCTACCTTTGAACTTTCAGCTCTGCTGGCGCTGGACGCGCTGCAGGCACTGCCGCAGCGGGCGTTCTGGCTGGGTAAGTCTTCGGTGCTGGCGGCGCGTGCCACCGGCGGCCTGTTTGCGGAAAACATCCTGGAGCACTACTCGGATACGCTCGAGGAGATCCGGCAGACGGGGCTGACGCATTGGTGGCGGTTGAAGTTCCGGCCGTATCTGGCGGCGGCGGCGCGGCATCTGTCGCCCGAGACGAAAAAAGCCCCGAAGGCCGGGTGGCCTCCGGGGCATTGAGGCTCTCTATTAGAACAAGAGCTTGAGTCCGAACTGGATCTGGCGGGGCGAGTTGGCCTGGCTGGAGATCTGTCCGAACTGGTTGGAAGTGACGGAGGTGTTCGGGCTGCCGAAGCGCACTGTGTTGACGGCGTTAAAAGCCTCGGCGCGGAACTGCAGCGTCATGCGCTCGACGATGCGGAAATCCTTGAACATCGAGAGGTCCCAGTTCTTGACGGTGGGCGCACGCAGCTGCGGAGAATAGGGCTGCGCGTTGCCCATGGTGAAGGCGGCGGGCTGGGAGTAGACGCTGGTTTCGAAGTACTTGGTAAGGCGGTCGTGGACGTCCCCTTCGATCTTCACCGGGTTGCCGTTGCTGTTGGGCAGGCCACGCGAGTTGAAGATGCCGGCCACATTGTTGGCAGTGATGGAAAGCGGAGTGCCGGTCTGGTAGGTGGTGAAGCCATTGAACTGCCAGCCGCCGAGGATGGCGTTGGTCACGCCGTTCCAGTCTGTGCCCACGGCGCGGCCTTTGCCGAAGGGCAGTTCGTAGATGAAGCTGAGGACAAAGCGCTGGGCAATGTCATAGCTGGCCAGCGTACGCGAAGCGCGCACGTAATAGCTGTTGGCGTGGCTCAGATCTTCCTGGATGGCCTTGGCCCAGGTGTAGTTGCCTTCGAACTGGAAGCCATGGGAGAAGCGCTTGCTGAAGGTGGTTTGGAGAGAGTGGTAGTTGGAGGATGCGCCGGTGGAGTACAGCGGGATGATGTCGGTGAACTGCGGGTAAGGCCGCAGCAACTGTGCCCGGCTGACGGTGGGCGTGGCGAGGACGCCGGTCTTGACGATGCCGTAGAACGGGTTCGGCACAGTCTGATTGAGTTGCGAGCCGAGGGCCATGTACTTCGGGTCGAGCTGATTCAGGCTGAGGCCGCCTTCGTCGTTGCGGGAGAGTTGTAGGCCGCGGGTGCCGACGTAGGCCACTTCCAGCAGGATGGAGGCCGGGAGGCTGTGCTGGACGTTGAAGTTCCACTGGGCGGAGTAGGGTGTGAGGGTCTCCTGGACGGGCGCCTGGATGTTGGCGCCGGCCTGTGTGAGCAGCCCCTGCGAAGCGCCGGGAGGCGTGCCGAAGCCGGCTGGGAAGGGGTTGGAGAGCAGATAGTTCGGCGTGATGCCGTCAATGGTGTTGAGCCAGGGAGTTTGGGTGCGGAAGCCGAACGGCCCGATGGTGCCGTGGGCCTGCTGCAGGGAGATGGCGTAAATATTGCCCCAGCCGCCGCGGATGGTGGTTTTTGGCGCCACCTGGTAGGCGAAGCCGATGCGCGGGGCGAAGTTGTTGCGGTCCATGATGTACTGCGTGCGGGGCCGGCTGTCGACGCCGACGAACATGAGGCCGCCCATGAGGTTGGAGTAACCGGGGACCTGGTCGGCGAGCGGAGAGCGCACGGTGGGGTCGAAGTAGTTCATGCGATCGAAGCGTTCGGTGCGCGGGGTATCCAGGTCGTAGCGCAAGCCAATGTTGATGGTGAGATTGCGGGTGATGCGCCAGTCGTCCTGGATGTACAGGGCAGTGTAAAAGCTCTGGGCCGCGGCGTCCTTAAAGCTCTGGATGAGGGTGCCGCTGTTGCCGGTGCCCAGCAGGAGGCTGGCGATGGAGTTGCCGCGGTTGGAGGCGGCGGTGTTGGGGTTGGGTCCCTGGGTCATGCCGGCGGTGAAAGCATAGGAGCCGGAGGTGGAGCGCGACTCGCGGTTGTTCACGCGGATCATGCGGCCGTCGTAGCCGGCCTTGATGGTGTGCGCGCCATGCATCTTGGTGATGCTGCCGGCCGCCGTGTAGGTCATGAACGCGTTGTAGCGGTTGTCGGAGTTGCCCAGTGAAGTGTAGCCGGAGAAGGACATGCTGGGGAACATGGACAAGCCGCCGGCGGTGTCCATCATGGTGGGGAAGCCGAGCGACGAAGCGAGGAAGCCCAGGCCGAGGTTCTCGTAGAAGTAAAGGCTGCGGGCGAAGCCGGCACGCAGGTTGACCACCGTGGTGGCGTTGGGCGACATGGTGTAGTCCATGACGCCGTTATGCATGCGGTTGCGCTCGTTGTTGGTGGTTTCGGCGGGCTTCATTTCCGTGGGCCACAGCACGGCGGGGAGGCTGTCCTGGTTGCGGTAGCTGTAGCGCAGGAAGAAGTGCTGGGTGGAGGTGAAGTTGTGGTCGAACTTGCCGTCGATCTGATCGATGTCGAGTGTGGACGAGCCCTGGTTGTAGTAGTTGTTGGCGTTGGTCCACGCGGCGCCCTGGGTGTTGGGCAGCGGGAAATACTTGAGGACGTTCACGCCCACCTTGTCCATGCGCGTCGTGGGCACAAGATTGCCGGGGAAGGCGTCGCGGACGAACGATGTGCCGGAGGCGCGGGTGGAGAACGGATCGTAAATCAGCACGGGGTTGTTGGCGCCGGCGTAGGTCTGGGTGAAGTTGCCGCTGCGCTCGAGTTGCGTCGGCACCGTGGTGGTGCGGGAGCTGAAGCTGCGCTGGCGCAGGCCTTCGTAAGAGCTCATGAAGAACGTCTTGTCCTTCCTGATGGGGCCGCCGAATGTGCCGCCATACTGGCTGCGCTTGAAGCTGGAGAGCGCCAGGCCGCGCGCGTTGTTATAGAAGGTATTGGCGTCGAGCTTGGAGTTGCGCAGGAACTCATAGCCCGTGCCGTGGAAGTCGTTCGTGCCGGACTTGTAGACCACGTTGAGCACGCTGCCGGCCGTGCGGCCGTACTCGGCCTGGAAGTTGGCGCCCAGCACCTTGAACTCGCCGATGGCGTCCACGCTGGGGAAGGCCGAGATGCCGGAGTAGCCCTGAACGGTGGGGTGCGACGCGGTGGCGCCGTCGATCAGCGTGTCCATCATCGACGCGCGCGCGCCGTTGATGGAGTAGCTCATGCTGTTGTAGTTGTTGCCGATGGAGCCTGCCACGCCGGGGGTCAGGTAAATCAGCGAATAGACGTTCCGCGAGTTCAGCGGAAGGTTCAGAATCGCCTTGTTGGAAACGACCTTGCCGATCGTGGAGGACGCGGTTTCGATGGTCGAAACCTGAGCTTCCACAGTGACGTTTTCTGTGAGATCGCCCACCTGCATCCCGATGTCGAGCCGGGCCTGCTGGCCGACGGCCAGATCGATGCCGCTCTGCATGAATTTCTTGAAGCCCGTCGTGCTGGCTTCCAGCCGGTAGGAGCCCGGTTGGAGGGGCTGCACCGTGTAGCGGCCCATCGAGTCGCTGACAGTCTCCACCTTTGTGTTGTTGGCCACATTGGTGGCCGTGATCTTTGCGTTTGGAATCGCAGCGCCAGACGCGTCAGTTACATTGCCTAGGATGCTGGCCGTGAACGATTGCCCAAACATCAGGCTCGTCGCCAGCGCGAACGCGGATAGTAATTTCAGCTTGCAGATGACCATTGAATTGACCCCTTGTCCAGTAGATAGACTAGCTGGACCGTGTATAACGGGCATTACACTGGTGTGACGATACCCGCTAATGTTATGTCTGTGAACGTGGTTCGCATCGGCCTGCTTGCCAGCGTGTTCGCACTGGCGGCGGCCGCACAAACGGATTCAATACTCCCGCGGGAATCCTATCGCCATTACGTCGAGTATTTCAACTCTGTTACAACTCCGGACGTAGAGTCCTACATTCCGGACCAACAGGCCTGGGCCTGGATGAAGGCGAACGCGCCGTTCTTCGCCTGTCCGGATCCCGACATCGAGCGCATCTGGTACTACCGCTGGTGGACTCTGCGCAAGCACTTGCGCAAGACGCCGGCCGGCTTCATCTTTACGGAGTTTCTCCGCCCGGTCCGGCATGGCTCGGATTACAACGCGATCAGCTGCGCCCTTGGCCACCACATCGCCGACGCCCGCTGGCTGAATAACCCGGTCTACCTCGATGAATACGTCGCCTTCTGGCTCCGTTCCGGGGAGGGCGGCAGCATGCAGCGGCACTACCACCAGTTCTCCAACTGGACCGCGGCGGCGCTCTACGAGCGCTACCAGGTGGATGGCCGGCGCGACGCCCTGCTCTCCTGGCTGGACGCGCTGCTGGCGGATTACGCCCAATGGGAGGCCGATCGCCAATTGCCCAGCGGCCTGTTCTGGCAGTACGACGTCCGCGACGGCATGGAGGAGTCGATCTCCGGCGGCCGTAAGGTGAAAAACGCGCGGCCTTCCATCAACAGCTACATGTACGGCAACGCCGCCGCACTGGCTCGCATCACCCGCATGGCCGGGCGCGAAGATCTGGCCCGCCAGTTCGAATCCAAGGCCGCCAGCTTGCGAAGCCTCGTGCAGAAAGAGCTGTGGAACCCGGAGCAGTCGTTTTTCGAAACCAGGTTGGAATCCGGCCGGAGCGCCGAAGTGCGGGAAGAGATCGGCTTTTCGCCCTGGCTGTTCGGACTGCCTGAAGCCAGGCGCGGCTACGAAGTGGCGTGGCGCCAGCTGATGGACCCGCAGGGTTTTTACGCGCCCTATGGCCCGACTACGGCCGAGCGCCGCCACCCCGGCTTCAAGATCGCGGAATCCGGCGACGACTGCCAGTGGAACGGTCCCAGTTGGCCCTTCTCCACCACACTCACGCTGAAGGCCCTGGCCAACGTCCTGCACGACTACCCGCAGAAGGACATTTCGAAGCAGGACTACTTCGAGACCCTTAGGATCTATGCCGCCAGCCAGCAGCTCACCCTGCCCGACGGCCGGAAGATCGCCTTTGTCGACGAGAACCTGAACCCCTTCACTGGCGAGTGGCACGCCCGCGCCCGCAAGATCAAGAAGAAAACCTTCTATGGCCGCGGCGACCACTATAATCACTCCGCCTTCGCCGACCTCATCATTACCGGCCTCGTCGGGCTCCGTCCCCGCGCTGACGACAGGGTGGAAATCGCTCCACTCCTCCCCGAAAAGCAGTGGGACTGGTTTTGCCTGGAGGGTGTCGCCTATCACGGCCACCGGCTCACCATCCAATGGGACCGCACCGGCGGGCATTTCAACAACGGCCAGGGGCTCCGGCTCTTCATCGACGGCCGTCTCCGTGCCGGCGCCCGCCGGCTGCAGCCCATCTCGGCCAAGCTCTGAACCAGCCGCCCTGGCTCGCTCCGCAATAGAATGGTGGCCGAGCTGTCTTCTCCCGGCGACAGGATCGCCTTTGCATGAACTACCATCCCGCTTTCTCCGTCCTGCTGTGGGCCGCGTCTGCCGCCGCCGCCCCTTTGGCCGTCTCCGGACTCCGCACCGAATACCTGACCAATCCGCTTTCCGTCGAGTCTCCCGCCCCGCGCTTCACCTGGGTGCTGCAATCCCAGGAAAACGGGCAAAAACAGACCGCCTACCGAATCCTCGCCGCCTCTTCCCGCGATCGTCTGGCCGCCAATCAGGCCGATCTCTGGGACTCCGGCCGCGTGGCCTCCTCCGAGACCGTGAACATCCCCTACGCCGGCAAGCCGCTGATCTCCCGGCAGCGCTGCTTTTGGAAAGTGCAGGTCTGGGACAAAGACCAAAAGCCTTCCGCCTGGAGCGCCGAGGCTGAATGGTCCATGGGGCTTCTGCGGGCCGAAGACTGGCGGGCGCAGTGGATTTCCTATCCTGACCCCAGCCCCGTCCACAACTCCCGCAAGGACCTTCAACTCCCGCCAGCGCGCGCCTACCGCGGCAGCTTTTCCGTTTCCAAGACCATTCGGAGGGCGGTGCTCTACGGTTCCGCTCTCGGCATCTTCGACCCCTACCTCAACGGCCGCCGCGTGGCTGAAACCATGTTCTCGCCGGGCTGGTCAGACTACCACCAACGCGCCTATTACCGGGCCTGGGACGTCACTTCCGCGGTCTCTTCCGGCGCCAACACGCTCGGCGCCATTGTGGCCGATGGCTGGTATGCGGGTTACCTTGGCTACGGCCTCCTGGTGGGCTACGGCCCCAATCGCACGGGGCGCAATTTTTACGGCAAGACGCCCGCGCTACTGCTTCAACTCGAAATCGAATTCGCCGACGGCACGCGCCAGACTGTGGCCACCGGGGACGGCTGGCATCAGCTGCCGGCCCCCTCGCTGGAAGCCGATTTCCTCATGGGAGAGACCTATGACGCTCGCCTCCAGTTGGACTGGCCGGTGCGCGCCGCCACGGACAAAGACCCCTGGGCCACCGCCATTCCAGCGGCCTCGATGGCGCCGATCCCCGCGCCTTACCACGACATGGCGGGCGACAAGACCGTCGATCTCGCCTTTCGCAAGCCGCCGAAGCTGCAGGCCTACACCGGCCCT
>JACQZS010000288.1 GCA_016213725.1 Acidobacteriota bacterium | reverse complement strand
TCCATCCTCACCATGTTCTTCCTCGAGACGTTCCTGATCGTCTTCGTCAGCGGCGCCATCGGCCTCGCCTTCGCTCACACGGTCTGCCACTTCGTCAACAAGCTGCCCATGCCGCAGTACTTCGCCGGCCTCTACGCCACCTGGCAGGTCGGCCTCGGCTGCGTCGGCCTGCTCGGCCTCGTGGCCGTGCTCGCCGCCATGTACCCGGCTTCGCGCGCCGCCTCGGTCGATCCCATTGAAGCCCTGCGCTTCGAGGCGGGAGGCTGATCCGCCATGGCCGGCATGATCGCCGAAATCCTCCGTCAGGACTGGGACTCGCTCCTCCTCAGCCCCACCCGCTCCATCCTCACCATGCTCTGCATCGTCTGGGGTATCGCCGCCGTCACGCTCCTCATGTCCTCTGGCAGCGGATTCCGCCAGCTCATGCTGGGCGTCTTCCAGAACTTCTCCAAGTCCGCCATCATCATGTTCCCCGGCCAGACCAGCGAACAGGCCGGCGGCGAACGCGCCGGCCGCCGCATCCGCTTTGAAATCGCCGACCTCGACGTTGCCAAAGCCGAATCGCCCCTCATCAAGCAGCTCTGCCCCGAGACCATCAGGCGCCTGCCGCTCTCCTACCAGGAGCGCGTCGTCACCGTCAACGTCCGCGGCGTCTGCTACGAATACGGCGAGATCCGCAGCGAACGGCCGCTCGAGGGCCGCTGGATCTCCCCCGAGGACGTCTCCGAGCGCCGCCGCGTCGTCTTCATGGGCGATTGGGTGAAGAAGAAGCTCTTCTCCGGCCGCCCCGCCGTCAACGAAACCATCACCATCCAGGGCATCCGCTTCAACGTCATCGGCGTCATGGATAAGAAGCTCTCCTTCGGCAACTACTACGGGCCCGATGACCGCTCCGTCTTTATCCCCTACGGCTCAGCCGGGGAGCTTTGGAACACCCGCTATCCCACCAACGCCGTCCTTCAGCCCATCTCGCCGCTTTTCGAAAAGCAGGCCGAACTCCAGTTCCGCGAAGCCATGGCACGCCGCTTCAACTTCAACCCCTCCGACAAACGCGCCATCACCGGCTTCGGCACCTCCAACCTGCGCCCCATCATAGATGGCCTGACCATCGGCCTCCAGGTGCTGCTGCTCTTCATCGGCGCGCTCACCCTCGCCATCGGCGGCATCGGCCTCATGAACATCCTCCTGGTCAGCGTCAATGAGCGCACCCGCGAAATCGGCCTGCGCCGCGCCCTCGGCGCCCGCCGCTGGCACATCGCACTCCAGTTCCTCGCGGAAGCCCTGGTCCTGACCCTCGCCGGCGGCATCCTCGGCGTCGGGCTCTCCTACGCCATCACCTGGATGATTCCGCCGATGCCCATGCTCGGCGGCCTCTTCGAAGACACCTCCGGCAAAGGCGACCTCGTCCTCAGAGTGCAGCTCTCCACCGTCGGCATCTCTTTCCTCGTCCTCATGCTCGTCGGCATCACCAGCGGCCTCATCCCCGCCATGCAGGCTGCCCGCCTCGACCCCACCGAAGCCCTCCGCACCGAATAGTCCCCCGCTATCAGCCAGTTGGAGCTATGCTGGATGCTTCCTTTATGCTGAGAGCCTTCCCCGTCTTCCTCGCCTTCCTCGCCATGGGTTTCGCCGACGCCACCGGCCCCTTCATCAGCCTCGCCCGAGACCAGTTTCAACTCTCGAACTTCCAGGCCCAGATGATCGCCTTCGTGGCCTTCATTATGTTTGGCTTCCTCTCCGTCCCCATGGGCGTGCTGCAGGACCGCATGGGCAAGAAGTTCATCCTCCTCCTCGGCCTGGGCATCATGCTCTGCGGCATGCTCATCCCGTCCATGCTCGGCTTCGCGTCGTTCGCGATGTTCCTCTTCACCGTGCTGCTGCTCGGCGCCGGAGCCACCACTCTGCAGGTGGCGGGCAACCCCATCATGCGCGACGTCTCCGGCCCCGGCTACTACTCGCGCAACCTCTCGCTGGCCCAGTTTGTCAAAGCCATCGGCTCACTCTCCGGCCCGCTGCTGCCTGTCATCGCCGCGCGCTACTGGGGCGCTTCCTGGCAGGTGGTCTTTCCCATCTACAGCGCCGCGCTGCTGGTCACCCTGGTGGGCGTGCTGACGCTGAAAGTGAAGCCCGTGCAGGAAGAGAACCATCAGCCAACCACTCTCGCCAGTTGCTTGGCGCTGCTGAAGAACGGCTACGTCACCATGATGGTGATGGCGATCTTTTTCTATGTCGGCGCCGAGGTGAGCGTCAGCGCCGGCATCCCGATGTACCTCAAAGACCGCTTCGGCGTGGACATCAACAAGATCGGATTGCTCGGCACCGGGCTCTTTTTCCTCGCTTTGACCATCGGACGCTTCTCCGGAGGCGTTTTGCTCACCTGGATGAAGCCCCGTGTCTTCTTTATCGTTACCTGTATCGTTTCCGTTGTCGGTTTGATGGGCATTTTCGTGCCAAATCAGGCCGTTGCGGTGGCCAGCTTCTTTGTGATCGGTCTGGGCTTTGCGAACATCTTCCCGCTGGTGTTTTCCATCGTCGTCGACGCCATGCCGGAGCACCAGAACGCGCTCAGCGGCCTGTTGGTCACCGCCATCGTCGGCGCCGCGCTGGTGCCGCCGGTGATGGGCGTCGTCTCCGACGTTCTTGGCTCCGTGCAGATGGGCTTCCTGGTTCCTCTGGCCGCGCTGCTCTACATCACCTACGTCGCCCTGGCCAATCTAAAGGGCGCAAAAGCATAACATGGCACTGAATACCTCCACCGACCCCCGCATCGTGATGATTCTCGATGCGGGCGGCACGAATTTGAAGTTCTCCGCGATCCGCTCCAACCAGCTACTGTTGGACCCGATCTATATTCCTTCTGAAGCCGACAACCTGGAGCGCTGCCTGGGCAACATGATCGAGGGATTCCGCAGGGTGCGGGAGCAACTGCCCGAAGCGCCCGCGGCCATCAGCTTCGCGTTCCCGGGGCCGGCGGACTACCCGGCTGGAATCGTTGCCAACGAGAACAATCTGCCGGCGTTCCGCGGCGGCGTGGCGCTGGGCCCGATGCTGGCCGATGAGTTCGGAATTCCCACGTTCATCAACAACGACGGCGACCTGTTCGTCTATGGCGAGGCGATGTCCGGCTTCCTGCCTTACGTGAACGGTTTGCTCGCAGAGGCGGGGAGCCCGAAGAGGTACAAGAACCTGTTCGGCATCACGCTGGGCACGGGGTTGGGCGGCGGCATCGTGCGCGACGGGCAGCTCTTCATCGGGGACAACTCGATGGCGGCGGAGGTGTGGCTGTCGAGGAATATCCACGATGCTTCGATCAACGCCGAGGAAGGCGCCTCCATCCGCGCCGTGCGGCGCGTTTATGCGCGCAGTGCCGGCATCGCGCTGGAAGCTGCGCCGGAGCCCAAGGAGATCTTCGAAATCGGCATGGGCCGCGGGGCGGGGAACCGGGAGGCCGCCAAAGAGGCGTTCCGCTGTCTGGGACAGGCCGCCGGCGACGTGGTGGCGCAGGCGCTGACACTCGTCGATGGTTTGGCGGTGATCGGCGGGGGCATTTCCGCCGCCGCGCCGCTGTTCATGCCCGCGCTGATGAAGGCCGTCAACGGCGTCTATGAGCGTGACGGCAATCCGCTGCGGCGTGTGATCGCGAAGGCTTTCGACATAGACAACGCCGTGGAGCGCGGGATCTTCCTCCAAGGCGAAGCGCGCTCCATCGCCGTGCCCCGCTCCGGGCGCATGGTTCAATACGACCCGCTGCAGCGCGTGGCCGTGGGCCTCGCGCGGCTCGACACCAGCGAGGCGGTTGCCCTCGGCGCCTACGCCTTCGCCTTGAGCAAGCTTTAGTCCGTCCACGGCGCCGCGCCCGCGGCCGGGCTTTTCGCCTGGCCTGGAACCGCCCACTCGCTCCGGGCATGTAACTCCAGATACCCGCTCAGCGCCTCACATTCGTATAGAATCGTCTCGACCCGGAACACCTCCATGACTCGCACTCTCCTTGCGCTCTTCGTTCTGGCCTTTGCGGCCTCCGCTCAAACCCGCCTCCTGCGCCAGCCGCACTTCCACTCCGGCTCCATCGTCTTCAGTTACCAGGGCGACATCTGGAGCGTCGGGGAAGATGGTTCCAACCTCCACCGCCTCACCACTCATCCTGCGCGCGACATCGCTCCGCGTTACTCGCCGGACGGCAAGTGGATTGCTTTCTCATCCAATCGATACGGCAACTTTGACGTCCTCGTGATGCCTGCGGCCGGCGGGGACCCCAAGCAGCTCACCTGGCATTCGGCGCCCGATACCGTCGTCGGCTGGTCGCGCGACGGCAAACGCATTCTGTTCACGTCGGCCCGCGGCGACGGAGCTTTCCCCTCCGTTGCCAACCTCTACGAAGTCCCCCTCGAAGGCGGCCTGGAAACTCCTCTGCCCACGGATTGGGGTTCCTTCGGCGCCTGGTCCCCCGACGGCTCCAAGCTGGCCTTCACGCGCCACCCGCAGGCCTGGACCCGCAAGCATTACCGCGGCTCCTATGCCGCCGACCTCTGGCTGCTGGAGGCCTCGTCCAAGACGTTCAAGGACCTCCGCGATTCCGTCTTCAAGGGCAACATGCTCTGGCCGATGTACGGGGCCAAAGGCGAGATCTTCTTCGTCGCCGACCGCCTGCCCGATGAGCAGAAGATCCAGCCCGGTGTGCCCGCCGTCATGGCCAGCGCCAACAACATCTGGAAAGTCTCCGAACGCGGCGGCGCCTGGACTCAGGTCACGCGCTACACCTCCGGCGGCCTGGCCTCGCCGAGCCTTTCCTACGACGGCAAGACCATCGCCTACGAGTACAACCACGGCCTTTGGCTGCTGGACACCGCTTCCGGAAAGTCCCGCGAAGTGCAGGTTCGCATCACCGCGGATGAGAACCAGAACCCCATGGACTGGAAGGTGATCTCCTCCGCCGCCGACAGCTTCCACCTCTCTCCCTCCGGCCGCCGCGCCGCCATCGTCGCGCACGGCGAGATTTTTACGGTCGCCACCGACCGCGGCGAGCCGCAGCGGGTCACCAACAGCTACCGCCGCGACACCGCGCCGCAGTGGTCTCCCAACGGGAAGTGGATCGCCTACATCTCCGATGAATCCGGCCGCGAGGAGATCTGGCTCGCCGATGAATTGGGCCACAACCGCAAGAAGCTCACCGATGCGGATACCGAAAAACGCGGCGTCCAATGGGCGCCGGACTCAAAGAGCATGCTCTTCTCCTCCAGCGATAACAAGCTTTGGCGCCTCGACGTCGATCCCGTGAAACTCACTGAAGTCGCCAACGGGGAGACCGGCGCTCCCTCCAATGCGCGCTTCGCTCCAGACGGCCAGTGGGTTTCCTTCGTCCGCATGGATCGCGACAACCGCCCCCACGTTTTCGTCAAGCCGGCAGCCTCCGCGCCCGGCCAGGACGAGAAGCTGATCGGCGTGGACGACCTGTTCGCCGCCATGGACGCCCGCTGGTCTCCGGACGGCAAACGGCTCTATCTCTCCGCCGGTGTGATGCAGATGGGCATGGCCAGCCTGGGCCGCAGCTCGAACCTCCAGCTCTACTCGGTCAACCTCCAGAAAGAAGACAAAGACCCCCTGGACCGCGGCATCGACACAGAAGCCGAGGCCGCCGCGCAGCCGCAGACTCCGGCCTTCGGCGGCGGCGGGCGCGCGCAACAGGCCCCGGCCAAGGTGGAAGTGAAGATCGACTGGGACGGCCTGCCCAAACGCATCCGCCAGTTGACGCGCCTTGGCGACGCGGTGAGCCAGTTTGCCGTCTCCCCCGACTCCCGCCAGATCGCCTTCGTCGCCCGCGGCGAACAGGAGAACCGCATGGTCAGCGCCCTCTGGACCATCCAGGACACCGGGGAACGCCTCACCCGCGTCGCCCAGGCGCAGCCTCCTTCCGCCGAAGAAGGCGCTCCGCCCGCCCCGCGCGGCATGGGCGGCTTTGGCGGCGGCATCTCTTCTCCGCAGTGGTCCCGCGACGGCCGGTCTCTCTTCTTCATGGATGCCCAGGGGATCTACTCCGTCTCCATCGCCCCTGCTTCTGACTCCGGCTCCGGCTCGGCTCAGGGCGGCGGTTCAGGCTTCGGCGGCGGTGCGGCCATGGCTGGCGGCGGCGGTGGCGCGCCCCCGCGCCGCAGGGTCAACTTCAGCCTGCGCGTCGAAGTCGACCGCGCCGCCGAGCGTGCCCAGGTCTTCGACGAAGGCTGGCGCATCATGAAGAACCGCTTTTACGATCCCAAAATGCACGGCGTCAACTGGAGCCGCGCCAAGGATGATTACGCCTCCCTGCTGCCCTACGTCGCCGATACCGAAGAACTCCAGACCGTCATGATGGAGATGATCGGAGAACTCAACGCCTCCCACACCGGAGTCAGCGGCGGCACCGCCACCGATCGCAGCCTGCCTCAGACGCGCCACCCCGGCTTCGAACTCGAATCCGACTCCGCGGGCCTCTACAAGGTCAAGACCATCTACGCCAAGGGCCCTGCCGACAAGGACTTCCTCAAACTCAAGCCCGGCTTTTTCGTCCTTGCGCTGAACGGCCAGGATTTCAAGTCGCCCGAAAACTACTGGAAGCTCTTCACCCTCACCACGGCACGCCGCTTCGAATTCCTGGTGAACGACAAGCCCGGAAAGGAAGGGGCCTGGACCATCGAAATCGAGCCTGCGCCCCTGATGGCCATCTCGCAGCTGAAGTACCAGAAATGGGTAGACGACCGCAAAGCGATGGTCGACAAGCTCAGCAACGGGCAGATCGGCTACCTCCACATCCAGGCCATGGACGCCCCTTCCTTCCGCAAGTTCGAACTCGACCTGGCAGAGAACCGCTTCAAGAAGGCGCTCATCATTGTCCAGCGCTTCAACGGCGGCGGCGGCATTGACCAGGAGCTGCTCCAGGTACTTGGCCAGCGCCAGTATCAGAAGGTCCAACGCCGCAACAGCGTCATGGAAGAGCGCCCCCAGAAGGCCTTCTTCGGTCCCATGGCGGTGATGCAGAACGAGCGCTCAGCCTCCGACGCCGAGATGTTCCCTGACGGCTTCCGCCGCCTGGGCCTCGGCAAGCTGGTGGGCGTTCCGACCATGGGCGCCGTCATCGGGACGGGCGCCTATCAGCTGCTCGACGGCTCATCCATCCGTACCCCCGGCGCCGGAGTCTACACGGCCAAGGGCGAGAACATGGAGAACTACGGCGTTCAGCCCGATGTCTACGTCGACAACCTGCCGGCCGACTTTCTGGCGGGCAAAGACGCCCAAATCTCCAAGGCCGTCGAACTTCTGAGCGCCGAAATCGGCAAGTCCGGCAAGTAGACACGCTGCCGATTCCGGGAGTCCGACCGCCGGCGGAGAGATCCGGCGGGCGGGCCGCGGCGCAAGATGGAAGGCAGCCAATCATTCAGGCCGTGATCTCCACCCGGTTCCCATCCGGATCCAGCACCACGCTCTCATAGCAGCCATCCCCGGTCCGCCGCGGCCCATCGGCAACCACATGCCCTTCCATGCGCAACCGCGCCGTCAACTCATCCACGGCCTCCTCGCTCCCGGCCGCAAAAGCCAGATGTGTCAACCCCATCCGCTGCGCCCCCGCCGCAGCGCCCGTAAGCGACAACGTGCTGGACGTCATTACCTCCATCCTGCACCCGTCCTCGAACTGCAGAAAGCGCGAAGCGAAACCCTTTGCCTGATTTACATATTTCTCTCCAGTCTCCGCACCAAAATACCGGCAATAGAACTTCACCAGCTGCTCCAAGTCCCCAGTCCACACCGCCACATGATCGATCGTCATCGCGATCCTCCAAACTCCTGCTTCCACCTCTTCCGCAGCTCGTCCAGCCCGCCCCGAAACCAGTAGATCTTTCCCCGCAGTACCCTGGTCCCTCCGGCCGGAATCCCACCAATATTCAAAATGGCGTGCAGGCAATCGGCAGGATGATGATCCGTTACATGGGATGTCCTCTCCCAGTAGATCCCGGAAATCCAATCTCCGTCGCGGCTCACGCGCGTGATCAATCCACTGTCCACCGCCGCCAGCATCAGCGCCTCGTAGGGCCCGACTTTCGGGATCTTCGCCAGGTCGCCACCGCTGAGCCTCCGGTCTACCTGAACCCCGAGCGGAGTCCGCGCCCCCACCGTCTCCTTCCGTGCGGGCAACTCCTCCCAATTCCCCAGCCGCAAGACGTGCGTCATGCTCGCCGGTCCTTTCCCCTCGGACTCCAGCGCCTTCCACCAGTCAAACTCGCTGAACGCCGGCGTTCTCGCCACCTCCTGCCGCCAGCCTTCGTTCGTGGCCCCGCTCATCCGGAAACACTGTTGGACTCCGTAGTAGGAGTTCAGCCCCGTCTCCCTCGCCTCCACCTGGAGCAGCATCTCGATGCCATCCGCCGCCGGCGCCAGAAGAAACGTCCACTTCTGCGGGGCCCACTCCTTCTCCTTCACCTCCAGCTCATAGCGGACCACGCCGCGCCGAGTCTCGAATGCGCGCACCAGCGCGAGCTCTTTCTGAACGTCGATGCCCGCCTCCTGCGCGTCCCGCGGGACCGCGCCTTCCACCATCGGCTTGTGTTCGTGAAACCGGTACCCGATCCGGTTGCCCGCATGCTCCCGGTTCTCGAATCGCGCGAAGCCATTCCGTCCCGGCACCATCTCGACAGTGATCGGGGGCGAAGCCTGCCCATCGGCTGCCAGCGCGGCAGCGATTCCAGCGAACAACCATACGCTCCACCTGGACTTCATTCCTGCACCTCCGTTCGCTCCGCGCCATCGGCGCCATCTCATCCGATCACGCCGTCCGGTTCGCTGTAAAGGCGGACCTCGTAGATCCTGGCCGAGCGCCCGCCATTGGTCTCGTGAACAGCCACGCGCACGCGGTCCGCCGTGAGTGCCGGGAAAGTGAGCACGCGCCGGCGCATGTAGTTGTCATCCTCGCCGGCGATGCGCTGCCAGCCGCCGCTCCGAGCGACCAATACCTCGTAGCGCTTCACGCAGTCGGGGTACCGGAACAGCCGGCGGCGGGTGTGGCGGTTCATGTCCGTGTCGAAGGTGATTTGCACCGTGCTGATGCGCCGCGCCGACGGGAGCTGTAGTTCCAGCCAGGCCGGAAATCCGCTGGCCGGATGGGAGACGTAGATGTTGGGCCAGCGGTCGGGGCGGTTCGTGCCCGCCACGGCGTTCCGCGGGCCGTAGGGGAATTGCGTAGGGCTCACGCGGAGGCCGAAATGACGGCCGCGCGTCAGCGGGTGCCAGCGCGTGGGTCCTGGCAGTTCCGCGGCCGTGCAGCCCGTGGGCGACAGCGCCGGTTCGTCCATCGCGTCCGAGAAAAGCGCCCACGAGACGCCAGCCACCGCCGGCACGTGGACGACGTACAGCTTGACCGGCGCCACGTCCCGGCCCAATTGGAATCGAACATAACCGGTAGACCGCGCCGGCACCGTGGCCACCGCCTGGGCGATGTCCGGCTGCGGCCGCAAATCGTATACGAATTCGGCCGGACGCAAGCCCAGGCGCAGTTCCACGGCCGTGTCTCGATCCGACTTCAGCAGCAGCTCCACGCTGTCAATGCGCTTGCCGGAAACGGGGAATAGCTGCGCTGCCGGTATCTTCAACGCGAAGAACTGGGGCGCGCCGGTCTCCGGAAATTCGAGCGGCGCCTCGCTGGAGGCCGTGACGGTAGCGGCCCGCGCAAGGTCGCGCGGATCTTCGTTGGCATGTCCCGGCAGAAAGGCGTCCTGCAGAAGCAGAGTCCGGCGCAGCTCTTCGTGGTGCGTGCGCGCCAGCTCTCGCGGCAGACACCGGTGTTTCGCGCAGAGCGCCGCCGCCGTGCCTACGCCCTGGCCCACAATGGCGCCGGTGCGGAGCACGCGCGTCGAGGAGAATGCCACGTAGCTGGCGCTGATCGGCCTGCCCGCCATCAGCAGGTTCGTCACGTTGCGCGAGTAGCAGGAGCGCAGCGGGATGCCATACGGCGTGGTGTTGGCTTCCTCCCAGGGTGGCCGGGTATTGGGTTTGGACCGCGACAGAATCCCGCCGGGCTTGTGGATGTCGATATACCAGCAGCCGAAGGCGATGGCGTCGGTGTGAACCGGCGGATCCTGCAGGTCGCTCTGCGTCAGAATATGGTCGCCCAGCAGCCGCCGCGCTTCGCGCTTATAGGGCCAGAAGCTGACGAAATCCAAGCCGTAGTTGCGCGCCCGGTCCTTTCGCACGCAGCGGTTCTTGATGTGATCCCAAACGCCGATCAACTGCCGCAGCGTCTCATGCCGGATCTCTTCGTTGTTGCGGATCTGATCGAGCGGCAGCCCCACTTCCAGCCACCAGTAGCCGCGGTCGAAGCTCTCATGGTCGCGGCCCACGAGATCTTCCTCGGCCGGGAACTGCGCGGCCCATTCCGGGGCGCGGAACGGAACCGGAACTCCGGCATCGCGTGCGCGGAAGAAGAGCGTGTTGCCCATCTGCGGGCGGGCGCTCGCCTCCACTGGGGCGTTCGATTCCTGGAATTCGGCCCGCCCCTCCATGCCCCAACGGTACTCCGCCCCGGCGCGGTAGCCCAACACGCCGTCGCCGGTGGCATCCACAAACAGCGGCGCGGTGAAGAGAAACTTGCGCTCCGTACCCATTTGGTAGCCATGCACCGCCAGGATGGTCGCGGCGTCTTTCATCTCCACTTCGCGCACGGTTGTGTTCAGGAAGAGAGACATACGCTTTTCGCGCACCGCCCACTCATACAGCACCAGATCCCACACCGAGTTCATCAGCCCTTCCACGTAGGGCTCGTGGTTGCGGACCCGCTCTTCCACGTGAATCTCATCCAGGATGCCGGTCTCTTTGCACCAGATGTTGTGCGCGCAGCTGACCTCCGGATAGAGCCGCACTTCGCTGGAGGAGTTGCCGCCCAGCGTGGAACGCTCATGCACCAGCGCCGTGCGAGCGCCGTTGCGTGCCGCGGCGATGGCTGCGCAGGTGCCGGCAATCCCGCCACCGACAATCACCACATCGAAGCTCCGCGTCAGCACCTCCTCCTTGCCTGGAAGAATGTAGCCGCCCAAGGCTCCCGGCCGATGCCCGGCGGGCGGCGCAGCCTGGGCGGCGGAGTTGCCTGGCGCAAACCACGCCAGCAGGGATTCAAACAGCGTACGGCGTCGGAAGTGCATCGTCGGCTTCTCCTCGAACTCTGGCGCGGGACAACATGGTTGCACGGTGTGCCCGAACACTGTACCTATCCTAGTCTCCGCCCCGCTGCGGCGACGTTCGGCGCGGCGCAGCGCTCGATTCCGGCGCTATTGCCAAGGGGCGTGAGAGTAAGATGATCGTTGGCGCGTTCGTGCGGCCATGAGCGGCAATGGAGGCAACATCGATGAAATTGATCAATCGGGGAGCGCGGAATCTTCCTGCGAATCTGGCTTTGGGGAAGAGCCCAGCCATGCCGGAGCAGGGATTGCCCGGGCTGGAACACGGCAGCATCCGCCGGCGCGATTTCCTGGCCAGCGCCGCGGTGCTTGCCGCCCCGGCGCCGCGCCGCCGGCCCAACGTGGTCTTCATGCTCACCGACGATCAGGGCTGGGGCGACGTCGGGATCCACGGCAACGACAAGATCCGCACGCCCAATATGGACCGTGTGGCCCGCGAAGGCGTCCAGTTCACCGATTTTCATTCGATGCCCGTGTGCTCGCCCACGCGCGCCTGCCTGCTCACCGGCCGCTACAACTACCGCACAGGCGTCGTCGATACCTACATCGGCCGCTCCATGATGCATCCCGATGAAGTCACCATCGCCGAAATGCTGCGCGGCGCCGGCTATCGCACCGGCATCTTCGGCAAGTGGCATCTGGGCGACTGCTACCCGCTCCGCGCCATGGACCAGGGCTTCGACGAAGCCGTGGTGATCCGCGGCGGCGGACTCGGCCAGCCTTCCGACGTTCCCGGCGGTGGCGGCTACACCAACCCCATCCTCATGGAAATGGGCCGCCCCCGGCGCTACCAGGGCTATTGCACCGACATTTACACCAACCTCGCCCTCGACTTCATCGAACGCCATCGCGAACGGCCTTTCTTCTGCTATCTGCCCACCAACGCGCCACACTCTCCGCTGGAGATCGATGAAGCCGCCGTAGCCCCGTACCGCAAGCTGGGCCTGGACGATGCGACGGCCAAGATCTACGCAATGGTAGAAAACGCCGACACCAACCTCGGCCGGGTGCTCGCCAAGCTGCGCGAACTCAAGCTCGAAGACAACACCATCCTCGTCTTCATGACCGACAACGGCCCGCAGCAGCGCACGCGCTACAACGGACCATGGCGCGGCAACAAAGGCACCGTCTACGAAGGCGGCATCCGCGTGCCGTTCTTCGTCCGCTGGCCCGCCATGGTCCGGCCGGGCACGAAGATCGACCGCCTGGCCGCCCACATCGACTTCACCCCCACCATTGCCGAGGCCTGCGGCGCCGCGCTCCCGCCGGGCCGGCAAATCGACGGCCGCAGCCTGCTGCCGCTGCTGCGCGGCGGGGTAGGGAACTGGTCCGATCGGACCCTCTGCTTCCAATGGCATCGCGGCGACCAGCCCGAGCCCTTCCGCGACTGCGCGGCCCGCAACCAGCGCTGGAAGCTCGTCAACGGCAAAGAACTCTACGACATCGCCAACGACCCCGGCGAAAAGCAGGACGTCGCCGCGGCCAACCCCGCCATCGTCCAGCAACTGCGCCAGGACTACGAAGCGTGGTTCGCCAGCGTCAGCGCCACCCGCGGCTACGCGCCGCCCAGAATCCTCATCGGTACGGAGCATGAGAGCCCCACCGTGCTCACCCGGCAGGACTGGCGCGGCGGCACCGGCGGCTGGGACAAAGGCAGCAACGGCCACTGGGAAGTGGAGATCGCCGCCGCCGGCAACTACGCCGTCACCGCCGTCCTCCAACCCGCCGATCTTGCCGGTGAAGCCCGTTTTGGCCTCAACGGCGCGTCGGCCACGCAGAGCTTCGCTCAGGGCGCCATCAGCCTCGACTTTGGCCAGGTGGCTTTGGCCGCCGGGCCGGGGCAGGTTCGAGTCGATCTCACCCAGGGCGCCAAAGTCATCGGCCCGCACCAGGTCACCCTCCGGCGCGTGTAACACAGGCGAGGTGCCGCTACGCCCGGCGGGCGTCGGCTCTCACGCCAGCGGGGGTGACGAGTCGTGGACGCATGCTCTCCGGAGCGCTGGGTTCAGCACGGCTCCGGCGGCATCGCCCGCACGGCCCGGTTCATTGCTCCGGCCGGTTGGCGCTCTACACTCGTTTCTATTTGTGCAACCGCGTGAAGACGATGTCGCGGGCCTGCTGAGATCCGTTGCAATCGCGGTGGTCCCAACAGGCAAACGAAATCCCCCCGGCCCCATTGTTCTCGCCATGAGCCGGAGGCGTCAGCCAAGGTTCAGAGAGCCGCACGGCGTCGGTCTGCTGCCGGTCCTGATCGAAGCTTACCGGGCTGCCGTCGAGCCACACCTGAAGCCGGCTTCCCACTGCCCGGGCGCGCAGTTCGTGCCACGCCGAGTCGTCGAAGCCGGCAGGGGCGCGGGAGAAGGCCGCCACTGTCATCGGGTTCATGCTCCGCACCTTGATTTCGCCCGTCGAATGCAGTTGAATCCAGTAGCCGGCTGAATTGCCGCCCAGCAGCCCCTCCCCCGGGCGCGCGCTGCGCGAGCGGAAATATGGCCCAGCCTGCGTGACATAGCCGTGCGGATCGCGCGGGCACAGCAGAGTCACGCGCATTTCGAGATCCTGTCCCAACTCCGATCCCCGCACCGACGGCAGGCTGCAGTCGCCCACGGCGGCGAACTGGATGCCGGCAAAGTCCGTCCCGGTATTGCGGAGTTGAATGCGCGCCCCCGCGCCTTCAAATTCCGGCTGGGGCCGCTCCGGCCAAACGGGCAATGCAAACAACTCCCCCGGCGCGCTCGCCATGCAATGAAACAGCGCGCCGATCTGCTTTTCGGAAAGCGCCAGTTGATACAGCCGCACCTCGTCCAGCGCGCCGCGCAGGGAGGTGCCCGATTCCAGAAACCGCCCGATGGCCCAATCCGCCGGACTGCCCGTCGCCGGCGCCCGGGCCAGCACCGCGGACCCGTCCGCGCGCCCATCCACATACAGCCGGACCCGGTTCGCCGCCACGCCGTCATAGGCCGCCGCGACGAAATGCCACGTCCCGTCCAATACCGCTGTCCGCCCCACCGCTTCGCCCCCCGACCACTTATTGCCCGCCGCCAATCTGCCCTCCTGGTTCGCCCACACGGCGAAGCTGGCAGCTACCGGCGTGGGGCCGCGCGAGCCAAAATGCAGGATCGGCGAGTGATCTCCGTTCGGATGGGCCCGCACCCACCCGACCACTGTTCGCGGGTCGCTGCCCGACGGCCAGCGCGCCGCCCTCTGGCCGCTCAGGTACGAATCCGGCGCCGTAAATTGCGCGGCCCACCCGCGCACTCCGGCCAATCGAGTGACCGAGCCGGTGATCTGCCCCGGCGAGCCATGGGGCATCCAGCCTGCCGGCGAAGCCCCATCAAACGTCCACCAGGCGACCTCGCGGCGCGGGTCGCTCTGCGGCAGAATCGAGTCGCGCAGGAACCACAAGCCCGCGCCCGCGAGCAGAAGCAAGACCGCTGCGCCGGCAATCCGGATTCCCCACCTGCGGCCCGGCGCCAGCGCCGGCCCGGCCTGCGGCCCTGCCGGCGTCTCCGGTTCGGCTTCCTCGAAAGGGGCGATGAGCTGGTAGCCGACTTTGGGGATCGTACGGATCAGTGTGGACTGGCGGGGGTTGTCTCCCAACGCCTTGCGGATCTCGGTGATGCACTGCACCAGGGAGTTGTCCGTCACCGCCAGGTCATCCCACACCGCGCTGACAAGCTCCTCCTTGGTCACCACCCGGTCACGGTGCGTTAACAGGTAGAGGAGCAGGTCGAAGGTGTGCCGGCGCAGGTAGACAGCCGCTCCGTCGCGGGAAACCAGTCGCCGCGAAGGCCAAACTTCCAGGCCCCTGAAGCGGTAGATAAGTGCTGCCCTATCCAGGGCCATGAATGCTCTTCCCATGGCCTTAGGCCGTACCGGCAACCCATATTCTCACGATTTCAGAGTTTTTTGTTGTGTTTTTCACGACTCCTCGCCGCCCCGCGATTAACATCGCGCCATGTGGTCTGTACTCTCGCGCCTGCTCGGGGCATTGGCCTGGATGGCCGTGCCTTTGCCTTTGGCTGCACAGTGGTACGGGAGTTACTACACCAGCTATGCCGTGGATGAGGTGTTTCCGAACGCAAGCATAACGTCGGCGGGAAACACCCTCCTGGCGGGGCCCACTGCCAAGTTCGAGTTCGACCGGCCCGTGGCGGGCGGACGCCGGATCAGGGGCGAGATCCAGGTGAGCTTTCCGTCCGGGCCCTTCCCGCTGCTGGACGCGCCTTCGAACACCTACACCCCGCCGTTCGGGGCCGGCGCTGGCGGCGGGCTGGCCGCCAGGATCACCGACGTCGGCGTCAAGGTATCCATCAAGACCACCTTCATCGGCATATCGTCGTCTACCGACCCTTTGCCCACTGTGACGGTGAAGTTCGACTCGGAGGGCAGAGAATGCCGGGTGGCCACCGGGCGCGTGGAAGTGACGGGCGCGCAGCCCCGCGACGTAGAGGTCACCGGGGAGGGCAGCTGCGATCGGGTAAGGGCGGGATGGGTCCCGGGCAACTCCCCGGCGGAGTTCCCGAATGGCGGCGCGCGTCTGATGGGTTGGGTGAACTTCTCCAGTTCCGGCGGCTCTTCCGCCTCCACCGGGTATCCTGCCTTCTGGCTTGTGAGCGACTACAAGATCGTCGCCTCGCCCTCCGGCGGCCTGCCGGATCTTGCCATCGATCACATCGAAGTGGTGCAGGCGATCCAGCGGGCGGACAACTCGGTCCCGCTGGTCGCGGGCAAAGAGACGGTCGTGCGGGTGTTTCCCCGGGCACTGAACTCCACCAGTATCATTGAAGGTGTCACGGGCTCACTCACGGGCACCAAGACGCCGCCAGGGGAGCCAACTGTTCCCCTCTCTCAGAAGCTCTTGCCGTGGAACGCCCCCGTCATTGCGAGATCCGGCGTCCCGGACCGCGCCAGTTCCTACGCCTCCCTCGACTTCCTCCTGCCGCCTGGGTGGGCCACGCAGGGCCTCACTGAGTTCTCGGTCGAGATCCGTGGCGGAACCGGTTACGTCGATCCGAACCCCTCCAACAACCAAGGGAAAGTCCAGCTCGCGTTTAACCCGGCACCCAACTGGCCGTTCCCCTTCGGCATCGCGTACCTGCCGGTCTGCTACCAGCCACCAGGCAGCGCGGAGCCCCAGTGTCCGCGCCCCGAGGTCGGCTTCCGCACAGACTACCTCGATAAGCTGTTCCCCGTTGCCCGGAACGGCATCGCATACTACAAGCTGCCCACTCCGCCCCTGACCTGGAGTCAGTTGATTCGCCCAGGCGAGCCCGGCTACCCCGACATCGCGGACGTGCTGCACTACGGGCGCCGCATCTACGCGTCGGTGGACCCGGGGCAGGTCAAGGTCTTTGGCGGGCTGGAACAACTGGCGCTCTGGTTGCCGCGGCTGGAAGGGGTTCCCGCCGGCGCCTCTGATCCGGTCTGGGCGCTGGGCGGCGGACGCGTTGTGTTCGTTCAGGACACCACCATGCTGGACCAAGCCCCGCCGCAGGCCGGCGGCCCGCTGTTCAACAACTTCCTCGATGCCTCTCATTCGGTCGCGCACGAGATAGGCCACAACCTGGGTCTGCTGCACCCCACGGCGGGAACCTCCGGCACGTGCGGCGCCTCAGACTCGCAGTCCTGGAATCTGTGGCCGCTACCTACTGGCAGCATCGGCGAAATCGGCTACGACACGGAAAAGAAGATCGTCGTGACAGCCGACAAGTATGACCTAATGACGAACTGCACCTTCCTGCCGTCCGGATGGGAGATTTGGATTTCGCCCTTTAACTTCGAGCGTCTGTTCCACCACGGCTTTGCGGGGCCGTTCGCTCCGCTCTCCGCCCCGCGCGAGCGCTTGAAAACCGGCGCGGCGAAAGCCGCCGGAGACGACGAGTTGATCATCGTCGGGGGTTCGGTGGAGCGCGACGCAGCTATCGGTAAACTCGAGCCCGTCATCCGCTCCCGCGGTGTTGCCACCCAGACCGATCCTGCCGGCCAGCAGTGCATTCGGCTGGAAGGCGCCAGCAGTTCGCTCGCAAGAACCTGCTTCAGCCTCGCATTCCAGCTGGGCGAATCGGAGGTGGCGCTTCCGCACCAGAACTTCCTGATTCGCATGCCGGCCGCTGCCGGTGTTCGCCGCATTGTGCTCGAAAGCGCAGGTAGGGATATCGGCATCCTCGCCGCCGGGCCGGCTGCGCCGTCCGTGCAGATCACGTCGCCCCAGGCCGGCGCCCGCTGGAGCGGAAACTCCACTGTCCAGTGGACTGCATCGGACCCCGACGGCGACGCCCTCACCTACTCGGTTGCCTACTCCACCGACGGCCAATCCTATCTGCCCCTCGCCATAGACCTGACCGCCACGCGCTACGCCTTCGACAGCGCGCATCTCCTCGGAGGCGCTCCGGTCTACTTCCGGGTGACGGCCACGGACGGCATCAACTCAACAGCGGCCACCGCCGGCCCGGTCGAACTCGCGCAGTCGCCGCAGTTGGAGCCGTCCGCCCGCCAGTTGGATTTCGGCAACGTCCCGCTGGGCCGCACCGCCGAGCGCAGCATCACGCTGCAGAATAGCGGGTCGGGCCCAGCCATCGTCACGTCCATCGCCACCGACCTTCCGCTGTTTACTGTGCTGGCCCCCACCAACCGGCCCCTCATCCCCGCGGGTTCTCCGCAGGAAGTAACGGTGCGCTTTCAGCCGGAGAACTCCGGCGCTCAGAGCGCAACACTCAAGCTCACTCCGGCGGGCCTCCCCGATCTGCTGATCGCGCTGACGGGTTCGGGCGTCGAGGACGCGCAGCCTTCGATGGAGGTTGTGCCCGCGACTCTCGATTTCGGCGCGGTGGCGGTGGGCCAGGTGGGCGAGAAGAACCTGACCATCCGCAACGCCGGCTCGGGCGCGATCTCCATCACTGCCGTCAGTTCGAGCAATGCCGCCTTCGAGGTGGGTTCCGCCAGCGCCCCGTTCACCCTCAAGCCGGAAGCCTCACGGAATATCGCCGTGCGCTTCCGTCCCGCGGCAGCAGGCGCGCAGACCGCCACCCTCACCATCTCCGGCAATGACCCTGGCCGCCCCACCACAACCGTTGCTCTGACCGGCACTGGCGGTTCCGGTGGTGGCCCAGGAGGTTCTGCCATCAACGTCTCGCCCACCGCGATCGACTTCGGCACCGTTGCCTCAGGGCAGCTATCGGTCCAGTTCCTCACCATCCAGTTCTCCGGTTCGGAAACGCTATCCATCGACTCCTCGAACCTCGATGCGCCATTCCGCCTGCTCGGCGAACGCGATGACGGACGGTTCCGGCTGACCATCCGCTTTACGCCCGCGGCGGCGGGATCGTTCAGCGGGACTCTCCGCATCACCAGCAGCGACCCGGCCGCCCAACCCGTCACTGTCGCGGTGACGGGGCGCAGTTGATCTTCGGAGGAATCATGCCCTGGCTTACCCGAGTCCTGATGCTGACGGCGGCATGGAACACGCTATGGCCGGCGACCACGCCCAACCTCATCCGCAACGGCGATGCCGAGTCCAGCGCCGGCTCTGCAAGCTGCGCCTCCGCCGCCGCCATTCCACAGTGGACTACCGATGGCGCCATGAGCGTCTGCCTGTATGGCGGCACGTCAGACTGGCCGCTCACCATCCCCGGTCCGCCGAACCGCGGCAACAACTTCTTCAACGGCGCGCGCGTCGCCGAAACCACGATCAGCCAGGTGGTCGACCTGGGTTCCTACGCCTCCGACATCTCAGGCGGCACGCAGGGATACACCTTGCGCGGCTATCTCGGCGGATGGATGAGCAATGGGGATTCCGCTGTCCTCAAGGCCACCTTTCGCAACTCCAGCGGCGCGGTTCTCAGCTCCGTGCAGATCGGTCCAGTCACTGCCGCCGACCGCAATAACGCCACCGCCCTGTTGCTGCGCTCCACCAGTGGTACGGTTCCCGCGGCTGCCCGTTCTGTCTTCATCGAACTCACCATCACCCGCTCCTCAGGGAGCGACAACGACGGAGCCGCCGACAATCTGGAGTTCCTGCTGAGCGGATCCACCGGCAGTTGCACTTACTCGATTGCGCCCACCAGCGCACAGGCGGCTGCGACTGCCAGCACCGGATCGCTGAGCGTCACCACCCAGGCCGGCTGCACCTGGAACGCCGTCAGCGATTCCAGTTGGATCACTGTCACCTCCGGCGCCTCCGGCGCCGGCAACGGGAGCGTTGCGTACTCGGTGGCGGCCAACAGCGGCGCTGCGCGCACCGGCACCATCGTCGT
>JACQZS010000287.1 GCA_016213725.1 Acidobacteriota bacterium | reverse complement strand
TCGCGCATGCTCTTCCAGGAGTGGTTTCCGCAGATCGTCTACAACCAGCACCAGATCGCGCCTTTCCCGGCGCGCATCTTCATCCCGCCCTACGCCGAGCCGCTGAACCCGAACATCCCCGCGCCGGTGATGGAGGGCATCAACGGCATTGGGGCGGCGATGCGCGAGCGCTTCGCGCGTGAGAACAAGCCCGGCGCCGTCTCCTACATCAGCTTCGACGGCTGGTGGAACGGCGGGCTGCGCTCCGTGCCGGCGTTTCACAACATGCACGGCATCCTCACCGAGACGGCGCTCTACCAATACGCCACGCCGCACGACTACAAGCTCTCCGAGCTTCCTGAGCGCTTCACCACCGGCATCCCGACCAAGGAGCCGACGGTGTTCTACCAGAAGCCGTGGATGGGCGGCCGCTGGACGATCATGAACGCCATCGAATACATGCTGACGGCGGATTTCGCGATTCTCGACCTGGCCGCCTCGCGTCCATCGCAATACCTTTACAAGGCATGGGAAATGGCGGCGGCCAACATCGAGGCCGGCAGCAAGGGCGGGCCGTTTGCCTACGTGGTGCCGGCCGATCAGAGCGATCCGTGGACGGCGGCGCAGATGCTCCAGCGGCTGCACGGCTCAGGCGTGGCGGTCGAGCGGGCAGCGGCGGCATTTCAAGCGAACGGCAAGACGTACCCTGCCGGCGCGTGGATCATCCCCGCCGCGCAGGCGTTTCGCGGCTACGTGGTGGATCTGCTGGAGCCGCAGAAGTACCCCGAGCTGCGCAACGGAACCACTGGCCCTGTGAAGCGGCCCTACGACTTGGCCGGCTGGACGCTCTCCTACCAGATGAACGTGCAGGTGGAGCGGATCGAGAAGCCCTTCGAGGCGCAGACGGAGCCGCTGTCGGAGATCGTCTCGCCGGCGCCGGTGCTGGAGGCGAAGCAGAATTCGGCGTTCCTGGCCATCGCCGCGGCGCAGAAGAGCGGGCAGGCGGTGTACCGCACGCCGGACGGCGCACTGGCGACGGCCAAGCCCGCCTCGGGCTGGCTGCTGGCGAAGCCGCGCGTGGCGGTGTACCAGCCGTGGACGGCGAACATGGATACCGGCTGGACGCGCTGGGTGCTGGACCGCTTCGAGGTGGAGTCGGCCGAGCTGCGGAACGATGCCGTGCGGAAGGGCAATCTGCGGGCGCAGTTCGACGTGATCATCCTGGCGCAGCAATCGATGGCGTCGATTCTGCACGGCGTGCGCGACGGCGAGTTTCAGGGCCGTGCCGGGGGCGAATCGCATAGCCGGCAGAGGCCGGAGTATACGGGCGGCATGGGATTGGAAGGTGCGCGGGAGTTGCAGCAGTTCGTGGAGCAGGGCGGCACGCTGGTGGCGATCGACTCGGCCACGGAACTGCCGATGACGCTGTTTCCCATCGGCGTGCGCGGCGTGCTGCGGGGCGGGGAAGCGGAGGGGGCGGGCGGCTGGTCGTGCCCCGGTTCCGTGCTGCGCATCACCACCGACCCGGCGCATCCGGCGGCGTTCGGCATGCCCAAGGATTCCTACGCGACTTCTACGGGCGGCCAGGGCTTCGAAATCACCGTGCTGCCCGAGCTGAACAAAGGCGAGCGCGAAGTGAAGGCCTTCGCCTGGTACGCGCGGCAAAACCTGCTAGCCAGCGGCTGGCTGGCAGGTGAGCGGGTGATGGCCGGCAAGCCGGCGGCGGTGGAAGCCCGGCTGGGGCAGGGCAAGGTGGTGCTGTTCGGCTTCCGCCCGCAGTTCCGCGGGCAGACGTTCGGCACCTTCAAGCTGCTGCTGAACGAGATCTACCAGAGCGCTGCGCGGCCGCTGTAGAGCGGGCACCGGCTCATTGCCGGGCGCGGTTATCCCATCTGGTTGATGAGACCGAAGACGGGCTTGAGCGTGGGGTAGAGCACGGTGTAGAGTTCGTAGCCGCGCTGGTACTGCGCCGCTTCGTGCACGCGGGGGACCTTGGATTCGACTTCCTTGATCGCCGCGTCGCAAACCTCCTCCACGCTCTTGTATTCGCCGCAGCCGGCCAGGGCCAGCAGCGCGGCGCCGTAGGCGGAGCCTTCGCTGTTTTCGAGCGTGGTGATGCTGCGGTGGAAGACGTCGGCCAGCATCTGGCGCCAGAAGGGACTCTTGGCGCCGCCGCCGGAAGCGCGCACGGTATTCACCTCCACGTTCATGCCTTCGATGACGCTGAGGCAGTCGCGCAGGCTGTAGCTGACGCCTTCGACGATGGCGCGGACCAGTTCGGGCCGGGCATGTTTGGCGGTAAGGCCCACCCAGCCGCCGCGGGCGATGGGATCGAGGTGCGGCGTGCGTTCGCCCATCAGATAGGGCAGCCAGTAGAGGCCCTGGGAGAGCGGGGGGGCCTTGCGGGCTTCGGCCATCAGCGAGTCGTACTCGGCGCCGGGGGCGAAGTTGTTGCGGAACCACTGCAGGCTGAGGCCGGCGCCCTGGGTGACGCCCATGACGTGCCACTTGCCGCGGACGGCGTGGCAGAAGGTGTGGACGCGGCCATCGGGGTCGTACTGCGGGCGGTCGAGGTAAGAGAACACCACGCCGGAGGTGCCGATGGTGCAGCTGGCCACGCCGGGTTTGACGATACCGTTGCCGATGCCGCTGGCGGCCTGGTCTCCGGCGCCGCCCACCACGGGGGTGCCTTCCTTGAGTCCGGTGGCCTTGGCGGCGGCCTTGCTGATGGCGCCGGTGACGTCGGCGGATTCCTTCAGCTCAGGCAGCAGGCCGGCGTCGAGTTTCAGGCGCTCGACCATCGGCTTGGACCAGCGGCGGGTGACCACGTCGAGCAGGCCGGTGCCCGAGGCGTCGCTCACTTCGGTGGCGTGGACGCCGGTGAGCATGAAGCGCACGTAGTCCTTGGGCAGCAGGAATTTCTTCGCCTTTTCGAAGTTGGCGGGTTCGTTGTCGCGCACCCACAGCAGCTTGGGCAGCGTGAAGCCGGTCAGCATGGGATTGGCCGTGTGGGCCACCACGTTGTTCTTGCCCACGGCGGCGTTAATGGCGTCCACCTGCGCCTGGCTGCGCTGGTCGCACCAGATGAGCGCCGGGCGCACCACGTTGTTGTCGGCGTCGAGCAGAACGAGGCCATGCATCTGGCCGGAGAGGCCCACGGCCTTCACCTGTTCGCCCTTCACGCCGGCCTGTTTGAGCACGCCCTGGATGGCTTTCTGTGCGGCGTCCCACCAGTTCTCGGGACGCTGTTCGGCCCACAGCGGCCGCTCCATGGTGATGTCGTCGTGCGGTGCGGTGAAGCCTGCCACCACCTTGCCTTGCGCGTCCACCAGCAGCGCTCTGCTGCCGCCGGTTCCGATGTCGATGCCGAGCCAATACATATGTACTAATTCTCCTCGATTTCCAGGTGGTGCGGTAAAAGCACTTGGCCGGCCAGAGGCAGGTAGGCCGCTCCGAACATGCCGGCTTCGTGGCCCAGCGCCGCCCTCTCGATTCGCGTCTTCGAATTGCGGAAGGTGAAGCTGCGGCGCTTCACTTCATCGAGCATGGCCGGCGCGAAGAGATCCCAGGCCGGCAGCGGGCCGCCGCTGAGCAGATAGAGCGGCACATTGAATATGTTCACCAGGTTGGCGATGGCGATGCCCAGAGCCTCGCCCACCTTTTCGAAGATCCTGGAGGCGCGCAATTGGCGGTCTCCCGTCTCCTCCGTAGCGATGCGGAAGACTTCGCGGGCCGGCAAGCCTTCGCCGAGCTGCATGAGCCGGGCCATGGCGCTGATGGCGGTGGCCGAGGCGTGCTTTTCGAGGCAGCCCTGGTTGCCGCAGCCGCACGGGTTGCCGCCCGAAAAGCCGGTCATGTGGCCGAACTCGCCGGCCATGCCGAGCGCGCCGTGGAAGATCTTGCCGCCGAGGATGATGCCGCCGCCGATGCCGGTGCCCAGCGTGAGCAGCACGAGGTCGTCCACCTCGCGGCCGGCGCCCAGCCAGCGTTCGCCCATCGCCGCGGCATTGGCGTCGTTTTCCAGAATCACGGGCTTCGCCAGCAGGCGGGTCATTTCGTCGCGGATGGGGAAGCGCTCGAACTGCGGCAGGTTGTTGGAGCCGACAATGAAACCGCGCTTCATGTCGATGAAGCCGGGCACGGCCACCCCCACTCCGGCCAGGTCGCCCCCTCCGCAAGCCGAGGAGAGCTTCTGAATGGCGTTGACCATGTCCATGATGACGGCATCGCGGCCGGCGCTGAGGTTCGTATCGCCGCTGATCTTGCCCAGGACGCGCGCGTCGTCGGAGACGGCCACCGCCCTTAAGTTGGTGCCTCCGAGATCCACACCAACCGAGTACTTTCTAGGCGAAGGCATGCAGCCGCATGATAACAAAATCGGTAGCCCGGCTC
>JACQZS010000292.1 GCA_016213725.1 Acidobacteriota bacterium | reverse complement strand
TGGCGATGACGGCATAGCTCATGGCGTCGCGATGCGAAGGCGTGGAGTACTTCTGTGGCTCGCCGGGCCGCGGATTCCGGTTATCGACATCGAAATCGGGCCGAAAACTGAAGTCGAGCTGCACCGGCAGCCGTTGCAGCAGCGGGATCATCCGTTCGGCGCCGACGCAGATAATATTACAGTCCTTGATGCTCTCCCAGGTTGCCAGGTGGGCCGGAACGGCTTTCGACCGGACGCCGTATTTGCCAAGAAACTGACCAAGCCGGTGCAGAGCCGTGGCATCGCCGATCTGGGCGTACTCATAGCGCGGATCGGGAAGCAGAGACAACTGTTTCCGGAGGCGCTGGAACTGTGCGGAGTCCGCTGCCGACGAGGCGCTCGGCAGGCTGTACGGCCGAACAAACAGATACTCCTTTTCAGACTCGTAGAAGAGCGGGCTGCCGAAGATCACCACGGTCTCGCCCTCGGAAGACACGACCGGTCCCCAGACCGAAGCCACCTGTTGAGTCGCACGCAGCGGCGCGATGGCCTGGATCTGAGTTCTGAGCGCATGGTTGGAAACGAGCAGGAATGCCGTCAGAACGGCCAGAACGAGCAGGGCGCCGGCGAGAAGATAGAGCCACGGACGATGCGGCAGGGCAGCGGCAGGCGGTTCGGTCCCCGCCAGATCCTCACGGCGGTGGACGGCGGCGAAGTAGCTGCCTTTGGGGAGATCAATAATGATGGGCGCGGCGCTTCCCTGGGGCGAGGTGTAGAACTGCTTGAGCCGGGTTCTCAGGCGTCCGGCTTCGACACGAACAATGGGGTCGATGCGCGGATCATAGTTGGGCGAGCGGTCGAAGACCGCCAGGCCGATCGAGTACTCTTTGATATCGTCTCGATTCCCGGCGAGAGATTGTTCGACGACGAATTCCAGAAGACGCCGCAAGCGATCGGAGTGGACGAAGAACTCACTGTCCAGGATGTCGCGCAGTTGCGCGTCCACTTCCGCGCGGGAAATGGGATTCGCTGCTTGTCCCGTATCCTGCTGGCGCCCCGTCGGGGCACCCTCTCGACGTCCCATAATCGACCCCACACAGTATACGCCAGCTAGTGGCCCGTGGCGCCGGCAGCTGCCTGGCTATCGGGCAACTGCTTGATTCTAATGCGTGGTTACCGTAACAGTACGGCTCAGTTACGGCATCACACTCTCTTCGGAAAGCGTTCCCGGCGCATTCTTCACACAGCTCCGTTCAAAGCGGCGCCCTCAAGGAGGTTAGGTGAAGCACAGAACTCTGCGGTTGTTTGCAGCCCTAATAGGTATGGCTGCAATACCGGTATTCAGCCAACAGGATCGGGCAACGATCTCCGGTACCGTCACGGACCCGAGCGGCGCTGCCGTTCCGGGCGTTCAGATTGTAGTCAGGAACACCGCCACCAACGCGACATATGAATTGGTGGCCAACGCGGCGGGAATCTACACGCTACCGAATCTACCGGTCGGTCCTTACAAGCTGCAGTTCGCGGCAAACGGGTTTAGGACTCTGGTACGGGATGGCATGGTGCTGTCGGTCGCTCAAGTAGCGGTAATCGACGTCCGCCTCCAGTTAGGTTCCGTCAGCGAATCGGTTGAGGTCACGGCGGAGACGCCGGCGCTGCAAACGAGCTCGCCGGAGGTAGGCGCGCTGCTCGACCAAAAGCACGTAACCGACCTGCCCTTGAGCTTCAGCGGCTCGCGCAGTCCCGAATCGTTCGCCTACAGCCTGGTACCGGGTGTCCAGGGCAACAGCTGGGAGAGCCGGATCAACGGCAGTCCGTCGTTCCTCAAGGAAGTGCTTCTGGACGGAGCGTCCGTGAGCACATACCTAGCGGGCGACTTTTCGCAATCCAAACCTTCGCCCGAAGCGGTGGAGGAATTCCGCGTGCAGACCAGCGGCTTAAGCGCGGAGTACAGCGGCACGGGTGGCGGCGTGTTCAACTTCGTGATGAAATCCGGTACGAACCAATTTCATGGCAGCTCCCTGGCGCTGTTCCGCAACGAATCGATGGATGCCAACAGCTTCGCCAACAACTTCTATGGCCGGCCGCGCCAGCGCGACCGCCGCAACGACTGGGCGGTGTCCGGCGGAGGCCCGGTAATCATTCCCAAGGTGTACAACGGCCGGGACAAGACATTCTTTTATGTCACGTATGAAAAATACTCCGAGACGAACCTCGGGCTCGGCAATCCGAGCCGCACGGTCCCGCTGCCGGATTTCTGGAAAGGCGACTTCAGGCGTTTGTTGACCAATGAGGTAGTCGGCACCGACGCCCTCGGACGTAACATCATTCGCGGCAGCATATACGATCCCGCGACCACGCGTACGGTGGACGGCAAGATGGTGCGCGACACATTTCCGGGCAACATCATTCCGGCAAGCATGATTTCTCCCGTGTCGGCGAAACTCGGCGAAATCATGAACAAGTACTACCCGCCGCAGGTCAAACAGGCCGACGGGCAGTACGCGCTTGTCCGCAACAGTTTCTCGCCGGCGTTCAATCAGGCCTTCCAGTACAACCATCAATTCTCGGTCAAGGTGGACGAGAACGTTTCCAGCCGGCACAAGTTCGCCGGCGTCTACTCCTACGTTCAGCGACCGCGCCTGCTGGCCGACAACAATGGCAATGGTCTGTGGACCGACCTCGCGCCGAACGGAGGCCCGCTCTCCTCGTCGGAGAACAATCCGTTCACCAGCAACATGGGGCGGCTTTCCTACGACTTCATGGCGTCGGCACGGATGCTGAACCACCTGCTGCTGTCGGTGAACCGGTCGGCTTCGCACCATATTGGCGCGCACATCGACGAAGGCGGGGCGGGCATGCTGGGCATCCAAGGTGTACAGCAGGACGGCCCGTGGCCGGTTGTTTTGCTGGGCGGCAACGATCGTGTTAATTTCAGTTCGATCGGATACGGCGCGCAGAGTCTTCAGTTCGGCACGTCCTACGGCATTTCCGACACTCTCACCTACCTGGTAGGGCGGCACTCGCTGAAGTTCGGGTTCGAAATGCGCCGCAACAACTTCAATACCTTCAAGAACGAAACACCCGCGGGCACGTTCAATTTCAGCGCTGACGTCACAGGCCTTCTCAGCAATTCGTATGTCGGGAATTCGATGGCCTCGATGCTGCTGGGGCTGGTGACCAGTGCCAACGGACTCCAGGGCACTCCCACGGGCGCCCAGTTCAAATCCATGGGCGCCTTCGTGAACGACACCTTCAAAGTGAACAACCGCCTCACGCTCACGCTCGGAATGCGCTGGGACTACCAGCCCGTCATGACCGAGATGCACGATCGCCTGTATACCTTCTGCACCACTTGCGTGGATCCCTACAGCAACCAGCCCGGCGCCCTCGAATACGCCGGCACCGGCGAGGGAAGGAACGGAAAGCGCGGGTTTGTGGACAACAGCTACAAGGGGTTCGGCCCACGCATCGGGTTCGCCTATCAGGCCTCCCCCAAGCTCGTATTCCGCGGCGGTTACGGCATCTTCTTCCCGCCGCGCGCCGCCAACGACTGGGCGGGCGTACCCTACGGCTCGCTCATGGGCTTTGCAATCACCAACCGCGTCAGCAGTCCGGGCAAGACTCGCGCCGCCTTCAATTGGAACAACGGCTATCCGGGCGTGGAACGGCCGGTCGGCCTCGATCCTTCGATGGCCGATTGGTCGTGGGGCCCGGTGTACTGGGATCCAAACGGCGGCAAGCTGCCCTACACTCAGCAATGGAACGCCAACGTGCAATTCCAGCTGCCCAACCGGCTCGTGGCTGATCTCGGCTACATCGGATCCAAGAGCACAGCGTTGTTGGCCAATCAGCTGAGCCAGATCAACCAACTGAGTCCGAAAGTGCTGGTGCTCGGCAGCGACCTGCAGGACATCTGGGTAAATTCGAACGCCGACATCCCACTGGCCGCCAAAGCTCTCGGAGCGCGCTATCCGTTTGCCGAAGGCACAGAAACAATCTCGCTGCAGCAAACTCTCCAGCCTTATCCGCAGCTTCCGGACTGGCAATCGGTGCTCGCCTACAACGCACCCCTCGGCTTCGCCACCTACCACTCCATGCAGGTTTCTCTCACGAAGAATTACTCACATGGCCTGACGTGGCTGGCCAATTACACTTTTTCGAAGACCATCACCAATATGGACACGGCGCTGTACACCTGGGTGAACGCCGGCCGGCCGGCGGACTACTACAACCTGTCGCTGGAGAAGTCCATTGCTTCCTACGACCAGACGCACGTCGTCAAGGCAGCGCTGTCCTACGAACTGCCGTTCGGCAAGGGCAAACGGTTCGGCGCCAATCTGCCGCGCGCACTCGATTTTCTCGCGGGAGGTTGGGTGATCCAGTACATCGGCAACTACGCCAACGGCATGCCGCTGAGCTTTCCGGGCAGGGATACTACCAACTACAACGCGGCGGCAAACCGCGCCGTGATGATGAATCCCAGTGGCGCGAGTCTGAGCGCCGGCTTCGATTCGGCGCGCTTTGACATGGGGAGTATCTCAACTCCCGGCTCACAGTCCAACCGCTACGTCAACACGTCGCTGATGCGCGATCCGAAGCAGTTCGAACGCGGCAACGCGTCTTACTCGACGGCGCAGATCCGCGGTTTCGGCCAGCTGAACGAGGACATCGGGATTCAGAAGAACGTCCGGATCTTCGAGCGGTTCCGCTTCCAGCTCCGCGCCGAACTCCTCGACGCGCTCAACCGGCACCGGCTCTCGGGCATCGACACGAGCCCGTCCAGTCCGCTGTTCGGGCAAGTGGTGGGCGTGGACCCCAACCAGTTCCGCACCGTTCAGGTGGGAATGCGCCTCGATTGGTAAAGGGCGGTCACCGTGCTGAGATATCCGAGCCTCACGCTTGTTGTGTGCCTAGCCGCCATCGCGCCGCAAACACGGGCCGAGGAGACGCGGTTAGGGATGTGCACCAAGTCCTGGACGGCGCGTGTCTTCGCGACCGGTGAGGCGCCGGAGAACCTCGCCGCGTCATTCGCGGCCGTCAACGATCCGTCCCACGGCCCGACTCTGCTGGTCGGGCCGTGGCTGGCGGGCTTGCACAGCGCGCGCTATGAATATAAGACGCGCCTGACCACCACCTCCGGACAACTGCGTGGCTGGTACAAGACCGACCGGCTGCTGCCCTATTCGGCGGCGGTGTTCGTTACCTTCGCCGGAGGCGGCAAGAGTTCGAAGAGCGTCTTCAACCTGGCTCCGGCCGGCGAGTGGACCGAGTTTGCAGTACCGATACGGAGGGCGCCGCCGGAGACAGAAGCCGTGATTATCGGTGTTGGGCTGACGCAGCACACCGAGGGACAAATCGCATTTGCCGGCCTCGCCGTGTCCACCCACGATTTGCCGGCGGCTTATCCGGAGGATCCCGGCGCAGTCACCCGGCCCGCTCCGGAAGGGCCGTTGACGGGAGGCGACTTCTACCGCATTCAGCGATCGGGCGATGCCTGGTGGCTCGTCTCACCGGATGGCCGTCCGATGTACTCGACCGGCACGGACGGCCCATCCTTCCGCGGCGCCGCCGCCGGCGGCGAGATGGACGATCGCATGCGCGCCCTGAAGTTCAACTCCCTGGCCGGCTGGACGGCGCTGGAATCCTGGGCCGATCTGAATCAGCGGATCGCCGCCAACGGCGGCAGCCCGCTCGCCACTTTCCGGTCGCTTCAAACCGGAACAATGGACGGCAGCTACGACCGACTGACCGAGGGAGGCCACGCTTTCCCCGATCCGTTCGACCCGCGTTGGGAGACCACCCTGCGCGCGGCCGTGCGAACCGCGGCCAGGCCCGTGAAGGGCAAGCAATGGTTCGTCGGGTTCTTCGCCGACAACGAAGCCGACCACCGGGATCTCTACCGTCACGTTTACACGCCGAACTGCGCGGGGCGGCTGCGCGCCTTTCTGGAAAAGCGCTATGGCGACATCACCGCGCTCAACCTGGCGTGGGGCACGGCGTATGCATCGTTCCAGGACCTCATCGACGGCCGCCCGGAACCCGCGCTCCGGCAAGGCCCGATGTACGAGGACCTGCGGCTATTCAAGCGCGAGATCGTGCGGCGCTATGTTGAAACGCTGGTGCGTGTGATTCGCGAGGAAGCGCCCGGACACCTGGTGTTCTCAAACCGCTTCATGCTCGACGACCTCGGAGAGTGGATGGACGTCATCGACCTCTACCAGCCCTTCGACGCGATTGGCGTCAATGTCTATCCGGCAAATCTCGGCGCGGGGCTTGACGCCAGCGAGCGCCTCGCGCTGGAGTTGGTGCACCGGAAAACCGGCAGGCCGGTGATTGTCACGGAGTGGTCGATTCCGGCGCTCGATTCCGGGTTGTACTCGAATCCGAACACGCTCGACTGGTCCTATCCGCAGGCTGTGGACACGCAGACCGATAGGGCGCGGCAGGCGGCCAGGGTGACACTGGACCTCTTCAACCTGCCCTTTGTCATTGGCGCTCACTGGTTCATCTGGTCGGATTTCGATAGCCAAAGGCGCCAGGCGAATCGGGGCCTGTTCAGAGCCGATGGAACACCGTGGGTGGCGCTGCAAACCGCGATCGTCACGGCCAACGAGCGCATCGAGAAAGCGATGGAAGGAGTGGCAAGGTGAAGGGGCTTCCGTTATTGCTGATTTCGATGGCGTTTGCCGCCGAGGGCGGCGACCCTGGCGACTATCCCGCCTACGCGCTTCCGCCCACCCGCGCCGTCCACGACGGCGGATACGATCCGATGCAGAGCCGGCTTTTCGCCACCACGCGCACCCGGCTTCAGATCAACCTGGCCGGGTACTGGCAGTTCCGGACGGATCCTTCCCACGAGGGGGAGGCCCGGCACTTCGCCGACACCTTCCCCGCGGAGACCACGCTGTGGGTTCCGGGCACATGGAACGTCCACCCGCGGTATTCGCATTACGTTGGCGCGGCGTGGCTACGCAGATCGTTCGAGGTTCCGGTAGCCGGGCACCTGCGCATCCGCTTTGGCGCGGTCCTTTACCGGGCCAGCGTCTGGCTGGATGGGGAACTATTGGGCAGCCATGAAGGGGGCTACACTCCGTTTAGTTTCGCCGTTGCCAACGCGCGCGCCGGCACGCACGTGCTCACGGTGCGGGCCGACAATACTCTGAGCGAAGCGACGGTCCCCAAGCAGGGCGTCGACTGGTTCGCCTATGGCGGCATCGACCGCCCGGTGTATGTGGAAGTGGTTCCCGCGGCCTGGATCGAGGCATTCGACATCGTCCCGAAACTCCTGCCGAACGGCTCGGCGGACGTGCGGGCCAAGATCCGGCTGCGGAATGTCGGGCCGGCAAAGCGCGAGAAGATCAGGCTGGAAATCGATGGCGCCGTGCAGGCTGCCGGCACCTTCGAGATCGGGCCGGGCGAAACGACGGTGGTTCTGGAGACTTCGATCGCCAAGCCCAGGCTGTGGTCGCCTGCCGGGCCAGAACTCTATTCTGCGCGCGCGGTTGTAGGCGAATCCCTGGACGACCAGTTCACCCGGTTCGGCGTGCGGTCCATTCGTATCGATGGACCGCGCATATTGCTCAACGAAAAGCCGTTCAAGCTGCGGGGCGTAAATCGCCACGAGGACCATCCGGATTGGGGCTCGGCCCTACCGCCGTATCTTCTGCGGCGCGACTTCGAGATTATCAAGAGCATCGGGGCGAACGCGGTCCGCGGCCATTATCCGCCGAGCGAGATGTTCCTCGATTACTGCGATGAGGGCGGGCTCGCCTTCATGGACGAAGTTCCGGCTTGGCAGTCGGGCCCGGCGCAGTTGTCGCAGCCCGAGGTTCAGGAGTCGATCCGGCGCGCCTTCCGCGAGATGGTGGCAAGAGACGCGAACCATCCGAGCGTCATCACCTGGAGTCTGGGAAACGAATGGCTGGAACCGGACCGATGCTACACGGTGGCGCGCTCGCTTCTGCAGTATGCGCGAACCGTCGATTCAAGCCGGCCGCTGCTGCTGGTCACGTCAGACTACTCGGGGAAGCTGCACGAACTGGTGGACGTGATCGCCACGAACTGGGGCCTATACGATTGGTATGATCCGGCGACGCAGCCGGAAGATTCGCTATCGAAGAAGAGCCTGGACAACTTGCGCCGGATTCACGAGACGTATCCGGACAAGCCGTTGATTCTCTCGGAATTCGGAGGCGCCGAGTCTCAGCCCGGCTGGCACGACTGGAGCAGCGCCAAGTGGAGCGAGGAGTTCCAGGCCCGGAACGTGACCGGCTCGGGCAGCCTGGGCCTGTCCGAGAGCTGGCTTTCGGGCGGCTGCGTCTGGCAGTTCGCCGACAGCCGGTCGGCTCCGGAGAGAATTCTCGCCGGCCGTCTGCACGGCTGGAACGGCAAGGGTATTCTCGATGAGTACCGGCGCCCGAAGACAGCCTACTTCGACCTCCGGCGCTTGTACCGGTCGTTCGCCGCGAAGTGACAGCACGACCGGCGAATGGAGGGTATCGTCAACGACGCTTTCGCAGGCTTCCGAAGCGGGGCCATGTGGGCCGCTCGTGGGAGTGCGGGGGGGCGGACATTCCCAATACCAGTAAAGATCAAGTTCGCGTGAGCATTGGCTCCGGATGGTGGAACAGCGACTTCGGTGGAGGGATAATGTGGACTCCATGAAGAGCAGACAGGCGATTGCGGGGCGGTTCCGGGAGCGGGTGGCGGTGGTGACCGGCGGAGCGGCGGGTATTGGTCGGGCGGTGGTGGAGGAGTTGTGCCGCGAGGGGGCGGCGGTGGGCTTTCTCGATCTCAACGATGCGGGGGCGGCGGTGGCCGAGGAGTTGAGGGCGGCGGGACACTCGGTGGCGTTCTTCCGGGGCGATGTGCAGGACAGGGCGTTCTGCGCGGAGGCGGTGGATGCCGCGCTTCAGCGGTTTGGCCGGATCGACTACCTGGTGAACAACGCGTTTTCATTCACGTCGAAGGGGCTGGACGTGGCGCACGAAGACTGGGAGCGGATCTTTCAAACCGGCCCGGAGGCGTTCGCGCTGCTGACGCAATTGGTGACTCCGGCGATGCGCGCGCAGGGCGGAGGAGGGATCGTCAACGTATCCAGTATTTCGGCCTTCATTGCCCAGCCGAACCGCTGGACGTACAACGCGGCCAAGGGGGCGGTGCACACGCTGACGAAGTGCATGGCGCTGGACCTGGCGCCATACGGAATTCGCGTGAACAGTGTGAGCCCCGGTTGGATCTGGACGCAAGAGGTGGACAAGGCCGCGGGCGGCGACCGCGCCAAGTGGGAGCCGGTGTGGGGGCAGTATCACATGCTGGAGCGCTGCGGCGAGCCGGTGGAAGTGGCCGCGGCAATTCTCTTTCTGCTGAGCGAGGACGCTGCGTTCATCACGGGGACAGACCTGGCGGTGGATGGCGGATACCGCTCGCTGGGGAGCGAGGGCATCGGGAGGACCAGCGTGTTTGCGGGATCGGAGTGATGCCGGCGGCACGATACGCTGGGGAGCATGTCTAGGGGTTCCACCTTGAAACGGCGACAGGTACTGGGGCCGCTGATGGCGGCGGTGCAGGCGGGGCAGGTTTGGGCAGAGGCACTGACCCAGCCTGTGCTGCGGGTAGATGTGCCGGCGCCGACAAAGGATAAGCCGCAATCGAAGCTTTGGTTTGCGCACGGGACCTGGTGGGCCTGGCTGCCGGTGCGGGGCGGGAGCAGTGTGTGGCGGCGGACGGAGGCGGGGTGGCGGCGGCAGGAGGAGCTGGATGCCGCGCTGCGGGGGCTGCCGGGCCAGGCCGACGTCTGGGCCGGCGGGGATAGCGTGCGGGCCGTGCTTGTGGAGCCGAGCCGGCTGGCGGTGGCGACGCTGCGGTGGGATGCGCGGACTGCGCGATACCGGGCGGCGGGGGCGGCGGCGGAGTTCGACCCCGGCGGCGAGACGGAGACGGCGACCATTGCGCGCGACGGGGCGGGGCGGGATTGGTTCGCCTACAACTCCGGAGGCCGGATGTGGGTGCGGGCGAGTGGGCGGAGCTGGACGGCACCGATCGAGGTGAGCCGCGTGGCGGCTTCGGGCGATGACATTTGCGCGGTGGTGGCGCTGCCGGGCGAGATCGCGGTGATCTGGTCGGATCAGGAGCACGATGCGGTTTACTTCCGGCGCCATTCGGACCGGGCGCGGCCGGAGGAGTGGGCGGAGATCGAGGTGATCGAAGAGGGCAACAAAACGGCCGACGACCACATCCATATCGCGGCGCGAGGCGACGGCGCGCTGTTTGTGGCTACCAAGAACTCGGTGGATCGCGTGGGCGCGCCGCAGCAGGTGCTGCGCGTCAGGAGCGCGAAAGGACGCTGGACGAATCACGGGTATGCGTTGTTGACGGAGAGCGAGCAGCCCACGCGTCCCATTGCGCAGTTGACTGAAGACGGAGCGCGGCTGTTTCTGCTGCACACGATCGGGCTGAAGGGGCAGCGCCCGGCGCGCAGCGTGATCGTGTGCCGAAGCACGAGTCCGGCGGAGCTTTCGTTCGAGGGCGGTTGGCAGAGGCTGATCGATGGTGGGGCGGCGGTGAACAACGTGACGGGGTCGAAGGCGCGGCTGCCGCGCGGGCGGCCATGGATCGTGCGGGCTTCCGATGCGGAGGGGCGGGTGTATGAAGGGCGGCTGGATGGAGGAGGCGGCGGAGTCGGATAGGATGATAGGGTTCAGGTAACGATATGAAACTTCTCATCAGCATTGTCGCGGCCACGACCTTGTATGGCCAGCAGCCGCCGGCGGCGCCGCCGAAGCAGGCGCATGAATTTGCCGGAGACGACGTGCGGGGGTATAGCGACACGCCGCAGATTCCGGGGCAGAAGTGGAAGGTGCACGACATGGAACGGCCGCGGCCGGTGAAGGTGACGCCGGGCCCGGTGGTGATGGCGGGTCCGCCGTCCGATGCGATAGTGCTGTTCGACGGCAAGGATCTGTCGAAGTGGGAGCAGGTGGCGCGGGGCGGAGCGGCGAGCGAGCCGAAGTGGAAGGTGGAGAACGGAGTGATCGAGATTGTTCCGCGCACGGGCCGGCTGAGGACGAAGGAGGCGTTCGGCGACTGCCAGTTGCACGTAGAGTGGCAGATCCCGATGGAAGCGAAGGGCAACGGGCAGAGCATCGGCAACAGCGGGATCGAATTCATGGGGCGGTATGAGATCCAGGTGCTGGAATCGGCGGAGCATCTGACGTACGCCGATGGCGGAGCGGGAGCGATTTACGGGGTGTGGCCGCCGCTGGTGAATCCGGCGCGTCCGCAGGGGGAGTGGAACGCGTACGACATCACTTTTGAGGCGCCGCGGTTTGACGGGGAGAAGGTGGTGAAGCCGGCGACGGTCACCGTGTATTTCAACGGGGTGCTGGTGCAGAACCACAAGGAGTTTCTGGGGACGACGATTTGGCGGAGGGTGGGGACGTATAAGGCGCATCCTGCCGAGCAGGCGTTGACACTCCAGGACCACAACCAGCCGGTGCGGTACCGGAATATCTGGATCCGGAAGCTGACGCTGGAGTAGGCGGGGCGAGGTTAGCGCGCCTCGCGGAAGTAGGCGGGAGCGCGAGCCAGCGGAATGGCGCTGAGGCAGCGAGGGCCTAGGGAGCTACACGCGCCGCGCTAGGGAGCCCGGAGGGCGGCAGGCTGCACAGTTTCAGTGGAGCGGAGGGTGCGCGCATCGCGCATGGGGGTCTGTCCGAAGAGGCGCTTGTATTCCCGGGTGAACTGGCTGGCGCTTTCGTAGCCGACCTCCAGTGCGGCGCTGCCGACATCCAGGCCATGGATTGATATGCGCGTGCGCGCTTCCTGGAGGCGGATCTGCTTCTGATACTGGAGGGGGCTCATCGCCGTGAGCGCCCGGAAGTGGTGGTGCAGAGTGGAGACGCCCATGCCGGCGATCTCGGCGAGTTCCTCGACGCGGAGCGGTTTCGCATAGTTCTCTTTGATCCAGGCGATTGCCCTGGCCGCCCGGTAGCTCTGGTCTCCTGACGTGGCGATGGCGCGCAGGCGAGCGCCCTCCGGCCCTTGCAGGACGCGGAAGACGATCTCACGTTCGATCAACCCGTGGAGGAAGTCGATGTCGCGCGGCGAATCCAGAAGGCGCATGAGCCGGCAGAAGGCGTCGAGCAGTTCCACGGTGAGATCGCCGATGGCGATGGCGGGCCCTTTCCCGGCCAGCGGGGGAATGGCGGTATCTTCCCGGCTGAGAAGCTCCCTGACAACGGGCATCTGCAGCTTCAACGATAAGGCGAGGCAAGGCTTCTGCTCGCTGGCTTCCACCACTCTGGCCACTACCGGCAACGCGACCGACGCCAGAAGGTAATGGGACGAACCGTGAATGAAGGTGCGGCCCCCGATCTCCACGCGTTTGCGTCCCTGTGCCGTCAGGATGAGGCTTGGCTCGTAGGTCATGGAACAGGGAGGAGTGGGAGCCGTGCGCCGGTGCACGGTGAGCCCCGGCACTGCGGTGATGCGCTTCTGTTCCGTGCCCACGTACGCGGCAATCCTGCCGGCGAGCTCTGCCTTCAGCTCCTCCAGACGGTCTGGCGCCAGAGTGATATTTCGGGCCGGACTGTGGATCGTCATGCAGGCTCCTTTCCGCCCAGAGTACATCCGGGGCGAGCGTTCTCGCTAGCTATCGACAGGAATAGGCTAAAAGTCGGCAGGTTCAGGATAACGGCCCCAAGCGGGCCGGCCATAACCTGATAGGCAGCAGAGATTATGTCTTCGAGGAGCGGCAAGGCAGATGGGAAGGACCG
>JACQZS010000285.1 GCA_016213725.1 Acidobacteriota bacterium | reverse complement strand
GGAGCGCAGTGCCTGATGGGGTGCGTTGCGGCACGGGCTGAGGCTGGGGAGCTGGGGGACAGGAAGCCGCTGCTGCAGTTGGGAGGCAGGGCATGACGCCGTTGCGAGTGGATGTGCCGGGGGAAGGGTATCACCGGAATCTGATTTCGTGTCAGGTTGCGTGTCCGGTGCACACGGACGCACGCGGCTATGTGCGGGCGATTGCGGAGGGCCGGTTTGAAGAGGCGTACCTGATTGCGAGGGGGCCGAATCCGTTCGCTTCGATCTGCGGGCGGGTGTGCGGAGCGCCGTGCGAGACGGCCTGCCGGCGGGGGAAGGTTCCGCGGGTGGATGACGACGGGCGGTTTGTGGCGGCGGACCGGCCGATTGCGATCCGGGCGCTGAAGCGGTTTGCGTGCGAGTTGCACGGGCCGGAGTCGGGCGGGGCCGAGGCGGTGTTGGGGAAGGTGGAGAACTTCGAGCCGGCGGTGGCGGCGAACGCGGAAGAGATGGCGGGGCTGCTGCGGGCGACGCTGGATGGGCGGATCGAGCCTGCCAACGGAGAAAGAGTTGCGATTATCGGGGCGGGTCCGGCGGGACTGTCGGCGGCGCATGATTTGGCTTTGCTGGGTTTCCGGCCGGTGGTCTTCGAGACAGAGCCGGTGGCCGCGGGGATGCTGGCGGTGGGCGTGCCGGCGTACCGGCTGCCGCGGCGGGTGATCGAGCGGGAGGTGGAGGTGATCCGGGCGCTGGGGGCGGAGATCCGGTGCGGGGTGACGGTGGGGAAGGACATCGCGTTCAGCGAACTGAGGCGAGACTACTCGGCGGTGATCCTGGCAGTGGGTGCGAAGGCGAGCCGGGGACTGGGCCTTCCTGGGGAGCAAGGGCCGGGAGTGTTCGGCGGGGTGGACATTTTAAGGGCGGTTTCGTTGGGGGAGGATGTGGCGACGGGGCGGGACGTGGTGGTGATCGGCGGCGGGAATGTGGCCTATGACGTGGCGCGCACGGTGCTGAGGCAGATCGCTTATGACACGGCGCGGACGGCGGCAAGGCTGCCGGGGACGTCGCGGGTGCGGCTGGTTTCGCTGGAGGGGCTGGAGGAGATGCCGGCGGACACAGTGGAAATCGTCGAGGGGGATGAAGAGGGGATCGAGCGGATGAACGGCTGGGGGCCGGTGGCGATCGAACGAGGGGAGGACGGGGCGGTGACGGGTGTGCGGTTCCGGCGGTGCCTGCGGGTTTATGACGAGAACCGGAGCTTTTCGCCGCTGTACGACGATGAGGACCAGGTCACGATGGCGTGCGATTCGGTGATGCTGGCGGTAGGCCAGGCGCCGCAGTTGAAGTTCCTGGATGACGGCGGGGCGGATGTGGAGCAGTTCCGTCCGGGGTGGCCGAAGGCGGATGCGGCGACGCTGGCGACGACGGCGCGCGGGGTGTTCGTGGCGGGGGATCTGGCGCATGGGACGCGGCTGCTGATCGATGCGGTGGCATCGGGTAAGGCGGCGGCGCGGTCAGTATACCGTTTCGTGACAGGCAGGGAACTGGCCGCACATGCGGTGACGGCGCACCTGGTACAGGAGGGATACCGGCGGGAGCGCGGCTATGAATCGCTGCGGCGGCAGGCGGTGCCGCTGGCCCATCCCGAAGAGCGGCTGGAGCATCCGGAAGCGCTGGTGGAGAAGGGATTCACGACGGAGCTGGCGATGCGGGAGGCGTCGCGGTGCCTGGACTGCGGAGTGACTCCGGTATTTGACGGTGCGCGCTGCGTGCTGTGCGGGGGCTGTGCGGATGTGTGTCCCACGCTGTGCCTGAAGCTGACGCCGCTGAGCGAACTGGCGGAGACGACGGAGTTGCGGGCCGCGGTGGAGGCCTGTTTGGGGAATGGCGAGGATCTGACGCTGCACTCGGCGATTTTGAAGGACGAAGACCGCTGCATCCGCTGCGCGGCGTGCGCCATGCGTTGTCCGGCGGATGCGATCACGATGGAGCGCGTGACCTACACCACGAGTTGGAGCAACGAATGACGACGAAACCGAAAGCCGCTGTTTCGCGACTGGATCCGGAGCCGGTGCCGCGGCGGGACTGGCTGGGCCTGGGGTCGCTGTGGGCCATGGGCGGCGCGCTGCTGTTCGCAACGCTGGGAATGTTGAAGCTGCCGAAGGCGGCGGTGCTGGCCTCGCCGTCGAAGAAGTTCCGTGTGGCGCTACCGGAGACTCTGCCGGTGGGCGAGGCGTTTGTGCCAGCCGGCCGATCGGTAGCGATCTTCAAGGATGCGGAGGGCGTGTTCGCGGTATCGACCATTTGCACGCACCTGGGCTGCGTGGTGAAGCCGAACGCGGAGGGATTCGAGTGTCCGTGCCACGGGTCGCGGTTTCACGCCAATGGGGAGGTGGCGAAGGGGCCGGCGCCGAGGCCGCTGCCGTGGCTGAAGGTGAGCGTGAACGGCGGGCTGGTTCAGGTGGATGAGGGGACGGTGGTCCCGCAAGGAACGAAGGTGGCAGGATGACTCCGGCATATCCCCAGAAAGACGCGTTGCGTGCATTTGTAGAGCACCTAAAGAGCGTCCCGCAGCGGATCCGCGAGACGGCGTTCCGGACGGGGCCGCCGACGACGGACCGCACGCGCTCGACGTTTGTTTTCGGCAATGTGTTTCTTCACCTGCATGCGGTGCGGACGCATCGCTGGAGCCTGCGCTGGAGCACGACGGCGGGGCTGGGGATCATGAGCGTTTCGGCGTTCCTGATCACGCTGGTGACCGGCGTGCTGCTGATGTTCTATTACAAGCCGTATCCGGAAGCCGCCTACCAGTCGATCAAAGACATTCACTTCGTGGTGCCGACGGGGCGGCTGATCCGCAACATCCACCGCTGGGCGGCGAACGTGATGGTGGTGGCGGTGCTCCTGCACATGGCGCGGGCGTTTTATACGGCGGCGTACCGGCGGCCGCGGGAGTACAACTGGCTGATCGGGATTGGGCTGCTGGTGGTGACGTTGGGCCTTTCGTTCACGGGGTATCTCCTGCCCTGGGATCAGCTGGCTTACTGGGCGATTACGATCGGGGCCAATATCGCGCAATCTCCGCGCGAAGTGACGGACGCTCTGGGCATCACGGATTACTTTGACCCGGGAGGCCTGCAACGGCTGATCCTGCTGGGATCGGACCAGGTTGGGGCTGAGGCGCTGATCCGCTTTTATCTGCTGCATGTGATGCTGCTGCCGCTGGCGCTGGCGGCGCTGATGGGGGTGCACTTCTGGCGCATTCGCAAGGATGGCGGCATGGTACGGCCGGCGGAGGCGGATGCGATTCTGGCGCGGCAGCGGCACGAGGAGACGTATCCGGTGTTCACGGAGGCGCCGGCGAAGACTTACCAACTGGCGGCGATCGTGCGAGGGCGGACATCCAATGTGGGGCGAGGTCCGGAGAACACGGTGCCGTCGATGCCGCACCTGTTCTACGCGGAGCTGGGCGTGCTGATGGTGACGGCGCTGGCGTGCCTGGCGCTGGCGCTGGTGTCGGACGCGCCGCTGAAGGAGCTGGCGAATCCGAGCGTGCCGGAGAACCCGGCGAAAGCGCCCTGGTATTTTCTGGGGCTTCAGGAGATGGTGAGCTTTAGCGCGTTCATGGGCGGGATGGGGATTCCTATGATCGTGCTGATCGGCTTAGGTCTGATTCCGTATCTGGACCGGGAGACGGAAGGAACCGGGCAATGGTTTGGAGGGCCGGGCGGGTGGCCGCTGGTGCGGCTGTCGGCGGTGATCGGGCTGTGCGTGCCGGTTGTGCTGGAGTCGTTTGCGATTCGCTTCGGCTGGCTGCGGGAGTGGTTTCCGAAGATTCCGCAGTTGATTGTGACGGCGGTCAATCCAGGCACTTTGTTGACGCTGGCCTACGTGCTGTTTTCGATCTGGTGCATCAAGCGCTATCAATCTGTGCGGGCGGGGGCGCTGGGGCTGTTCACCTGTTTTCTGTGCGGGTTCATCGTGCTGACGATTATCGGCACGCATTTCCGCGGTCCGAACTGGATGTTCTATTGGTCGCCGTCGGACTGGCCGAAGCATTGACGCCATGAAACGAAACAAGTATCTTCTCCTGATCTCAAGCGTTGCGGTGTTCCTGCTGCTGTGCTGGGCGGCTGTCGCGGAGAATTATCTGAAGGAATGGCGCCGGATCCAGGCCACAGGGCGGGGCGAAGAAGGCCGCATTGCGGTGCAGTTGCGGCAGGTGGTGAACAACAATCTGGGTGTGGCGGACCGGTGTGTTTCCTGCCACGTGACCATGGGCCCTGGAGAGCAGGGGGTGCGGGGCGCCGCGGTGCTGATGCCGCACAAGCCGGCGGTGCACGATCCGGCGGAGTACGGGTGCACGGTGTGTCACGGGGGCCAGGGGCAGGCAACGGAGAAGGCTGACGCGCACGGCCGGGTTCACTTCTGGCCGGAGCCGATGCTGGCGAAGGAGCACACGTACGCGGGATGCGGCACCTGCCACGCCACGCTGCGGGTGCCTTCGCAGGCGCAGATGAAGAGCGCGGCGCTGGCTTTTGAGAGGCTGGATTGCTACGCCTGCCACCGCTTGGATGGCAAGGGCGGGACGGTAAGGCCGGACAAGGGCGGGATGGAGGGGACGGATCTGTCGCGGGCGGGGATGACGGGGTGGGACCAGGGGTGGCACGCCAAGCATGAAGCGAAGTCGGCGGCCGCAGGGGCAGGGCCGTGGAAGACGGCATTCCGGCCGGTGTCGAGCGAGGATCAGGCGCTGCTGGCGGTGTTTCTGAACACGCGAGTGGCGGCGCCGAAGCTGGTGGCGGCGAAGAGCGTGTTCCACTCCTCGGGCTGTCTGGGCTGCCACAAGGTGAGCGGGGTGGGCGGGGACGATGGTCCGGATCTTTCCAAGGCCGGTTACAAGGACCCGGGCCAGGTGAGCTTCGAGCACGTGCCGGGCAAGGGCGAGATGAAGGACTGGCTAGCGGAGCATTTCCGCGCACCGGCATCGGTGGTGGTTGGCTCGCAGATGCCGCCGGCGCCGCTGGAGGATAGCGAGATTCAGCAACTGACGTTCTATACGCTCTCGCTGCGCCGGAAGGAGTTGCGGGAAGTGTACTTGCCGAAGGACCGGATCCGGGCGGTGAAGTTCCGGGAGCGCGAATTCGCAACCGACGGTGAAACGTTGTACGGGGCATTCTGCGCGGGTTGCCACGGGCGAGAAGGGTTGGGCCGGAGATTGCCGGGGCTCGCTTCATTTCCATCGATAGCGAATCCGGATTTTCTGGCGATTGCGCCGGAGGCGCTGTTGAAGGCGACGATCGAGCAGGGGCGGCCGGGGCGGCGGATGCCGGGATGGAAGCGCGAGGACGGGCTGCGCGGGGAAGAGTTATCGGCGGTGGTGGGGTATCTGCGTTCGATGTCGCCGGCGGCGGTGGAGGCCGATGGGCGGCCGCCGCGGTGGGTCAGCGCGGATTGGCGCTCCGGCAAGCGGATTTTCGAATCGTCCTGCACGGGGTGCCACGGCAAGGACGGCAGGGGCGGGGAAGGCCCGGCACTGAACAACAAGGTGTTGCTGGCCGCCGCCACGGATACGTACCTGGTGGAAACGATCCGCCGCGGGCGCCGCGGCACAGCGATGAAGAGTTTTCTCGAGTCATCGCCGGTGCGACCGGTGCTGACAGCAGGCGACATCGAGAGTGTAGTCGCCTGGCTCCGCACGTTGGAAGGAGGCAAGAAATGAAGAAGAGCATGGAGCGCCGTGATTTTCTCGGCATCATGGGCGCGGCCGGCTTTGGGGGCCTGGCGGCCTCCGCGCGGGAGGCGTGGGGCCTGGAGGCGATCTCGAATCCGCTGGCGGCGTATCCGGACCGCGGGTGGGAGCGGGTGTACCGCGATCTTTGGAAGTACGACTCCACCTACACGTTCACGTGCGCTCCGAACGACACGCACAACTGCATTCTGAACGCCTACGTGCGGAACGGCGTGGTGGTAAGGATCGGACCCTCGATGAAGTATGGCGAGGCGACCGACCTGTTGGGCAACAAGGTGACGCACCGGTGGGATCCGCGGGTGTGCCAGAAGGGGCTTGCATTGACGCGGCGGTTTTATGGGGACCGTCGAGTGATGGGGTGCATGATCCGGAAGGGCTTCAAGGAGTGGCACGACGCGGGATTCCCGCGCGAGGACAACGGGCTGCCGCCGAAGAAGTACTTCAACCGCGGGCGCGACGAATGGATGCGGATCAGCCACGACGAAGGCGCTCTGATCTCAGCCAAGGTGCTGAAGAACATCGCCGAAGCGTACACGGGAGCGGAAGGCAAGCGCCGGCTGACCGAGCAACACTATGATCCGGTGACGGTGGAGGCGACTGAGGGGGCTGGAGTGCGGACGCTGAAGTTCCGCGGCGGGATGCCGCTGCTGGGCATTACGCGCGTCTTCGGCCAGTACAGGCTGGCCAATTCGATGGCGCTGCTGGACGCGAAGATCCGCGGAGTAGGGCCGGACAAAGCGCTGGGCGCGAAGGGTTTCGACAACTACTCGTGGCATACGGACCTGCCGCCGGGCCATCCGATGGTAACGGGACAGCAGACGGTGGAGTTCGATTTGCACGCGGTGGACCACTGCAAAACGCTGGTGGTGTGGGGGATGAACTGGATTACCACGAAGATGCCGGATGCGCACTGGCTGACGGAGGCGCGGCTGAAGGGCACCAAGGTGGTGGTGATCGCGTGCGAGTATTCGGCGACGGCGACAAAAGGCGACGAGGTGCTGGTGGTGCGGCCGGGAACCACGCCAGCCTTGGCGCTGGGGCTGGCGAACGTGATTCTGCGGGAGAAGCTCTATGACACGCAGTACGTGAACCAGTGGACCGACCTGCCGGTGCTGGTGAGGATGGACACGCTGAAGTACCTGCGGGCGAAGGAGGTGTTTGGAGGCGAGTTGGCGGAACTGAAGAACACGAAGGTGCTGGGGAAGGACGAGAAGGAGCCGCCGCCGGTTCAGCACACCAAGACGCTGGTGACGGAGCAGATGCGGGCCGAGTGGGGCGATTGTGTCTGGTGGGACCGCACGGCGAACGCGCCGAAGCCGCTGACACGCGACATGGTGGGGAAGAACTCCAACGTGCAGAACCCGCTGCTGGAAGGCTCAGTGGAGGTGAAGCTGGCCAATGGCAGCAAGGTGCGGTGCAGGCCGGCATTTGACCTCGTGCGAGAGTACGCGGCGCATTTCGATCCGAAGACGACGGAGGAAATCACGTGGGCGCCCGCAGCGGCGGTGGAGGCGCTGGCACGGCACTTCGCCAAGGAGCCGGGCACGACGCTATTCGCAATCGGCATGGGTCCGAACCAGTTCTTTAACAGCGACAACAAGGACCGGGACACTCTGCTGCTGGCGGCTCTGACGGGCAACATCGGAAAGATCTCGGGCAACATCGGATCATACGCCGGAAACTATCGCGTGGCGATGTTCAATGGCGCTCCGCAGTGGATCAACGAGAATCCGTTCGACATTGAATTGGACCCGGCAAAGAACGCGCGGGTGAAGCAGTACTGGAAACCGGAGTCGGCGCACTACTACAACCACGAGGACCATCCGCTGAGGGTGGGCAACAAGCTGCTGACGGGCAAGAGCCACATCCCGGCTCCGACGAAGGCCATGTGGTTTGCCAACGCGAACTCGATTCTGGGCAACGTGAAGTGGCACTTCAACACGGTAGTGAACGTGCTGCCGCGGATCGAGATGGTGGCGGTGAACGAGTGGTGGTGGAGCGCGTCGTGCGAGTGGGCCGACATTGTCTTCGGGGTGGACGCGTGGTTCGAGCTGAAACACGCGGACATGACGGCGTCGGTGACGAATCCGTTCCTGGTGACGTTCCCGCGCACGCCGATGAAGCGGGTGTTCAACACGATAGGCGACATCGAAGTGCAGGCGCTGGTGAGCGCGAAACTGGCCGAGATTACGGGCGACAAGCGGTTCAACGACTACTGGAAGTTCGTTCGCGAGCATCGTACAGACATCCACCTGCAGCGGATTCTGGACAACTCCACGAACACGAAGGGGTACAAGTTCTCTGATCTGGAGGCGAAGGCAAAGCAGGGAATCCCGGCGCTGATGAACTGCCGGACGTCGCCGAAGGCGGTGGGCTACGACCAGGTGACCGATTCGATGCCCTGGTATACGAAGAGCGGCCGGCTGGAGTTTTACCGCGAAGAAGACGAGTTCATCGCGGCGGGGGAGAACCTGCCGGTGCACCGCGAACCGGTGGACTCGACGTTCTACGAGCCGAACGTGATTGTGGCGCCGAAGCATGAGGCGCTGCGGCCGGATGGGCCGGAGAAATACGGAGTGAAGCGGGACGATCTGTCGTGCGAAACGCGTTGCGGCCGGAACGTGGTTCTGACGTGGGCGCAGACGAAGCAGACGAAGCACCCGCTGATGAAAGACGGCTTCAAGTTCATCTTCCACACGCCGAAGTATAGGCATGGGTCGCACACGACTCCGATCGACACGGACATGATCGCGGTGTTGTTCGGGCCGTTTGGGGATCTGTACCGGCACGACAAGCGGAGCCCGTTCGTGACGGAAGGGTATGTGGACATCAACCCATCGGACGCGAAAGAACTCGGCGTGGAGGACGGCGACTATGTCTACATCGACCCGGATCCGGAGGACCGTCCGTTCCGAGGCTGGCAGAAAGACAAGAAGAACATGGAGTTTGCGCGTCTGCTGTGCCGCGCGCGCTACTACCCGGGCACACCGCGCGGCGTGACGAGGATGTGGTTCAACATGTACACGGCGACTCCGGGTTCGGTGGAAGGGCAGAAGAGCCGGGCCGATGGCCTGGCGAAGAATCCGCGGACGGGCTATCAGGCGATGTTCCGTTCGGGTTCGCACCAATCGGCGACGCGCGGCTGGCTAAAGCCGACGTGGATGACGGACTCGCTGGTGCACAAGGCGATGTTCGGGCAGGGGATGAGGAAGGGATTTGAGCCCGACATTCACTGTCCGACGGGCGCCCCGCGAGAAGCGTTCGTGAAGATCAGCAAAGCCGAGCCTGGCGGCATGGAAGGGAAGGGCCTGTGGCGTCCCGCGGCGATGGGCATCCGGCCGAAGTATGAATCCGAGGCGATGAAGCGGTACCTTGCGGGCGGTTTCATCGAGAAGAAAGGGGAGAAGTCGTAATGGCACGTGTCTTCAACTGGCAACTCGGCAGGGAGATGTCGTATTGGTACCCGGAGTCCCGCCCGCAGCGGCAGTTCGCCGCGGTATTCGACACGAACAAGTGCATCGCGTGCCAGACGTGCACGCTGGCGTGCAAGACGACATGGACTTCGGGCAAAGGCCAGGAGTACATGCTGTGGAACAACGTGGAGACCAAGCCATACGGCTCTTACCCGCTGGCCTACGACATCAAGTTGCTGGAGATGCTGAACGGCCAGCAGTGGAGCGGGGCGAAGTATGAGGGACAGACGCTGTTTGAGTCCGCACCGGCCGGGGAGCGGGTATTGGGGTGGCGGCCTGAGCAGAGAGATTACGCGTATCCGAACGTCGGGGAAGACGATTGCGCGGGGCAGGTGGACCATGGCGAGTTCCTGTCGCTGCCGCACATGAACTGGTTCTTCTATTTGCCGCGCATCTGCAACCACTGCACATATCCGGCGTGCCTGGCGTCGTGCCCGAGGGGATCGATCTACAAGCGGCAGGAGGATGGAATCGTTCTGGTGGACCAGGGCCGGTGCCGCGGCTATCAGGAGTGCGTGCGGGGCTGCCCGTATAAGAAGGTGTTCTTCAATCCGATGACGGGGACCTCGGAGAAATGCATCGCCTGTTTCCCGAAGATGGAGCAGGGCATCACGCCGCAGTGTTTTGAGAACTGCATCGGCAAGATCCGTCTGTCGGGCTACCTTTCCCCTCCGGGCAAGGCGAGGCCGGACAACCCGATCGACTACCTGGTGCACATCAGGAAGATCGCTCTGCCGCTGTTCCCGCAGTTCGGGCTGGAGCCGAACGTTTACTACATCCCGCCGATTCACGCGCCGGTTTCATTCAACCAGCAGCTATTCGGTCCGGGCGCAGGGGAGGCGATGAAGGCCTACCGCAACGCGATGAACGATCCGGACCTGGCGAGCCTGTTGTGCCTGTTCGGATCGACCGAGAAAGTGATCAATCGCTATCACCGGCAGGGCGAGCTGGCGGTGGCGGCGGACGAGAAGGGTGTTGAGCTAGTGCGTGTGCCGATGCGAGAGCCGGTGCACATCCGGCCGGCGGTGGATCAGAAGAACCAGCTTGTCCGCATCAACTGCCCGTAGAGAGATCAGCCATGAGATACACCATTCTGCTAGTTGCCCTGTTTAGCGCGGCGTGCTCGCGGGCTCCGAAGGCCGCGAATGAGGTGGTGGCGGTTGCATCGGCGAAGGTGCCGGCACAGCCGGATGATGCGACGTGGGAGGGCGCGCCAGAGTATACGGCGAAGCTGGTGCCACAGGACCTGGTGGAGCCGCGGCTGATGAATCCGTCCACGCCGGAGGTGCGGGTGCGATCGGTGACGAACGGGTCGGAGATCGCTTTCCGGTTGGAATGGGATGACGAATCGAAGAACGACATGCCGGGCCCGTCCAGGATGGTGGACGCGTGCGCGGTTCAGATTCCGGAGAAGACGGAGAAAGACCTGCCCGAGCCGCAGATGGGGCAGGAAGGCAAGCGGGTGCAGGTGACGTACTGGCGTTCGGACTGGCAGGCGACAGTGGACGGCCGGGGGGACACAATTCGGGATATCTATCCCAATGCCACGGTGGATCACTATCCTTTTCAGTCGAAGGCACTGGAGAAGGGCTCGGATGCGGAGAAGGAGATGGCGCAGCGCTATGCACCGGCGCGTGCGCTGGGCAATATCCGCAGCGGGCCTCGTTCGCAGCCTGTGGAGCAACTGGTGGCGAATGGCCCGGGCTCATTGTCTCCGGGCGAGCCGTTGAGCGCGAAGGGCAAGGGCGCGTTTGGCAAGAAGGGCTGGGCGGTGGTGATCAGCCGCAAGCTGCCGGAGGGGTTGAGCGCGAATCAGCGGACGCATATCGCCTTTGCGGTTTGGCAAGGCCAGCAGCAGGAGTCCGGTGCGCGCAAGATGCGTAGCGGGTGGGTTTCCCTGCTCAGGAAGGGGGAATAGCCGATGTCGCCTGAGATTGTGAGATTGCTAACGGAGGCCGCGGAGTGGCGCCTTTACGGGCTGCTGTTCGAGTATCCCGGGGAGGCGTGGCGTGAACAGGTTCGGGCCTTGCTGCCGGATCTGCGTGAGGATGGATTGCGCCAACTGGGCGAAGCGGCGTTGCAGTATGCGACTCCAGGGTTGCACATTGCCCTGTTTGGTCCGGCGGGGAGCGTGCCGGCGCGGGAGGTGAAGTGGCAGGGCGGGGTGCAGTTCGGGTATTTGATGGCGGAATTGAACGCCTATTATGAGGCTTTTGGCTATGCCGCCTCGGCAGAGGAGGTGGCGGACCACTATGCGATCGAACTGGGATTTGTCGCTTACTTGAAAATGAAGCAGGCGCTGGCGCTGAGCGAAGAGGCAGAACTGCGCGCGGAAGTGGTTGGCGAGGCGCAGGCAAGGTTCCTGAAGGACCACATCGCGGTTTGCGCGGAGCCGATCTCCAAGCTACTGGAGAGCTACGCTCCGGAGTATCTGATAGAAGCGGGGCGGCGCATCCTGGCGCTGGCCGGCCCCTCGCCGCGCAGCGCATATCCTTTGGCGTTGCCGGACGAGATCGACGACGATTCGAATGAAATGATGTGCGGGCCGGCGCCAGAGGGGGAGGATCTGATCCACATCCAACCGTAGGCAGAGTCCATTGAGGCTCATGTATGCCGAGGATGGGCCGGTAGCGGCGGGCGGAGTGTGAGTGCGGCGGTGAGCGCTATACTGCTGCGTATGAAGAAAATGGCGGTTTTGTTTCTCGCGCTGCAGATGATTGTTTCGGCGCAGGGGCCGGAGCGGGGGCTGGTGGGATTCCGCGGGGAGTCGTTGGCGCGGGAGCAGAAGCTGGAGAGCGGGCTGGACGGGCTGTTCCAGAGGCAGGGGCAGCAGGAGTGGATGAAGCGAATGACGGCGGCGCCGCACCATGTGGGATCGCCGGCGAGCAGGGCGGTGGCGGAGTTCATGGCGGAGCAGTTCCGGGCGTGGGGCTATGAGACGACGATCGAGACCTTCTATCCGCTGTTCCCGACGCCGCGGGTGCGGGTGCTGGAGATGACGGCGCCGGAGAGGTTTACGGCGAAGTTGGAGGAGCCGGCGGTGGAGGGGGACGCCACGAGCGGGATCAAGGCAGGGAACCTGCCGGTGTATAACGCCTATTCGATCGACGGCGATGTGAGCGGAGAGCTGGTGTATGTGAACTATGGGGTACCGGCGGATTACCAGCGATTGAAGGAGATGGGCGTGGATGTGAAAGGGAAGATCGTGATTGCGCGCTATGGGGGATCGTGGCGCGGGATCAAGCCGAAGGTGGCGGCGGAGAACGGCGCGGTGGGATGCATCATCTACTCGGATCCTTCGGGGGACGGCTATTTTCAGGGCGACGTTTATCCCAAGGGCGGGTACCGTCCAGCGGACAGCGCGCAACGCGGAAGCGTGATGGACATGCCGGTGTACCCGGGCGATCCGCTGACGCCTGGGGTGGGAGCGACGGACGCGAAGCGGACGCCGGATCCGAAGCAGGCGCAAACGGTGACGAAGATTCCGGTGCTGCCGATTTCGTACGGAGACGCGACGCCGCTGCTGCGGGCGCTGGGCGGGCGCGTGGCGCCGGAGGCGTGGCGGGGCGCGCTGCCGTTCACGTATCACGTGGGCCCGGGACCGGCGAAGGTGCATTTGAAGCTGGAGTTCGATTGGAAGCTGGCGCCGGCGCACAACGTGGTGGCGAGGATGAAGGGCAGCGAGAAGCCGGACGAGTGGGTGCTGCGGGGGAACCATCATGACGGGTGGAACTTTGGGGCGGCCGATCCGATTTCGGGGATGGTGGCGGTGATGGAAGAGGCACGGGTGCTGGGCGAACTGGCGAAGAAGGGCTGGCGGCCGAAGCGGACCGTGGTGTTTTTGGGCTGGGATGGGGAAGAGCCGGCGTTGCTGGGATCGACGGAGTGGGCTGAGCAGCACGCGGCGGAGTTGCAGAAGCACGCCGTGGTGTACATCAATTCGGACAGCACGAGCCGCGGGTTTTTGTCGGCGGCAGGGACGGCTGGATTGGAGAAGCTGGTGGCGCAGGCGGGGCGGGACGTGACCGATCCGCAGACGCGGGCGAGCACGCTGGAACGCTGGAGTGCGAGGAGAAAGGTAAATGGGCAGGCGGACGAGCTGCGGCTGGGGGCGCTGGGATCGGGATCGGATTACACGGTGTTCCTGCACCACTTGGGGATTCCGTCGCTGAATTTCGGGTTCGGCGGAGAGGATTCCTACGGCGTTTACCACTCGAATTACGACAGCTACGACCATTTTGTGCGCTTTGTGGATCCGGATTTTCAGTACACGCTGGCCACGGCGCAGGTGGGTGCGAGGATGGTGCTGCGACTGGCGAATGCGGATGCGCTGCCCGTGCAGGCGGCGCCGGTTGCGAGGCAGGTGAGCCAGTGGACGAAAGAGGTGATGGAGCTGGCGGAGAAGATGAGGAAGGAGACGCAGAAGCGGAATGAAATGATTCGGGCTGGGGCGTTCAAGCTGGCGGCGGATCCGCGGCTACACGACGTGCTGCCGGAGGTGGAGGGCGAGGTTCCGTATTTGAACTTCGCTCCGCTGGAGAACGCGGCGGCGCGGCTGGAGCGGGCCGCGAAGCTGGTGGACCAGGTGGACGTGGCGGCATTGCCGGCGGAGAAGGCGGCGAAGTTCGAGGAGGCGATGCGGGTGGCGGAGCAGAGGCTCCTGAGGGAAGAAGGCTTGCCGCGGCGGCCGTGGTTCAAGCACGTGCTGCACGCGCCGGGGTTCTACACGGGCTATGGGGTGAAGACGCTGCCGGGGGTGCGGGAGGCGATCGAGCAGCGGAACTGGAAAGAGGCGGAGGAGCAGATCGGGAAGACGGGGGCGACGATTAACGGTTATGCCGAGTGGCTGGAGAAGGCGGCAATGGAGGCGTCGGGGCGGTGAGCGGGGTGGTTCAGGGGATTTGAGCGAAGTGGAAAAGAGGGTTCTGAATTGTCAGGACGTCCTGGTGTTTCCTGGTGTCGTGAAGCGGCTTGACACTCGAATTAGGCGCTGTTATGTTGGGGGCGATCTCGGCTATTCCTTGGGGCGGGGCACCGCTTTCGGGATTGGCTGGGAGGAATGAAAGAGGATTGTCCGAGGAACTCTGGAGATGTCAACGACCATGAGACGATTCGGCAGAAGGATTTTCATTTCAACTTCGGCTTGCGCGCTGGCGCCGGGGCAGGCGCAGCAGCGCGACGAAGAGGCTAAGGGACTACTGAAGAAAGTTCAGGAGACGTACGTGGCAACAACCGCTTACGATCTCGACTTCCAGGAAAACGCGAGGTTCGATTCGTATACCGGATACTGGCCCAACACGATCAGCGGCAGGATGGCTTGCCTGGAGCCGCACCGGTTTCTGTATCAGACCCCTTTGAGAGATCCGAACTCCGGCAAGGCGCCAGAGCGGATCCTGTGTGGAGATGGCGCCTCTGTTTTCGTCTTTGTCGCAAGCAGAAATCGCGAGTACATTCGGGAGATATACAGCGATCAAGGGGCGACGGCGCGGCGGACGACTGGCGGCGACGAGTATTTTAAGTTGCACATGGAACATGTGGAGAGATTCCGCACGGTGGCCAGCCGGGAGCAGAAGGAGCCGCGATCTCTGGGTCGGCAGATGGTGAAAGTGTTCGGCCAGACGGTGGAGTGCGAAGTGGTGGAGACGTACCCGGCGGATGGGCGCGGCTTCACCGTTCAGGAGACGCTTTGGGTGGAGCCGGGCAGTAATCGTGTGCTGCGGTGCCTGCGGCAGGGCTACCAAGCCGACCGGCGAAACAGCCGTCGCACGTCGAAGATTGTTGACCGGACATACCGGTGGCGGATGCTGGGGACTCAGATTGCGATGGACGTCTTCCAGTTTGTGCCTCCGAAGGGAGCCCGGCTGGTGGATAGGTTCTCGCCGGGGCGTCCGCTGGCGGTGAGCGTTCCTTCCGGACACGCCTGAGGCGGGGGCTCATGCCAGATGGCGGCTGCGGCTATTGCCAGATGGCGGCGGCGCCAGGGGGGAGCGGGTTTGTGCCGGTGAGGAGTTTGGCTCCGGGGGGCACGGGGAGGGGCTGCGGAGTGTCGGTGAAGTTAGTTGCGGTCCAGAAGCCGTCGCGCCAGTCGAGCATGAAATTCAGGGGGAGGCGGGCGGGTTTGGCGCCGTTGTCGGCATAGATTTTGGCGAGGAGGTCGGCTTCGAGTTCGCCGGTGAGTGAGTCGACGCCGATGTAGATGACATGGCCTTTGCCGAGCTTGTGGCGGGTGGCGGCGGCGCTGCCCTGATAGAACTGATCGGCGTAAGTCGCGAGGACCTCGGTGCCGGGGCGGGGTTCGAGAATGTCGCCCCAGGCGCCCCACTGGGATTCGGGCCAGGCTTCGGGGTAGTAGTAGACGCCGATGGTCATGAGCTGTTCGGGCGGGAACCACTGGGCGGGCTGGGCGGGGAGGAGGGAGGCGGCGATGAGGAGCAAGAGGGCGAGGCGGGTGAGCATGGTTGGAACCATGATATGGCGGCGTTTGGGGTAGGAGAGGCTGAGTCTGCAGCGCCTGGCAGGTGTGCTTGGCTGGGTTCAGAGGCACCGCGGAGTGCTGGGGGTGATGAGGATCAGGAGCCAGAGGGGGTGGATCTGTTCAGCGAGCTGAGCGCGGGTTTGGTGGAAGGGAGGGGCTTGACGACTTCGATGAGGAGTTCATCGCGGAAGTCGGGGAAGGCGGTGGGGGTGGTGTTGAGCAAGCGGTCGCCGCGGCTGGCGAACCAGAGGGAGAGTTCGTGGCGGCTGAGGTTGTTGATGGCGTCGCTGTCGGGCTCCCAGTACTGGTTGTAGTTCGGCTGGAGCTTGCGGTAGCGGAGTGTGGTGGGGTGGCCGGAGAGTTGCCAGGCGCTGTAACGGATGGGTCGGATGAGGAGTTCGGACAGGACGTAAAAGAAAGTGCGCGGGCGGATCGTTGCCTTGCTCAGCTTGCCGGTGAGGGAGAGCTGGTTGTAGGGGCGGGCGTTGTGGCCTGCGGCGACCCATGGCATGACGTCCCAGGCGGGGAGGAGGAAGATGTGGCCGCCGGGTTTGACGACGCGGCGGATCTCGGCGAGGGCCTGTTCCGGGGCGGGGACGTGTTCGAGGACCCAGACGGTCCAGACGGCGTCGAAGGAATTGTCTTCGAAGGGGAGTGCGGTGGCTGAGCCGACGACGAACGGCTTGTGGAAGTGGCGGCGGACCGTGGGGGAGATGTCGAGGCCGGTGTAGTTGTCGACGACGTCCTGGAGGTAGCCTCGGCCGGCGCCGACTTCGAGGACGCGCTTGGAGGCGAGGTGATTGGCGGCGGCGAAGGCGCGGACACGGGACTCGATGCCGAAGTGGTCAGCGGAGGCGGCGGCGGTGCGGGTGTATTGTTCGACAGCGCCGGAGTCTGAGTCTCCGGCGGCGGGCGCGGCATAGGCGGCGGCATAGTAGTCGCGCGTCTTGCGCATTTCGGATTCGGTGAGGGGTTCGTCGCTGTTGCGCGGGAAGTAGATGGCGACAAGGGCGAGGCAACAGAGGAGGCCGAGTGCAGCCCAAAGAGCGAGAGTACGGCCGAAGACGACAGTCAAAGGCGACGGCTGTTTCGATCTATTGCCCATAGCGGCTAATCGGCGGCTCTGGTGCGGAGCTTTAGGCGAGGCCGGAATGAGGGCCGATGGCTCCATTGGAGGCAATTCTTAAATTCCGCAAAGCGGAATATTGGAAGGGATCTTCTGCGGTTGAGAAGCGGACGACCAGTGTTCTGACACTCTATCTTTAGATTGGTCCACCGGCACGTCTTCAGTTGCAGGTGAGGGAGGCTCCGCGGGTTCAGGAGGGCGAGTTGGAGAGTTAGTGGCGAAGCGCCACTGAGAGTAGAAACGCGCGGGCAGAGATATAGAAACTTATTTTATTTGTATTAGTTGGGTGTCGTTTCGGGAGCGCTGGATGGGCATGGAAGCTGAGCTGCGAAGGACCGTGAGCAGGCAGTGAAGGGAAGGGGGGAAGGGGAGTGCAAGAGGAGTAGTTGGTCCGCCGTGGAGCCGGTCAAGGGGCGAGAATCGGGTGGTTTGGGGGGACGGAATCAGGGTTTTGGAAAATCTGAATGGTGGAATAATGGAGGCGCTTACATGTTGAGGCTTTATTCGGGAGGTTGCCATGAACCGCATCCTGTTGCTTTCTGTTTTGGCCGCGGCTGTGTTGCTGGGCCAGGAGTCTCGTTCCACGTTGGCGGGCCGCGTCACGGATCCGAGTGGCGCTGGGGTACCGAGCGTGCAGGTGGTGGTGACGAAGACGGATACGAACACGCGGGTGAGTGTGGAGTCGGGGCCTGAAGGGTACTTTGCGGCTCCGATGTTGATCCCGGGGCCGTACTCGGTGGCCGTGGAGGCGCCGGGGTTCAAGAAGTTTCTGCGGACGGGGGTTGTGTTGGGGACGAACGAGCGCATTTCGGTGGACGTGCGGTTGGAGGTGGGCAACGTTTCCGAGTCGATCACGGTGAACGAAGAGGCGCCGCTGGTGAATGCGGTGACAGCATCGGCGGGGCAGGTGATCACGACGAGGGAGGTGGAGAACCTGCCGATGAACGGGAACACGCCGCTGGCGCTGGCGCGCAATGCGTTAGGGGTGATTCCGAAGCAGAAGCACCTGTTGAACCAGGTAAAGCCATACGATACGGCGAGTGCGGTGGACATTGCGATGGGTGGCGCGAACGCGGGCTCGAACGAGTATCTGTTGGACGGCGTGCCGAACATGAGCAGCGCGTCGCGGCAGGGGGCATTCAGCCCGTCGATGGACGCGGTGAGCGAGGTAAAGGTGGAGCTGTTCCAGGCCGATGCGGCGTATGGGGATACGCTGGGCGGGACGGTGAACATGACGACGAAGAGCGGGACGAACCAATTTCACGGGACGGCGTATGAGTTCAACCAGACTTCGGCGCTGGCGGCGAACCAGTTCTTCCTGAATGCGAACGGAACGAAGCCGACGGTGACGCGGTCGAACCAGTATGGCGGGACGATCGGGGGGCCGATCTGGATTCCGAAGGTAGTGAACGGCAAAGACCGGCTATTCTTCTTCCTGGCGTACGAGGGATTCAAAGACTCGCTGCCGGGGATGACGACGACGGCGGTGTTGACGGACAAGGAGCGGACGGGCGACTTCTCGTCGCTGCTGTCGGTGGGCGGGTCGTATCAGTTGTACGATCCGGCGACGGCGGTGCTGAACGCGGGGAGGATCACGCGGCAGCCGTTTGCAGGCAACCTCATTCCAACGAACAGGATCAGCCAGATTGCGAAGAACTACCTGGGCTACATGCCGCTGCCGAACGCGGCGGGCAAGTCGACGGGGGAGAACAACTACGTGGTGCCGAACCCGAGCATCAACAACTTTGAGAGCTGGGTGGGGCGCACGGACATCAATGTGAGCACGAAGAACCGGCTGTTCTTCACGATGCGGCACAGCGACTACAAGAGTTCGACGTCAGACATCTTCCAGAACGATGCGACGGGGCAGTACAGCGGAATGAATCTGTGGGGCGGGGCGCTGGACGACGTGCATTCGTTCACTCCGACCCTGTTGTTGAACACCCGGTTCGGGTTCCTGCGGAGCTACTCGAGCAGTTCGATCAAGAGCGGCGGGATGGACCCGACGACATTGGGCTTCCCCTCGTACATGTTGACGAACTCGCAGCGGCTGGCGATGCCGAGAGTGGCGTTCAGCGACGCGGTGGCGGGGTTCAGCACTTCGCCGGGATCACAGACGCCGTTCACATCGCTGCAATGGTTCACGAGTCTGTCGAAGGTGTTCAACCGGCACACGCTGAAGGGCGGCTTCGATTTCCGGCGATATGACGCGAACAGCCTGAATCCGGGCTATTCTTCGGGCACGTTCACGTTTGGGAATAACTATGTGACGGCGGGCACGGGGGCGGCAGCGCAGCCCTTTGGCAGTTCGATGGCGACGTTTCTCATGGGGTTGCCGACGGGCGGGCAGTATGACGTGAACACGGCCTATGCCTACCGCAGCTATCTGTTCGGCTACTTCCTGCAGGACGACTGGCGGATCAAGTCGAACCTGACCTTGAACATTGGTATCCGGTTCGAGCACGAGACGCCGATTGCGGAGCGCTACAACCGGATTGTGAACGGGTTCGATGCGGCGGCGGAGAACTCCGTGGCGAAGCAGGCGGCGGTGAACTATGCGAAGGCGCCGATCGCGCAGCTTCCGGTGAGCGCGTTCAACGCCTATGGCGGCATCACGTATGCGAATGCGGACAAGCGTTCGGGCTATTCGTTGCCTTTGGCTTTCCCGAGCCCGCGGCTTGGTTTGAGCTGGGCGCCGCAGGCGTTCTCAGGAAAGACCGTGCTCCGGGGCGGCTTTGGCGTGTTCAACAACAGCGTGGGCGCGTACCTGACCGGGCCGACGCAGGGCTTCAGCCAGACGACGACGCTGGTGCCGAGCAACGACAATTACGTGACGGCGAATGCGACGTTTGCGAACCCGTATCCGACGGGGATTCTGCAGCCGGTGGGTTCGGCCAACGGCGTGAACACGAACCTGGGCAACAGCATCAGCTACTACACATCGGACATCACGAACCCTTACAGCATCCGCTGGAACATGGACGTGCAGCAGCAGATCGGCAAGACGATGATGCTGCAGTTAGGCTACCTGGGCAACAAACAGGTGCACGGGACGCTGAGCAACGATATCCAGGCGGTGGGCGTGTTGCCGTATCTGAGCCGTTCGTTGACGCGCGACCAGGCCAAGATCAACGAGATGGGTCTGCTGGTGACGAACCCGTTTGCCGGGCTGATTCCGGGCACGTCGCTGAACAGCGCGACGATTGCGACGAGCACGCTGCTGAGGAAGTATCCGCAGTTCGGCGGCGTAGTGCAGAGCAACTCGAACCCTGGCTGGGCGACGTTCCACGCCTTTGTGATGATGTTCCAGAAACGCTTCTCGAACGGCTTACAGGCGACGGTGAACTATCAGCACGCCAAGCAACTGGCGAGCTGGCAGGCCAACGCAGGCGACTATGCATTGAATTACGGGCTGACGTCGAGCGACTATCCGGACCACTTCGTGGTGACGGCGAGTTACGACCTGCCGTTCGGGCAGGGCAAGAAGTTCCTCTCGGGCGTGAACCGTGCGGTGGACCTGGCCGTGGGAGGCTGGATCATCAATACGATCTACACGCTGGAGAGCGGCGGCGCGCTGAGCTGGGGCAACATTGTCTACTACGGCGGCGCGCTGAACTCGTCGCCCAGAAACCTGGGGCGGGCGTTCGACACCACGCGGTTTGAGCGAGTGGCTGGAAACCAGTTAGCGAGCAACTACCGCTTCTTTCCGCAGATGTTCAACGACGCCAGGAACGACATCGCGAACAACTGGGATTTCTCGGCGTTGAAAAATTTCCGGATCACGGAGCGGGTGAACATGCAGTTCCGCTTTGAGGCGTTCAACGCGCTGAACCGGACGCAGTTTGCCGCGGCGAACACTTCGCCTACTTCGGCGGCGTTCGGGACGATCACGGGCCAGGCGAACACCTCGCGGCAGATCCAGATGGGATTGAAGCTGAGGTTCTGACTTCGAGGTAGGAGCGGCAATGAGCGAGTGCGGGCGGGCACGAACTCGGCTCGTGCGTCATCCCAGGTGAAAGACTTCCTGCTCCGGCGGCGGCGCGGCCAGCAGGCCGCGGAAGGCGATCTTGAGCAAAGGAGGAGTAAGCAGGGCTGCGAAGATTGCCATGAAGACGATGGCGGCGAAGGTCTGTTGGGAAATTGCGTGCAGGGTCAAGCCGAACTGGGCGACCACCATGCAGAACTCTCCTCGCGGGATCATGCCGATGCCGACCCGGATGGCAACGGAGCGGCCATGGCCAAGGGCCCCAAGACCGCAGCCAATCATTTTGGACAGAACCGCAATGGGCAGGATGAGGAGTGCTAGTTTCCAGGACTTCCAGTCCTCGAAGACGCGGAGTTGAAAATGCAAGCCGATTTCGACCAGAAAGAAGGGTACGAGCAGTTCGGTGACCCCGTGGGCGAGGTCGTGGACACGTTTCGGCACTGCTCCAGCGAGTGCCATGCCAGCCAGGAATGCGCCAATGATGGCCGCCACGCCTACTTTGACGGCCAGGGCGGCGAGGGCGAACATCAGGATCATAGCGAGGGCGAACTGCGCCTCTCCAACGCGTAGATTGCCCTGCAGTTTGCCGACGACATGGGAGACGGTCTCCCGTCCCCATCGGGCCACGAGGACGATAAACACGACGGCCATGGTCGTCGTCAAGGACAGTTGGAGGATATCGAGGTGCCCTTTGGCGAGACTGGCAACAAAGCCGAGGAGAAGAAGAGCCAGGATGTCATCGACGATGGCGGCAGCTAGAATGATGCGGCTGGCGGTGCGGTGGAGGAGACCTTTGGCGGCCAGGAGCTGAGCGGTGATTCCCACGCTCGTTGCGGTAAGC
>JACQZS010000284.1 GCA_016213725.1 Acidobacteriota bacterium | reverse complement strand
CGCCCGCAGCACCGATCCTACAGCCGCTCGGTTATGAGGTTTGGTCCTGGCAACGTTGGCGAGAGATCACCGGTGAGCAGCGGCCCAGCCTCAAAACCGCCCAATCGGTCCGGGCAGACCTCGTCGAACTTCTGCCCAAGGAGCGTATTTCTTCCACTGATTGGAAAGCCCGCACGGCTGAGATTCGCAAGACCCTCGACGTCTTCGTCGGAACCCCACCCGCCGCCGCCCCACCCCTGGATGCGCAGACTGAATCCGAATCGACTCTCGAAGGCGGAATCGTGCGGCGCCGCTTCCGCTTTCAGGTTGAGCCGGGTGAGTTCGTACCCGCATATCTGCTCATTCCTCCCGGCAGCGGGAAATTGCCTGCGGTCGTTTGTCCGCATCAAACCACGCAGTACGGCAAGGACGAACCCGCCGGCATCCGAGGCAATCCCCGCCTCGCGATGGCGCTGGCTCTGGCGCGCCGCGGCTACGTCACGCTCACCTACGACGCCGCATGTTTCGGAGAGCGCCACACTCCAGCCACTGGACATTACGGCGAAGCGCTAGCGTTCTACGAGAAGCATCCACGCTGGTCGTTGATGGGCAAAATGACCTGGGACCTCTCACGCGCAGTAGACTACCTGCTGCAACAGCCCTTCGTCGATCCAGCCCGCATCGCCTCCGCCGGGCACTCGCATGGCGGGTACACCACATGGTCTTCCATGGCCTACGACGAGCGCATCTCAGTGGGTGTCTCCTCCTGCGGCTACGACACAATTCGCTACGACGGCAACCCATTCCGTTGGTCTCATGCCACCGCCCTCCTGCCGCGCCTCGGCTTCTATCTCTCCAGTCCGTACATCAACATGCGGAACTACGTGGGCGTACCGGATTCCGAGGTGATTGAGGTCCCCTTCGACGTCCATCAAATCCTGGCTCTTGCCGCGCCCCGGCCGCTCTTCCTCACCGCATCGGATGACGACCATATCTTCCCCAACGCCGGCTGGTCCACCCGGCAAACGGAGGCCCGCCTCCGGCCCGTCTATGAACTCTTCCACGCAAGCGAGAAGTTTGAGACGCTCTACTTCCGTGGAGGCCATGGCTTCCCACCTGAAAATGAAACGCGGGCTTTTGCCTTTATCGACCGTTGGCTGCGCCCGTGAACACTACCCGGCCGCCGGAGTCCCGCCTCTCCCACTTCAGCCCCGATGCGCTGCTGGTAAGAAGATCGCGCTCGCCGGTGCGCAGCACGATCTCCACCTGAACCACCTCATCTCCCTCGCGGTCCACCCGCAGGATCTCCGCCAGGCGTGGCTGCCCCTCGTAAGGCTCCATCACGCTCACGAACGTAGATTCGAGTTCCCCGGAGTCACCTCGCCGCCGCGCTACAACCGTGGGAATCCAGAACTCCTGTGGCGAAGTCGCGCTCTCCACCGTCCAGCTCTCTGCCAACATCGCCTCCGCGCCGCGCGTCAGATCGGTGTACCGCAGATGCACCTCGCGGCCTAGCGTCAGGTACCGGTTCCGGTCCTCGATCTTCCAATCCACTCCCCATACCGGCTCCGGCCTGCCATCCGTCTGAAACGCACGCATCAATGTGTCCGCATCATAGGGCGAAGCCGACGGCTTGGGCGCATAGCCGAATGTGGCCGCGGTCCCAAAGGCGGAGTGTGTATGCTTGGCGTGCTCTCTTCCGCCGGCCACCTGGAAGATATCCAGCACATAGAAATCTGCCGCGCCCGTTTCCACCAAGGCGATCGTCCGTTCATAAGCCTTGCCGCCGATTTGCGCCGGAGAACTGGCCCGAATCGTCTGCACTGGCCCGCCTGCGCTCCACATCGTGCATTGCGTCGGGCCGCCCGCCTGGTCCTTTCCATCCACCACCACGGTATTGTGTGCCGCCGTCCTCTTGTGCCACCGCGCCTGAGGCGTGTGCCAGTCTCCGAACTGCACCGCAGGATAGCCGAACTCCGGCAGCAGATCCAAGCCCTTGGCATACAGGCCCAGGTTCATCGCGTCGTAGTGGTAGTGGCTCTTTAGATCACATTCCGGTACGGAGTCGTAATCCAGCCACACGGCGGCGTCTGGAGCGGTTCGGTGCCGCAGGACGGCAATGCGCCACTCTTCTTTGTTGGTGCTTTCCACCTTCGGCCACGTCCCGTACTTGCTCACTGCCTCCCTCACGGCGGCGGCATACGCTTCCGGGTCCTCTGCGAACAGATCGTGCGGCAATCCGTCCACCTTCTGCCCGTTTCCGATCCATGCTGTTTGCCAGTACAGCGGGTCGCCGGTGGCTCGCGCCAGCCGGCCGAGCAACTCAAATTCTGGTCCGGAAAACACGAGTCCCGCATACTTCGGAGCTTTCTTCGTGAAGGAGCCGGCATCACCTGAGTGCGGATAGTACTCGTGATTGATCCATGTGTCGAAGTGGAATCGGTAGGTCTGCCGCAGTTTCGGGTTCCGCTCCAGAATGAACTGCAGCAGTCCCGCGTCCAATCTGGAGTATTCCTCCAGCACTTCCGCCATCTCCCGCGGGGCGATTGAATCGTAGCCTGCCAGTCCTTTCTCTCCCGATAGTCCATCCACCGCCACTGCCCGGCGCACAAGGGCATCCACGTCCTTCCTCATTTGGTCCCGGTTTCCCGGCCAGTCGAGCACTGTCTGGATCAGAAGAACTGCGCGCTCCTGGCCCGGATAATTCGTGCGGATCTGGTACGGATGTTCGAGCACGTGGCGGAAGATATTCGTCTCAATATTGCTGCGGATGGCTGCGATGTTGCTCTTGCGCGCATCTTTGCGGCGCAGGAACTCCACCAGTTCCGTGTCGTCTCTGATTCCATCGAAAATCTGGTCGTAGGCCGTCGCCAGGTGCATCGCCGTATACGCTGAATTGATGGCATACCACACGTAGCCTGCCACGCCGCCGCCATAGCGAGCCCGTTCATATACCAGGCCCTGAGCGGCAAAATCGAAAGACGGCCACACGTCTGCCACCCGGTCCAACAGGACCGCAGCCTTGTGCGCATAGATCCTCTCTCCCGTTACCGCATAGGCCACAGCGAGATTGCGGAAGCCCGTCTCGATTCTCTGTGTCCACTGTCCGTACAGCAGATACGCGCCGATGAACCGCCAGCGCTTGTCGCCCTCCACATACCCCTCGCCGTCGTCCACTCCGAAGCGGTGTAGCGGATCCGCCTTGTCCGGATGCTCAAGGTTGTACAGCAGACTTCTATCGGCTCGGGAAGGTTCGAAAATGCCCTTCTCATCCAGTCCGCTTCGGTGGTACGCCGCGAAGTCGTTTTTCGGGAACAGTTCATTGCAGTGCGGGCAGCGGACTTTCCACGGCCGCGCCCAGCCGTCCATCTGCCAGTCGTACATCGGCACTGGCTTCCTGCACGCCGGGCAGTGGCCGCTCGACCACACCATGTGCGATCGCGTAATGCGCGGCCCGAACACGTCTTTCCACAGCTCGTCATCAGACATGCGGACCCATCGCCCCGCGTCTGCAACTGCTTTGCGGCGCAACTCCGCAGCCCACTCATAGCGCTGTGCATTCAGCGCAGCCTTCTGCCGCACCTCTGCCGGATAGAATGCGCTGGTCCGCTTCTCAGCCCGCGCTGTCACGGCAGCCAGCAAACACAATGCCCACACCTGCTTCATAGCCCTAGGAGTCTCCGTGCATTACCCTCCGCGATCTTCGACTTCGTGGCCGCCGGCGCGTCCAGCGCCTGCAGACTCACCAATGCTCCATCGGCGTAGTGAAACGGCATCCCAGTACCGAACAGCACACGCTCAGCCCCCAGGTTCTCGATGATCTGCCCCACCTCATTGCCGGCCAGCGAACTCAACAGCGAGATTTCGATCGAGTAGTTCGCTGGCAATCCGTTGTTCTTTCTGCCCAGCTCCGAGCCGGTAAAACCGCTGCCGTTGCCGAAGATGAACTGGGCTTCCGGCACTGCGCGCGCAATCCTGATGGCCTCCTGCTGGGTCATGTCCGGGATATCCACCAGCCAGCTCTGCTGCCGGCGGTCTTCCACACGAAACGGAATGGACACGGGCATCTTTCGCGCCGCCGCCTCGCGCACGAGTTCCAGGCACACTGCATCATCCACCTTGTAGGCGTGCCAGTGCGGATAGATGCGCAGTCCGCGCATTCCGAACTCCTCGCTGCACACGCGCAGGTCGTGCCGCCAGCCGGCGTAGGCCGGGTTGAGCACGGCGAATGGGATCAATCTGTCCCTGTGACTCTTGATCTCCGCCGCCAGTTCCTCGTTAGCGGACTGCGCGTTACGGTAGGTGATCGCCGCGGCGCTCGAAACTACCGCCCGGTCGATGCGTCTGCTGTCCATCAGCCGCAGCAACGCCTCGGCCGTGTTGTGCCGTAACTGCCGGAAGGCAAAGTGGCCCAGGTAAGCGTTGATGTCGATCATCGGATGCGCCTCGCTAGAATCCGCTGCATGTTCTCGCCCAGCAGCTTTCTGCGGTCGGTCTCTGAAATGGCCGCTCCCCGGACGCGGCCCACGCTGGTGGTCATGGAAAGGTCGCAGGCGAATAGTACCCGGTCTGCGCCCAGAGTCTTCACCGCGAACTCCACCGTTCCTTCATCCGCCACGCTGCCACTGGTGTCGAAATACGCCGTCGGCGCATCGCGCAGCGCTTTGATGCTCCACTCCCAGTCGCCCCCGCCGCAAATGTGCGCGCAGATCAGCATCGTCTCAGGAAAGCGCCGGGCCGCCTCCGCGATGTGGCCCGCATCGCTGATATTGGGTTGTGGCGCTGGCAGCCAGGTAGTGTGCCCGGCATGCTGCAGAACGGGGATGCGCAGCTTCGCCGCCAGCTCCAGAATGGGCGCCGTCTGCGGGTCGGTCACGCGGAAGTCATTGTAGAGCTTCACGCCGATGAATCCGTGCTCCTCCACATAGCGGCGCACTTCGTCCACCGCCGCCTGGCCGTAGCCGGGGTTCACGAAGACGTAACCAAGCACTCTTTCCGGGTAGCGCTTCATCGCCTCCGCCATCCATTGGTTGCAGAGTCTGAAGCCCTCCATCGTGGTTGGGCGTTCCGGCGGTAGGATTGAGCAGCACAACTGGTCGATGCCCAGCCGGTCCGCGGCCTCCATCACCTTTCGGTCGTCATCCGCCCATGTCGGGCGTGCGTGGAAGTTGAAGTGGTTGTGGGCGTCAATCACCTTTCCTGGCGCTGACCATGCGGTGGAGGCAGGCGAAGCGGCGAGGGCTTTGAAGAGGGTCCGTCGGTCCATCTGGTTCGGCATGATGAGGTGCTTCCGTGCGCAAGCACACCGGAATCTCAGTGTATAAGCCTAGCACCTAGATCTTCACATCGAACCTGGCGCCGGGCCGCAAGGTGAGCGCCCGCTCGCCGCCCATTCGCACCATCAGCTTTTGCGGCGCCGGTCCCGTGTAGCTCCCAGAAATTCTGCCCTGGCGAATCCGGTACTCCAGCACGCGCCCCCGCCAGTTCAGGCGCTGGCCGAATCCCCGTTTCGCGAACTCGCCCGGAACCACTGGCGCAAGCGCTACGGTCCCGTCCAGGCCAAGCTCGGTACCCAGCAGAAACCGATGTACGATTCGGATGAGGTTCGCTGGATACTCGCAGTACTTCTCGGCGCCGTAACCACCCTTCGCTCCGTATCGCTCCCGCCAGTAATAGCCGTTGGCCCGGCCCACTTCGCATACTCGCCGGACGGAAGCCAGCAACCCGTCCGCATCCCCCATTCGCGCTCGCGCTGCGCACTCGAGGTACCAGACCCGTCCCATCGCCGCAAGGTCCATCCTGTCCGGGTAAGAGAACTCCCAGGCTTCGTACTTCTCCGGTTCCGTGGCGATGCCGGTGGGCATGCCCCCATAGTTGAACTTCTGCTCGTTGCGAATAGCCGGCCACAGCCTGTCTGCCTGTTCCTTTGCCGCCATGCCAAATGCGAGTGCCGCCCAATCCGAATCCGAATAGCCGTGTGCGGTGATGTAGCCGTGCTGCGGGTGCCGGTATTCGGCGAACCGGTCACCTCGCCAGAAGTTGCGCACGAAATGCCGCCGGATTCTGTCGGCCTGAGCCTCCAGAACTGTGTTTTGTTCTGCGTCCCCCACCGCCCTGCTCAACGCGGCTGCTTTTCGAAAGGCGTCCACGGCGTGCGGCTGTGTCACTCCGTCGCAATCCAATCGCGTTGGCCGCTCCACGTAGTAGCCGCCGCCCCTCACCGCCCCCTCTGCCGTAGTGAGCGTCGCCAGGAACTGCGCTGCGCGCTGAATCGCTGACATCTGCGCGCGCAGCCAGCTGTCATCCAGGGTCCGTCTGTAGATGGCGTCAGCGTTCTGAATCAGTGTCGGCGCGGCCAACGCCGCCAGCGGATTGCCCGGCACCCAGTGACGGTACAGGCCGCCATTGGCGTCGATTGCCGCGGTATAGCCTGCCGGCCCCACCGTCTTGCCGGCTTGCGCGGGCAGAATTGCCAGAGGAAGATTCCCATCCGCGCGCTGAAACGTGAGCACATACGCCCAATTGGCCTGAACCGTTTCCACCTGGCCCAGCCACAACAGCGCATCCGTCATCTGGTGTCCGTCCAGCGACGGGTAGGTATTGCCGTAGCCGAACCCGCGCCCGTCCGCGCACACTGACCAGTAACCGTCGAACACTCGCGGATTCACAGCGGCCAGTACGTTCTGCCGCGCGGCATTTTCATACGCTTCCACAATCAGCGGATCTGGCAGCTCCGGAGTCAGCCAACTCTCTCCCGCTGCCGCCCCCGAGACCATGAGCCCGCCCAGCAGGTCCCGCCGTGTGATCGCCGTTGGAGCGTGGCTGCGCATGCCTGAAAATACCACGCACATTTCAGTGCGGAGGTTCAGAGCGCGGAGTAGATCCTCGCTCGAAAGTTGATTCCCGCATCGGCTGGCGCATCAAGGTGGATCGTCACCTTCCGGCTTTCGCCAGGTGCCAGCGCTTCGTCCATGGAAAAGTAAGGCAGCTCCTCGGGTGTCAGTCCCGTGGCGTTGAGCGCCGAAAGCGGGGATGCCAGTCCATCCAGCACGACAAACCACTCCGGCGCCAGAGGTGCCGCACTCGTGTTGATGATCGTCAGCTCGCACACAGATCCGCCATCCGTCTCGTCTGCGGACACAGGCCCGGCTTCCACCGTTGCTTTGCTAGTGATCTCAACCGGCAGCCGCAGGTACACCACCAGTGGATCGTGATCCGACAGCCGCTCCGGGCGGCTCCCGTCGCTGCGCAATGTCTCCGGAAAATCAGCGCTGATGTGAGCCGGTTGATACAGCCGCACCCGCGGGCCCACTCGCGCATTCACCAGTACATGGTCCAGTGACTGCGCGTTGCCTCCAAACACGTAGGAGTAACCATCCAGAGGCGCAACACCGTCGATCAGGTCGAAATAGGCCTTGCTGAGCGCACTCCTTCCTGCCACCAGCACTTCCCCGGCAGGCGCTGTGTTCCCTGTCAAGGTGCCCATCACGTCCACGTAGCCGTCGTTCCACCGGAACGCGTTGTAGTCACCCACCGAGATTGTATTCTCGCCCTGGCGCTCCTCTAGAAGCGCGGACGTATCTTCGGCCTGCGCATTTCTCTTCACGCGCACACGGTTTCCATCCGACGGATCGTCAATTCCGCTCAGCGACCTCAAGTGATTCGCCAGCAGCGTGAATCGATAAGGCGAGTCCGATCCCTCGGCCGTCACCGCGCCTCGAAGTTCCAGCGGCGGCCGGTCATGCAGCACCGCCTGCTTCCCGGTGCCCGGATCCGTGTACGTTGCCCCTGCGTGAAGCTGACGGCAATCCTCCGCCATCACGCGGCCCGAGTAGAGAAAGCCGACATCGATCCCCCCCACGTCATTGCCCTCGAAGAGGCACGCGCGGTATCGCGGATCTTCTTGTCCAGCTGCCACCGCGTCCATGCCGATGCGGGCAGCCAGCGCCTCCAGGGTGGAGAGGTTCTCCATCTCCATCACCGCCAGAACGTCCGGTGCGCCCAGCAGCTCGCGGATCGCCAGCGATGCCTTGCTGAGGCGCCGTTCAAACGCTACCGCGCTCAATACCGCGTCGGAAGCGGCTGGATCATTCACCGTGTCGAAGAACCTCTCCATGTTCCAGGAGACGATCTTTAGCTCGTCCGGCAGCCGGTCAGGAGCCGCCGCCACCGTCATCCCGCCTTCCGGCCGTAACGGCGAGTCCGGAGTGAACCTGTATTCGCCGTAGTCCTGGTGCAGCACGCCCGTCACCTGCTTCATCTCGGCTCCCGTGGAGACTTCCACGGCCGGGACGCCGGCAAGCCCGTTCGAGGCTACACCGAACATCTCCGGGTTTCCATCGAATCGTGGAATCGCCGCAGAAGGCAATTCCGGATCTGGGTCGCCAACCGGGATGCCCGCCTCTCGGTACGGCCGCGCCGTGCCGGTGATGACGGCGTAAAAGAGGCCGTTGGTCGAAGCCGTCGCGTTGGCCTCATTCACGGTGCCCCCGGTGGGTGAGGTTGCGGTGATGCTTTCGAACTGCACGCGCATCCCTTCAAATCGCTCCAATTGGGCAATGCCGCCGCCGGGTTTCAGGTCCTCCGCCGTGATCAGCCGCGGAGCGGGCAGCGGACTCGCGCTCGACAACATCGTGACACTCGGCTGTGTCAGCTCCGTCACGGATGGCCGATTCGCTGCCGAGCTCCGGCGGAACTCCGATACCAGTCCTGTCACCTGCACCACGTTCCCCACGGCGGCCAGCGCCGGCGGAGCGCCCGACGTGAACACGAAGAGCCCTTCTGAGGTCGCTGGATCATCATCCGGCACAGGGTCCTGCAGGAAGAAGCCCGTAGAGCTCCGCGCCGTCACCACTCCGCTGGTCATTACCCGCTGACCCGCATACGGCGAAGCCGTGCCGGGGCCCTGGATCTGCGAAATCAGGACCGTGGGCGTCTGGCTGCCGCCTCCCTGGCCGGCTGCGCGGGTACCCGCAATCAGCCAGAAAATCGCTGCGGCAAGAGAAGAGAGGCGCATCCTAACATCGCTGAGCCTGGTGCCCGGGGCGGGGATCGAACCCGCACGACCCTCGCGGGTCAACGGATTTTAAGTCCGTTGCGTCTGCCAGTTTCGCCACCCGGGCGCGCTCACCCCCAGGATACTGAATCGCCGTGTTGGCCGGTTAGAACTGGAACTTCATTCCAGCCGTTGCCCACGCCTTTGGAGTCCGGAACCCGTCCTCGAAGTAGCGCTGGTTTAGCATGTTCTCCACCCGGGTGTAAAACCGCAGCGACTTCGTATCGCCCACGGGCAGCGTATAGCTCAGGGCCGCATCCAGCTTCCGCGGTCCGTCGAACTCATACGGCCGGCTGCCGCTGCCGACGAAAAATGATCCCGAAATGTAGTTGCTCGCCCCGATGAAGTCCAGCGTCAGTTGCAGGCGCTTCGTGATCTCCTGCGTCGCCACCAGCGTCACCATGTTCGGAAAGACGCGAATGGACCGCAGTGACCCTCCCACCAGCGAGCTCTTTCGTTCGTCGGCGTTCGTGTAGGTATACGATGCGGTCACCAGCAGGCTGCGGTAAGGCCGCGCTTCGCCCTGCACTTCAACGCCGCGCGCCAGTCCGCCAGCCATGTTTGCGTAGCCGCCCCAGCGCCCGTACGGGTCGTTCACCAGCCCCATGTATCCGATCACCTCCTGCAGCCTCGTGTAGAAGTACGTCGCACTGGCCCGGTACCGCGAATTCGAGAAATACTGATCCACTCCGAAGTCCGTTGAAACCGTTCGCTCCGGCCGCAAGCCCGGATCGCCCAGCGGGCTGAACTCGCCCCAGAAGAACGACGTGCCCAGCCGCTCATACAGCGTGGGCGACCGGAACCCGTTTCCCGCATGCGCCCGCAACTTCGTCATCGAGCCTGACAAAAAGTAGGAGACCGCCACATCCCCCGTAAAGGCGTGCGGAGCGCCCTCGAACTTCGCTCCAACATATTGCGGTGCGCCCCCGGTGAACTCCGGCTTCGATAGCGAGTAGTGCTGAAACCGGCCGCTCAGGCCCACCTGGAGCTTCTGATTCAGAAACCGCATCTGGTCCTGTATGAAAAGCGCATTGCTGCGCTGCTTCGCCGTCGCGCTGGCATTCACTCTTTGCGAAGAATCCGGATTCGCGTCCCGCGACGGGTTCGAGTAATACTCACGCTCCCACTCGTAGCCTCCGCTCAGCGTGTTCCACTTCGCCAGCAGGACGTCCGCCCGTGCTTGCAGCGTGTCCAGTTGCCCGTTGAACAGGTTCGATGAATAGTAGGCTGGCTGATAGCCGCTGCCAGCCGCGCCATTCAGGTTGTCGCGCCGCGAATTCAGATTCTGATAGCTCACCCGGTAGTTCCACCGTGCTCCCGTCTGCTGGCTCCACTGCACTTGCGTCGTAGACACCTTGCCCTCGCGCTTGCTGTCCGGGTCGTACAGATTCGGTGCGAATGTCGCGTTGCCCCATTGGAAAGGCAGACCTTGATCCGCTAGCTGCACCTGATTCTCAGCCAGCGGAATCGCCGGAATCACCCCGCTCGCCGGCAAGTTGCCAGCCGGCGCCGCGTACGGGCTGCTATTGATGCCGACATTGCTCCAGGTGGACCAGTACCGCCCGGAAAGCGAGGCCGACGACGACGGCCTCCACAGAAGGTAGCCCTGGCCGCTGGTGTTCCTCACATTCTCCACGCCGTCCACGCCACCATTGACATTCAGGTGAGCCACACCCGCGCTGTACTGCAGCCGGTTCTCCTTCACTCCGCCCGCGACACGTGCGAGTCCGCGAAACAAACCCAGGCCGCCGCCCTCTCCCCCTACCTCACCGTGCGCCTTTCCGCCACCCTGGTCCGACACCAGGTTAATCACGCCCGCAGTGGCGTTCGTGCCGTAAATGCTCGATCCCAAGCCCCGAAGCACTTCAATCCGATCCGTGCTCACCAGTTGCAGATCTCCCAGATACGCTGTCGCGTCGCCCTGCACGCCCGACGCGTCGCGGAATCTCATCCCGTCCACCAGGACTCCCGTATCTGCCGCCCGCAGGCCGCGCGTCAGGATTCGCGTAAACGAACCCGGTCCGCCCAGCTGCTGCACCCGCAACCCCGTCACCGTTCGAAGCGATTCGCCCACCAGCATCTCCTCCCGCCTCGCCAGTTCTGAGCTGTCCACTACGTCCATTGCCTTGCCCGCCTCAATCGTCGATTGGGACGCGGCCGCCGCCGTCACTTGCACCCGCGACGCCAGCCCGCGGATCTCCAGCTTCAGATCCTGCTCCAGGCTCTCCCCCGTGCTCAATTGCACTGCCACCGGGCTCGCCTGATCCAGGCCCTCGGTCCGAGCCTCCAGCAGGAAACTCCCCTGAGGCAGCCGTTCCATCCGGTATTTGCCCTGCCCGTCCGTCGTGGCGGTCCACTGCTGCGTACTGTCCCGCTCGTACAGGCGTACCGCCGCACCCGGCACCGCCGCGCCCGACGGGTCGATCACCCGGCCGCTTAACTCCTGCGCCTGCCCGTAATTCGCACAGACACTGATCAATACAGTTGAAATGGAAATTAGAACGCGATTCATGCGCTCCTCCCTCGAGAGCTTCCTTCTGAGATGCCGGAGACGTCTCCGGCCCGATGGCAGGTCTTCGGGCTTATGGGCCTTTCTCGGCGGCGCCGAGTTTTCCTACTGGCCGCGGCTTCCCAAGGGCTCTCGCTCTCAGTGCCTTCTTGCGGCGCTCGTTCCCATTTACCGCTGCGGGGCAGCCCCGGATTCTCACCGGGTTCCCTCTTGCCCGGCCGGCGTTTCACGCCAGCCGACCAATCGTAATCAGATTATCGCGTCTGTTTTCACCTCACGTCAACGCGATCCCCCTGAGAACAGCCGCCGCCCCCGCCCACTAGCTACACTAGAGAGCACGCCGCAAGACATTCTGCGCCGGCTGTTGACAAGTCCTGCTATACTGTAAGAACTTACACTGAGCTTGAAGGAGTCCTCCCCCATGGCGATCGACGAGAAAGAAAAACAACGGCTACTGGCCGTCACCCTCGGGAACATCGAAAAACAGTTCGGCAAGGGCACCGTTCAACGGTTGGGCGCCCACGACGCCATTGCGCAGGTGAGCGTCATCTCCTCCGGTTCGGTCTCCATGGATTACGCTCTTGGCGTCGGTGGTTTCCCCCGCGGCCGCATCATCGAGATCTTCGGTCCGGAATCGTCGGGTAAAACCACCATTGCCCTGCAGGCCGTGGCCCAGGCCCAGAAGAGCGGCGGAATGGCTGCCTTTGTGGACGTCGAACACGCTCTCGATCCCATCTACGCCCGCAAACTCGGCGTAGATGTCGATAACCTGCTCGTCTCCCAGCCGGACTACGCCGAACAGGCTCTTGAGATCACCTCCGCGCTCATCAACTCCAACGCCATCGACGTCGTCGTCTTGGATTCCGTCGCCGCCCTGGTCCCAAAGGCCGAACTCGACGGCGAAATGGGCGACACCTTCGTCGGCGTGCAGGCCCGCCTCATGTCCCAGGCCATGCGGAAACTCACCGGCATCGTGAGCAAGTCCAATACCTGTCTCGTCTTCATCAACCAGATCCGCGAGAAGATCGGCGTCATGTTCGGCAGCCCGGAAACCACCACCGGCGGCCGCGCCCTCAAGTTCTATTCCAGCGTGCGCGTGGATATTCGCCGCATTGCGGCCATCAAGGATGGCGATAACGTCATCGGCAACCGCACCAAGGTGAAGATCGTCAAGAACAAGCTTGCCCCGCCCTTCCGCGAGGCGGAGTTCGACATCATGTACGGTGAGGGCGTCTCCCTGGTGGGTGACCTTCTCGACGTCGCCGTGGAGAACAACCTCGTCGAAAAGAGCGGCTCCTGGTACAGTTACAGCGGCGAGCGCATCGGTCAGGGCCGCGAAAACGCCAAGCAGTTCCTCAAAGATCACCCTGACACGCTTGCGAAAGTGGATGCGCAGGTCCGCGAGGTGCTGGGCCTGGTCCGGTCCGAGGTTGTACCCGAAGTTACTCCAGTAGCGGATGCCCCGAAAGCGGCCGGTGCTCGCGGAGCGCGTGCCTGACTTGGCTGATGCGGCGGGCGCAGCTGGCGCCCGCGCCTAGTTCCAGCTAAGGCTGGAAGTCATCCACGGAGTCGGCCGGCATCAGCACGGCGGCATAGTTCACTTGGACTTTACTCTTGGCTGGGATCCAGCGGTAGCCCGGCACGCCGAACAGCCCGCCGCGGTCGATCATCGCCCGGCGGCTCTCAGGGAATGGCGATGCGCCGAATTCCATCCCTCGAGTCACTGTCTTCCCGTTCCAGGGAGCGCTCTCGCGGCAGTGGTTCTCCTCCCAAATGCCCAGCCACGGGAAGTCTCTCTGCTTCCAGACGTAGGCCAGCACCAGCTTCGATTCCGGGTGCCTTGCCGCGAAATACGCCTTATCCTGCAGCGGGTCCATCAGATGCGTGGAGAAGGCTCCGGATACCGGCTTGTCTACAAAAGTCTGCATGTCCAACGTAGTGCCATCCCCGCAGGGCACGTTGGGCCAGGCGAATTCGGCGCCAATCGCCATGTAGCCCTTTCCATCGGTGAAGTCGCTCTCAATCGTCTTCGATTTCCACCACGCGCGACCCTGCCGCCAGCCGGATCTTGCGCTGGAACGCCAGCCCCGCCTGCTCCAAGACGGTCTTCTGGGTTAACGTGTCTCCTGCCACCGCGATCTCGTACCGTCCGATCGATGCCTCTCCGTGCACCGTCATCCCGGCCGCGGCTTCTTCCTCCGACGGTCCGCCAAAGAGATCCAGGCACAAATTGTGCCCTAGGATGCCTGCCAGGAGCCGGCTCTCCGAATTCAGTCCATACTCAGGATGCTTCTCCGGGCTGTACGTGGATGGCTCAATGGTTGGCCACGGTGGCGACCACAGTGGATTGACGCCGCTCGCTTTGTCCGTGATTGCGGCAATGTGCCCGCCCTCCGCGGTCACCGTCACGGATAGGTGCTCGTTCTCCAGCGCAAAAGCGCGCCGTCCGCGATACTGTGTTTCTGCCATAGATGAGGACCTCGATCCTCTATCCTATGACTTCCAAAAGGAAAACGGGCCGCCCCCGAAGAGGAACGGCCCGCCTTCCGGCACAGAAGAAACTGGTCTAGCCCTTCTTCACCGCGGGCTTGGCGGCCGGCTTTGCCGGTGTGGCTCCGCCCTTGCCCAACTTCTCCATCTCATTGAAGTACACGGTGCGCCCTTCGTCCAGAGCGATGTTGGACAGAATCACCGCGATCGAGTCCTGCAGGCCCACTTCCAGATCAGCCAGCGGGTGGCCGGAAGTCCGGACATCCCGGAAGAACGATTCGAGCTCGATGTCCACCGGATTGCGGTCTTCTTCCGGCACCAGAATGCCCTTTTGATACAGCCACATCCTGGCGAACTTCATCTCTTTCTCGAGGAAGCTCTCCTGCCCGGTCATCAAGTCCTTGCTCAGCAGAATCGGCAGCGGGCGCGAACCGGCTGAAGCCACCATCGTTGCGCCGGCCTTGAAGGCCTCTTTCTTGCCGGTCTTCTTTGCGTCGGCCGCTGTCGGCGGCGGAGTAGGCTCACGGAACCACATGCCGATCGGCTTGTTGTTGTCGTCGCCAATCGTGATGTGAATCGCTCCCTTGGTGCCGCAGATGATCTCGCCCATCTCGGTGCGTGCGCCGCCCACGCCGGCCCAGTGGGACGACGTCGGAATGCCAGTCCACACCAGCCGACGGCCCTTCGGGTACTTATAGATCAACTGGACGTTGTCCAGAATGTCGCGGCCATCGTGCATGAAGTCCTGCGAACCCAGGCCCATCACAGCCTCGGGGGTCATGCCCAGCATCCGGTCTGCCACGTCGATCTGGTGCGAAGCAAGCTCCGCCACCAAGCCGCCGGAATACTCCCTGAACAAGCGCCAGTTGGCCATCTTCTTGTTCGGGACGTCCTTCATCTTCCAGCCCGGATTTCGATGCCATTGGGCCTGAACGTAGGTAACCTCGCCCAGCATGCCCTTTTCGATCATCTGCCGCGCCGCCTGATACATGGCGCTATAGCGGCGTTGCAGACCCGTCTGCAGCACTTGCTTCGGCTTCGAAGTGGCCAGCGCGCGCAGCGCATGCACCTCTTCCGGCTTGAACACCAGGCTCTTCTCGCAGAAGACGTGCTTGCCGGCGTCCAGCGCATCCTTCGTCACAGGGAAATGCATGAACAGCGGCGTCGTCACGAAGACCGCTTCCACGTTCTTGTCGGCCAGCAGTTCCCGGTAGTCCTTATACCGCTTCGGGTTCCCCCCGATCGTCTGCTGAGCTTTCCCCAAGGCGTCATCGGTCAGGTCGCAGATCGCGACGCAGTTCCCGGTGTCGATGCCCTTCAGGTGCTTCAGCAGGTACGTCCCGCGGCTGCCTGTCCCAACCATGCCGTAATTTACGGCGTTCGTGGCGGCTCGCGCCTTCAAAATCGCAGGGGCCTTGCCAAACTGCGTCGCGGCTACGCCGGCCAGGGTGGCGGCGCCCGCCACTTTAACGGCGTCCCGTCGCGTCAATTCCTTCTTCTCGGCCATGGATAACAACCTCTCGCGGGATTTGGACACTTCCACTGTGGGAAACGGATTCCGCCCCCATTCTATCTTGAAATGTGTCTCACGGTGCGGTGCCCCCCTCCGCCCGCACTCTTCTCGCCGTCCACTCCGCCCCAGCCAGAACCAGCAGCCCTGCCAGAAAACTCCACGTCAGAATCGTGACCGAATTGACGAACACTCCAAACTCACGGCTGAACTTCATCTGAATCCAGGGCCAGATCGCCAGGTTGATCCACTTCATCAGTTCCAGCGCCACTCCCACCAGTACGGCCCTCGGTAGCACCGCTCCAAACGGCACCTTCCGGTTCGGCAGGTAGACGTATACCAGGAGCAGGGAAAGGACGGTCATCGGTAGCGACATGAGTTTCGCCAGCAGCATCAGTAGTGGAGGCGTATTCGACACCGCGTTGTACCCAGTCAGATTCTGCCGCAGAACATCCAGGCTCTGCCCCGAGGCTTCCAGCCACAGCATCTGCGCAGATCCCCCCAAAGCCGCCGACATCAGCGCCAGCCCTCCGCAGGCGAAGATCAGACCCATGCTGACCACCTGGTTCTTCAGCAGGCTCCGGTTCTCCTTCACGCCCCACGCCTTGTTGAAGGCGACCTCCAAGGGCAGGAACACCCCATTGGCCGTAAACAGCAAGAGGATGAGAGACACCCATTCCACGCGGCTCGACGTCGGCGCCAGGAGGTTGAGATTGTAGGAAAGAAAGCTCCCTACTCGCCCCGGGAAATAGTCGCGAATGCCCATGTAGATCGCGAGTTCGGCCGCCGGCCAGTTCAAGACGTTACGGAACAGGGAGATCATCACCAGCAGAAACGGCCAGAACGCCAACATCACGTTCGCCGCCACGGCGAAGGCATAGACGTGCGCTTCGGTGGAGATCAGATACCGGCCAATATCCCGCCAGTCATACTGCAACGCCCGCGCCGAATCGTCCAAATCCTGAAAGAGGCTGTACAAGAGAACTCCTCACTTCGATACTATCCATACCGATGCCCCCTCATGCGCACTTCGAGCCTTGCCTGCACTCCGTCAGCTACGCCGGAGTTTGGCCTGGACAAGCCCGCCTGGAGCTCGGCCCCTTCCTCGAAAAGGCCGCCGCTCTCGGCTTCCGCTCCGTCATGCTGATGGCCAAGCGCCCGCACCTTTCCGTCCTCGACTACGGCCGCGAACAATGTTTCCGGCTCCGAGAGCAAATGGACGCCCTGGGTCTCCGTTGCGCTGTCATTGCCGGCTATAACAACTTCTCCGCGGATGCCGAGCACCCCGACATCCCTCACCGCGAAATTCAGCTGGCGCACATCGAGGCCCTCTGCCGGCGGGCGGCAGACCTCGGCGCTTCCGTTGTCCGCATCTTCACCGCTTACGAGCACGCCTCCTTCGCGGCGCACACCCTCGTGGACACTTTGCGCGAGGCCGCTACCAGGGCTGCCGACTTCGGCGTCACCCTCGGCGTCCAGAACCACCACGACTGCGCGTCCCACTATCTTGCCTTTCTCGACCTGCTCGCCGCAGTCAATCACCCCAACTGCAAAGCCTGTTTTGATGCCTGGACGCCCGCCCTGCAGGGAGACGACCTCGTCAATGCAGCGCGTCTCATGGCTCCGCATACCGTACACACCACTGCCGCCGACTATCAGCGCCGCCCGCGCTTCCAGTACAAACCTGCCCAGGTGAATTTCGAGCCGCTCACCCCCGCCGTGCAAGCCGTGCCCATGGGCCGCGGCTTCATCGACTATCCCGCCTTCCTCGGCGAACTCCGCGCAGCAGGCTACATGGGACCCGTCGCCTACGAAATGTGCAGCCCCTTGAGCGGCGGCGGATCGATTGAGAATCTGGACCGCTGCGCCCGCATCTTCACTGAGTATCTAGCAACGATCTGAGTTCAGCGCCCAGTTGCACCGTGGTGAACGGCTTTGCCAGGAATCGGGTGCGTTCCGGCAGGCTCCCGCTGGCGATGCGCGACGACAACTCCTGGTCCGCGGTGTAGCCCGAGATGAACAGCACGCGCAACCCCGGCCACTGTGTCCGCAGTTTTGACGCCAAATCGCCGCCGCTCATTCCTGGCACCATTAGATCCGAGATCAGCGCGTCGGGCGCAGCCCTCAGTTCCTCACAGATTCTCAGCGCGTCGGTCGGCGTTGCCGCCTGCAGCACCTCGAAGCCCTGGCGTTCCAGCGCCTTCGCCACCAGGCTCCGGATGCCTGCTTCATCCTCTACCAGCAGCAGCCTCGCAACCGCAGAGTTCTCCGCCGCTTCCGCCTGTGGGCACTCGATCTCCAGAGCCGACTCTGTCAACCGCATCCGGCCATCCAGGTTCTCCCAAGGCCGCACCAGCCCTGCCAAACCCAATGGAGGATCGGAGCCCACCTTCTCGCCCGCGAACGGCTCAAAAAAGCGTTCCCGAGCCTCCGGCGTCAGGCGCAGCCCGTTCAGGACAATCTTCAGAGTCCCGCTTGCCCCCTCGCGTGCCTCGAGTTGCAAACGGTCCTGGTCGCCCAATAGCGGCTGGACGTATCGCGCCGCTTCCAGAACGATCTGCTCCAGCAACAGCGGAGACGTGCGCGCCGCTAATCCGGCCAGTGCCTCCCCCGCCTGAATCTTCAACTCTCTGAGCCGTCCGGCTGTGGACGCCATCCACCGGGCAACCCCAAACTCCACGGCCTCAAACACCGGGGGCCTCGTCAGCGATGTCAGATCTCGCGTCAAGGCGCCCAGCCGCGCGGAAGCCTTTAGAATTTCGTCAACATCTCCACGCCGCGAATCGGATTCGGCCAGGCTCGCCTTCAGCTCTTCGCCATATCCCCCGATGATCATCAAAAGGTTGTTCGCCACGTGCGCCAGGCGCCCGCTCAAGCGCTCCACCGCGCCCCGCTTTCCCGCCTCTACTTTCGCCTCCAATTCCGCTTCGGGAATGCCGGCCTCCACGGCTGCCGGGCCCGCTGCCGCCACCGCCTCCTCGCAGCCCTCAAACGTGATCAACAACTCATCGTCTGAGTCTGCCTGCCAACCGGACAGCTTCTGGATTGAAACCCTCAGCGCCAATCCTGCTTCGCCGCCGCCCACCGCCACTCTAAGGCCCAAAGCGGGCTGCGCGGTTGCCAGCACGGCGGACATTGCCGCCTCCAGTTCGGGCGCGGGAATCAGATCCGGCAATCGCAGCTTCGCGATATCCGCCTGCTGCAACGAAAACCGCCGCCGAAACTCGCGGTTCACCGCGGCCAGCCGCCAATCCCGGTCCACCAGCGCAATCGCCACGGGCAGGGCCGCGAAGACGTCCTGATAGTAACGCCGCTCCGTCTCCACAAGCGCAAGCAGCCGCGCCACTTCGGTCGAATTCCATTGGTCGTGGTCGGCGCGCTGCATAGACTGCTTCATACTCAGTCTGGGCATCGGGAACTGGTTTGGCAAGGGTACTCAGTGCTTCGCCTTAGAGTGAAAAGTTTCCCCGGTCCATCGGGACCATGGTTCTAGAACCACGGCTAAGTTATTGCCAAATAAGGTCTTAGCGGCGTGTTTCAAAGTGAAACACAAGTTCAAAAATTGGACAGTCATTTCGAAAAGTAGAAATATATGGCTTGACGCTATCCTTCGATTCTGATTAGATATAGCGAGCGGGAAGGTGTTGTCCCGTAGAATGCAGGGAGGTCTTTGAACCATGTTGCGTAAACTCCTCGTAGGAGTCTGTCTAATAGCGCTCATGTCCGCTGCGCTTGTAGCGCAGGAATCGCGCGGCGCCATTTTGGGCCGAGTAGCGGATCCCCAAGGTGGTGTGATCCCGAATGCGAAAGTCACCGTAACGAATCAGGCGACGAATGAAACTCGCCACCTGGTTACCAATGAGAGCGGTTACTACGAAGCGAACTTCCTTGAACCCTCCAGCTACTCCGTCACAGTGGAGCAGGCGGGCTTCAAGAAGATTCAGCGTAAGGATATTGTTGTCAATGTTAGCGCGCGTCTCGAAATCAACTTGACGCTCGAAATCGGCCAGGTCGCCGAAACAGTGGAAGTCACTGCAGAGGCGCCCCTGCTCGAAACCACTACGGCCAGCGGTGGCCGCGTTCTCGACCAGCAGCAACTGGTCAACCTGCCGTTCTCCGATTTGAATCCCTTCGCGCTCTCGGCTCTCGCGCCCGGCATGCAGTGGACCGGCCAGCCTGAATATCGCCGCCCGTTCGACAACGGCGGCACCTCCTCATTCAATACGATGGGCGGCGTCGGACAGAATGAGTACACCATCGACGGCGTGAGCGTCACAGGTACCGGACGTCGCGTGGGCTTTACTCCTCCGTCCGACTCAATTACGGAGTTTAAGCTGGAAACCTCCAACTTCGACGCCAGCCAGGGCTTCACCTCCGGTGCGGCCATCAATGTCGCCTCGAAGTCCGGCACGAATGCGTTGCACGGCTCCGTTTTCGATCAGCACTGGCAACAGCGTTGGAACGCCACCCCCTTCTTCACCCGCGAACCTTATGATGCCGGGGTGCGCAATGGCACAATCAACCCCAATACGACGCCCAAGCAGGCCACCGGTCGTTCCAATAACTACGGCTTTTCCGCTTCCGGCCCGGTCTTTATTCCCAAGATCCTCAATCTGAAAGACAAGGTCTTTTGGACGTTCACCTGGAACGGGATCCAACAGGCCAAGGCGGAGACAACATCCAGCACCGACCGCACTGTTCCCTCTATGGATGCTCGCCAGGGTGATTTCAGCTACTTCCTCACCGTACCCAATGGTGCCAACCGGTTCACCATCTACGACCCCCGCAGCGCCCGCCTGCAGGGCTCAAATGTCGTCCGCACCCCCTTCCCGGGCAACAAGGGTATCCCAATCCTCAATCCGACGTACGGATATTTCTCCAAGCTCTTCCCCACACCGAATAACATCCCGGGGAAGGTCACGCCGGAACTCACCAGTAACTACTTCGCCGCGGCGATGCCCAAGAACGAGAAGTTCAACTCCATCGTGAACCGCTATGACTGGGTTATTAGCCAGAATCACCGCGTCAATGCCCGCTGGCAATGGAACGACCGCCTTGCCAACGAGTACGATTGGACCTACGAGACCAACCCCGGTCTCCACTCCAATGGCCTCACCCGCATCAACAAGGGCGGCAACGTCGGCTACCTCTGGACCATTAACTCGTCGAACATCCTCGACGTGAACGTCGGCATTTCGCGGTTCGAAGAAGGCTCCCGCAACGCCTCGCGTACTGCGGTCAAGGCCACTGACGTCGGTCTGCCTGCCTACATTGACCAGCGTGCGGGTGCCGATACCCAGCTTCCGCGCCTCGACTTTGACACGAATACCGATGTCGGCGACAGCTATCCTGCCATCAGCGCCAAGAGCACCCTCTACGAAGCCCGTGCGAACATGACCTCCATCAAGGGCGACCACACCTTCAAGTACGGGTGGACCGAGCGCCGCAACTACTTTGCCGCCATGGGACCCGGCTCCAGCACCGGCATCTACCAGTTCCGGAACAATTGGACTCGCGCCTCCAACGTGGACAATCTTGCCGCCAACCACGTGCACGAATGGGCAGCCTTCCTCATGGGCCTGCCCACCGGCATCAGCATCGATACCAACGACTCTGCCTATTACTCCACGCCTCGCCGCGCTCTCTTCTTCCAGGACGACTGGCGCCTCACCACCAAACTCCGCCTCTCCCTCGGGCTCCGCTACGAGCGTGAGGGCGGCATTGGCGAGCGCTACAACCGCGGCATCGCCTGGACCTTCTCCGACGTAAAGAGCCCGATCACCGATCTGGTTCAAACCGCCTATGCGGCAAACCCCGTTCCCGAAATGCCCGCCAGTTCCTTCAAGGCCAGCGGCATTTCTTCCTACCTCGGAACAAACGGAATGGATACCGCTACGGGCGCTCGCAACCTGTGGCTCCCCAAGGTCGGCATAGTCTATTCCATGAATAACAAGACCGTCATCCGTGGCGGCTGGGGCATGTATGGCGACACCCTGAACGTCTCCAACGACCGTCCGTATAGCAACGGCTACACGCAACCTACTGGTACCCCCGTCAGTAACGATACCGGCCTCAGTTTCTGTTGCGGAACCGGCGCGGCCGCAGGTCTCGCCAAGGGCAAGACGCCCATGGATGATCCATTCCCGATTCGTCCTGCCAGCGGCAACACGCGCTTCGACGATCCGTACAAGTCGTCACTCGGAGGGATTGCCCTTTACGGTGGCGATTTCAACTCCCGCTACTGGAACTACAAGACCGCCCTCCAGAACCGTTGGAGAATCGGCCTGCAGCGGGAAATCATGCGCAATCTCATGGTGGATGTGTCCTACAACGGCGCCTACTCCGTGATTCCCGTCCAGAATCGTGTCAATTACCTGCCGCAGAAGTACTGGACTACCGGGATGGTCCGCGATCAGAATAACGACAACTATCTGGGCCAGAATTTCCCCAACCCCTACAACATCAAGAACCTCTCCGCCATTCAGGCCTCAGACCCGACACTGTACCGCTACATGAGCGGCCAGGGCTTCTTCACGGGCAATAACATGGCCCGTAACCGCATCCTCCGCGGGTATTCGATGTATGGAAACCTGCGCGACTACCAGATCGGCGGCACCGACAATCGCGACGGCCGGGTCTATTACAAGGATCTGCAGGTGCTCGTGGAACGCCGCATGACCAAGGGCTTCCAGACCACTTTCATGTACACCTGGGCCTCCAGCTACGCGAACGACTTCTACGCGAACGAGTTCGACCGCTGGCCCTCGCAGCGCATCAACGACAACATCCGGCCGCACCGCATCGCCTGGTCGGCCGTATATGAAACTCCCTTCGGCAAGGGCCGCACCTACGTCAAGGACGGTTTCATGAGCCACATCATCGGCAACTGGAACGTCTCCTGGGTTTACCAGTATCAGACCGGCGAAGCCACCGATTGGGGCAACCGCTTCTTCTATGGCGACTTCAACCAGCTCGCCGGCATGTGGAACTCCAGCCAGACGCGCAGCAAGGACCTCCTCCAGTGGTTTGACCCCACCATTTCCTGGAAAGGCAGCACGGCTCCTCCGCCCAGCTTTACGGGTTTTGAAGGCCGCGCGGCCGCCCAGCCCGGTTCCTACCATGTGCGCGTGTTCCCGGTCCGTCTGGACTCCATCCGTGAAGACGGCATCAAGAACCTCGACCTCAAAGTCGAGCGGATCTTCCCCATCGTTCCTGAGCGCGGCGTCAAGGCGCGTTTCGCAGTCGACCTGCTCAACGCGATCAATCACACCAACTTCTCAGGTCCCAACACCGATCCGACCAGCGCCAGCTTCGGCCGGGTTACTTCCCAGCGCGGCCTTTCCCGCGTCATTCAGTTCACCCTCCGCGTCGACTTCTAGGTCTGCGCGTTACCCATTTACAAGGCCCGGCGGCGCCCAACGGCGCCTCCGGGCCTTCCCGTTGTAGACTGCCCTCATGCAGGCCCGAATTCTCTTTCCCGTTTTTCTCCTCATTTCCGTCTGCTCCGGCCAAAGGCTCACCGACGACCAGAAGATCGCCGACCTCCGTCAACTCTCCGCCCTTTACGCCAAGCAGTACGGACCCTACGAATGGAAGATTCAGACGCAGGGCTTTGACCTGCTCAATCTTCAGCCCTGGATCGATCGCGCTCTCAAAGTCGAAGACGACATTGCCTTCCTCGACCTCCTAACCGAATACGTCGCCAGCCTCAACGACGCCCATGACGTGCTCTCCTTTCCCTTCAGCTTCAATGCCAGTCTCGGCTTCTCCACGGATCTCTACGACGGCAGGGTGCTCATCGATTCCATCAGTCGCACCACGCTGCCATCCTCCCGCTACCCCTTCGTCATCGGCGACGAGCTCGTCTCGGTGGACGGCATCGCCGTCGATGAGTGGATCGCCCGCCTCAGCCGCTACTCAATAGCCGCTAATCCCCGTTCCACTGCCCGCTCCGCAGCCGGCCGCATCGCCTCCCGCTCCCAGTCCCGCATCCCCTGGGCTCACCGAATCGGAGAGACAGCGGAGGTCGTCATCCGCCGCGCTAACGGTGTGCTGGAATCCTATTCGATTCCCTGGAACAAGACCGGAGAGGCCATCACCGAAATGGGGCCCGTGCTCTCCCCCACCGGCCGGGCCTCTCATGCCATGCGCGCCAGCGATGAGTTCCTACGAGTGGAGGACTCTCTCGAGCCATGGCAGCGGCCGCTCGCCTATCTCCTCAATGCCAGCGTGCCTGAAGATACCCGCGCCGTCCTCTCCAACGGAATCCGGCCCATCTTCGCCATGCCCGATGGATTCCAAACCCGCATGGCCGGAAACTCGAACACGGATGCCTTCACCACCGGGTCTTTCACGGCGGCCGGTTACCGCATCGGCTTCATCCGCATCCCCACCATGAGTCCCGCGCTCGGCACCTCCACCGCGCTGGCCCAGATCGATCAGGAGATCGCCTGGATGCAGGCTAACACCGACGGCCTCATCATCGACGTCATGCGCAACCCGGGCGGCTCCGTCCTTTATGTGGAACAGCTCTGCCAGCGCTTCATTCCGTATACCTTCAGGTCTATCGGCTTCGAGCTTCGTGCCACCGCTTCCGACGTCGCCAGCTTCGGCGCCACCGTCAAAGCGGCACGCACCGCCGGCCTGCCGGACTACCTCATCGCCGGGTACGAAGCCCGGTTCAACGACGTTCTGACAGCCCACAAGGAAATGCGGGGACGCACCGGCGCCATCTCGCTCACCCAGCCGGGCCTGTGGCTCGATCCCGCCCGCAACGCCTACACCAAGCCCCTCGTTGTTCTCATCGATGAGTTTGCCGGCTCCGGCGGCGACGCCTTCCCCGCCACACTCCAGGACAACGAGCGCGCCCTCCTGGTCGGCTACCGCACCATGGGCGCCGGAGGCAACGTCGTCGATTGGGATGCCACCAGCTACTCTGAAGCGTTCACCCGCGTGACGCGCTCTCTCATGAACCGCAAGACAGACATCGTCACTGCGGAGTACCCCGCCGCGCCCTACGTCGAAAACATCGGCGTGAGGCCCGAGGTCGAGATCGACTACATGACGCGCGAAAACCTCATGAATGCGGGCCGGCCGTTCGTTGCAGCCGTGACTGCTGTTGCCGTCGACTACATCAGCCGCAAGTCGAATTGAAGATGGGGCGCCACAGCGCCCCGCTCTCCTCAGGCGGCGGACGCCGGATGGCCGTGCCACACCCGCTCTCTCACCGTCCTGAGAAACGCCAGCCCTTCACTCGCCAGTTGCTCCGGCGTGTCGGCCAGCTTGCGCCAGATGCAGCAAAGCTTGGCCACGCTCTCGATGTCCGGATCGAAGCTCTCAATCGTGATGCAGCCGTCATAGCCCACCTCGTGCAAGCCTTCGAAGAACTCCATCCACGGCATCAGGCCATGGCCCGGAATGCCACGCTGGTTCTCGCACGCGTGCACATATCCCAGCTTGCCGCCAGTGGCGCGCACCGCCGCCCCGATGTTGTCCTCTTCCCGAATCATGTGGAACGTATCGAGGTGCACCTTCACGTTCGGCAGGCCTACCGCGCCGATGAACTTCACCGCATCGGCAGCAGTATTGATGAAGTGCGATTCGAAGCGGTTCACCGGCTCGATGCCCAGCACCAGCTCCGGGTTTGTCTCCAGCGCATAGCTGGCAATGGTGTGATAGCCTTCCACGCCCCACTGCCATTCCTGCGCCGTGCGCATCTTACCCGTGAGGTAGCCCCAGCCGCAGTAAATCATGCCGCCGAATACTTCGGCCCCGGCCTCGTTCGCCAGGTCAATCAGATGCTTTGAAAACTCGATGCCGCGCGCTCGCACCGCCGGGTCGGGATCGATGATGTTGAACTCCGCCGGCATGCCGTAGCCCATGTTGAGCGTAAGCCCGATGTCGGCAGCCGCACGCCTCGCCTTGGCGGCCGGGAAGTGGGCCGGGTCGAAGGGGATGATCTCCACGGCGTCGAACCCAAGACCCTTGCACTTATCTAATAGCGGGAGGTCGGATTCCAGGAATGTCTCCCGGAACAGCAGGGAATGAATGCCAAATTTCATGACAGCGCTCCTGGCGGATTTGCCGGAGCCATCATACGCCCGCCGGCTTTCTAATCCAACCGCTTGTGGAAGCGCAGAGCGCTGGAGAGCAGGATGATGGTGCCCATCACGGCGAGCGCCAGCAGTTGCGGCCAAAGTACTTCAATGCCCACGCCCTTGAGGAACACTCCGCGCACGATATCCATGAAGTACCGAAGCGGGTTCAGATAGGTGACCCACTGCACCAAGGTGGGCATGTTCGCGATAGGAAAGCTGAATCCGCTCAGCATGAATGTCGGCTGGAAGAAGAAAAAGGAGGCCATCATCGCCTGCTGCTGCGTCTCGCTGATGGTGCTCATGAACAATCCCGCGCCAAGCGTCGATAACAAAAACAACGCGCCGGCGAAAACCAGCAGGGCGAAGCTCCCACGCAGCGGCACGTGGAACACCGCCAGTGCCACGCCTGTGATTAGAAGCAGATCGAACATCCCCATGATCGCGAACGGAATCGTCTTGCCCAGAATCAGTTCCATGGGCCGAATGGGCGTCACCATGATCTGCTCCATCGTGCCGATCTCTTTCTCGCGAACGATGGAAAGCGCGGTCAGCATCAGCGTCACCAGGGTGATGATGTTCACGATGATGCCCGGCACGAAGTAGTTGCGGCTCTTTAGATCAGGGTTGAACCAGACCCGCCGTTCGGGCTCCACTCCTGGGATCTTCAACAGAATCGGTCCTGCCGCGGTCCGGTCCACCAGCTTCTCCCGCTGCCGCTCGCCCAGCAGTTCCCTGTTGCGCGTGGCGATCACGGCCGTAGCGTAGTTGCCCATGATGGCCGCCGTGTTGGAGTTCGTGCCGTCCAGCAGCACCTGGGCCTGCGCCTGTTTCCCGCTGCCGATGTCGCGGCTGAAGCCCGGCGCAATCCGCACGATGGCCTGCACATCGCCTCTGTCCAGCAGCGCCTGGGCTTCCGCCTCACTGCCCGCCTCGTGCGTGATGGTAAACGTGGGCGAGCCTTGGAAGTGCCGCCGCAACTCCACGCTCTCCACCCCGCGGTCCAGGTCCATCCAGCCCAGCTTGACGTGCTCCACGTCCAGGTTCACCGCGAAGCCGAAGATGATGGTCTGTATCAGCGGCGGCATGATCAGCATCGTGCGCAGACGCGGCTCCCTCAGCGTCTGCCGGAATTCCTTGCGGACAATTTGTAGAATTCGTTCCCACATGAGCTGTTGCCTCTATGCCATCTTCTGCCGCATCTTGCGGCTGGCCAGCATGAACACGATGGCCGCGTACACGAACAGGAAGAGCAGGTCCATCCAGAGCACGGACACGCCCACTCCCTTGAGGAAGATCCCCTTCAGAACCGCCACAAAATACCTTGCCGGCACGATGCGCGTCACCTGCTGAATGATCAGCGGCATGTCTGAAATCGAAAAGATGAAGCCGCTCAGGATGAAGGCCGGCAGAAAGCTGGAAACGAGCGACGCCTGGTAGGCCAGCAACTGCGTGCGCGTCACGGCGGACAGGAAAATCCCCCAGCACAACGCGCCGAACAGATACAGCGCGCTCGCGAATGTCAAAAGCAAAAGGCTTCCGCGCAGAGGCACGTGAAACACGCCCACGCCCAAGGCCAGCGCGATGGCCATGTCCGCCATTCCCAGCAGAAAGTACGCCGCCAGCTTGCCCAGCAGCAGTTCGTTGGGCCGCACCGGCGTAGAAAGCAGTTGCTCCATGGTGCCGTTCTCCCACTCCCGGGCAATCGTCAGCGAGGTGAGCAGCGCGGCGATGATCATCAGGATTACTGCAATCAGGCCCGGCACGATGAAGTTCTTGCTCTTCAGCTCGTTGTTGTACAGCACCCGCAGCCGGACGTCGATTGGCGTCTCCATCTTGCCGGCCCCGCGCCGGACGATCTGCTGTTCTCTCAGTTCGGCCGAATACGCCATGATCAGAGCCTCGGCGTAGCCGGCGGCGATCGATGCCGTGTTCGAATCGCTGCCGTCGATCAGCAACTGCACGCGCGCCACGGAGTTGCTTGATACGGTCTTGGCGAAGTCCTTGTCGATCACCACGCCCAGAATCGCCTTGCTGTGGTTGATGCGCTGGATGATCTCGCGGTAGTCGCCCTGCCGCTCCACGATGGAAAAATAGCGCGAGCCGCGGAATCGCTCCACCAGTTCGCGGCTCTGCGGCGAGCCGTCCTGGTCGTAAATCACCGTCGGGATGCGGTCCACATACCGCGTCAGGGCGTACCCGAACAGGATCAGCATCAGCATCGGCACGGCCAGCGCCATCATCAGGCTGCGCCAGTCCCGCACGATGTGCAGCGCCTCTTTGTGAAAGATGGCCCGGAATCGCCGCCAGTTCATAGCCCTTCCTCCTCGGCCCGCTCGATGCTGGCGATGAAGACGTCGTTCATGGTGGCGCCATCGCCGTGTTCGGCTTTCAACTCCGAAGGCGCGCCCAGTGCAATGGTCCGGCCCTTGTACATCAGTGCCAGGCGGTGGCAGTACTCGGCTTCCTCCATGTAGTGCGTGGAGACGAACACCGTGGTGCCCTGCTCGGCCATGGCGTAGATCAGGTCCCAGAACTGCCGGCGCGCCATCGGATCCACGCCGGAAGTCGGCTCGTCGAGAAACAGGATGGGCGGTTGATGCAGAATCGCGCAACCCAGTGCCAGGCGCTGCTTCCAGCCGCCCGCCAGGAGCCGGGTCATGCTGGCGCGTTCATCCTCCAGCCCCGCCATTCGCAGCGCAAAGGCCTTTCGCTCCGCCCTCAGCTCATGCGGCACTCCGTAGATGCCGCTGAAGAAATCCAGGTTCTCCTCCACCGTCAGGTCGTCGTAAAGCGAGAACTTCTGCGACATGTAGCCGATGCTCTGCTTCACCTGCTCGGACTGTGCGGCCACGTCGTATCCGTGCACCTGCGCGCTGCCGGAGGTAGGCGCCAGCAGGCCGCAGAGAATGCGGATGGTGGTGGACTTGCCCGCGCCGTTCGGGCCCAGAAAGCCAAAGATCTCCCCGCGCCCGACATCGAGAGTCACATGGTCCACCGCCACAAATTCGCCGAAGCGTTTCACCAGGTTGCGGATCTCCACCGCGTTCCCATCAGGCGGCATGGGACTCCTCCTGCCGGATCACGGCGATGAAGACGTCCTCGAGCGCCGGAGCCTGCGGCTCCAACTCCACGGGCAACTCCTCCGGCCGCGCTCCCTCGCGCAGATAGACATGCAGCGCCGCTCCGGCCGGCTCCGCACCCAGCACCCGCGAATCCTTCAGCAGCAGTGCCCGCGCCGCGCGCTGGTCGGCCGCCTTGGCTCGGAAGCAGCGCGGCGCCAGCGCTTGTTTGAGGGCCGCCGGCGTGTCGCAGCGGATCAGCCGGCCTTTGTGCATCAACCCCACGCGGTCGCAGCGCTCGGCCTCGTCCAGATAGGCGGTGCTTACCAGAATCGTCATGCCCTCTTTGGCAAGCCGGTAGAGGATCTCCCAGAAGTCGCGCCGCGAGAGCGGATCCACTCCATTGGTCGGTTCGTCCAGGAACAACACGCGCGGGCGGTGCAGCAAGGTACACATCAGAGCCAGCTTCTGCTTCATGCCGCCGCTGAGCTTGGCCGCCTGCCGCTGCCGGAATGGCGTCATGCGCGTCATGTCCAGATACTCGGTCATCATGCGGTCGCGCTCGGCCCGGTCGATGCCGAATAGATCGCTGTAGAACCACAGGTTCTCTTCCACCGTCAGGTCGCCGTACAGGCCGAACTTCTGGGCCATGTAGCCGATCTGGTCCTTCACGGCGTCGATGTTCCTGCCCACGTCGAGCCCGGCCACCTCCACGCGGCCAGAGGTCGGGTCCAGCAGGCCGCACAGCATGCGCAGCGTAGTGGTCTTGCCCGCCCCGTCGGGGCCGACGAGTCCGAAGATTTCACCCTGCTTCACCTCGAGGGAGAGCCCTTTCACGGCCTCCACCGCGGCGAACCGGCGGCTGACTTGGTCGAGTCGGATCATGGCTGCCTACCGCAGGCGGATCTCCGCATCCACAGGCATGTTGGACTTCAGTTCCTGGTTCGGATTCTCCACTTCGATCTTGATGCGGTACACCAGCTTCTGCCGCTCTTCCTGCGTCTGGATCTGCTTCGGCGTGAATTCGGCTTCCGACGAGATATAGGTGACCTTGCCCTTGTAGCTCTTGCCCGGATAGGAGTCCGTCCGGACGTTGGCGGCCAGGCCCAGTTTGATGCGGCCGAGATCGCGCTCGCCCACATAACCGCGCACCCAGGGCTTGCTGATGTCGCCCAAGGTGAGCACGGTAGCTCCGCCTGCCAGCACTTCGCCCGGTTCGGCGCTCTTTGAAAGAACCACTGCCGGAATAGGTGAGATCAACATCCGGTCGTGCAACTGGACCTCCACCAGGCCCTTTTGCGCCTCCGCCCGGGCCACATCCGACACGCGCATCACCAGCTCCTGCTTGCGCCGCTGCAAATCCAGGCGATTGGCCTCCGCCAGGCGCACCGCCGCGCGCGCGCGGTCCACGACCGCTCGCTGTTGTTGGATCTGCTCCTGCCGCGGCCCTTCTTTGACCAGGGCGAACTGCTCCGAAGCGCGCTTCAGCGCCGCCGCGGCCGTTTCGGCCTTAGTCCGGAACTGTTCATACTGCGATGTGGAGATATCTTCGTTCTTGTACAGCGTCTGGGCGCGCTTCCAGTCGCCCTGCGCCTGCTGGTTCTGCACGGCCGCTTCGTTGGCCGCCGCCCGGGCCGTCTCTACTTCCTGCGGTCTGCTACCGTTGAGCAACTCTTTGAGCCGCGCCTCGGCCGTGGCCAGATCGGCCTTCTTCAAGGCGATGTCGCCGTCAAGGGTCTCCGTCTGCCAGGCGATTGCGGTGCGCAGTTGGTCCACCGCGCTCCGGGCAGAGTCAACTCCCGCTGCTTCGCGCGATTGCTGCTGCTCCATCTCCGCTGTGTCGAGCTTGGCCAGCATCTGTTGGGCCTTCACCATGTCGCCTTCGCCGACGGCGAGCTGCGCCAGCCGGCCCGGGTATTTGAACGACATGTCCACTTCCGTCAGTTCGATATTGCCGCTGAGCTTGAGTACGTCCGGATCTGCGCCGGTGTGTGTGAATTTCCACGCCGCAAAGGCTCCGGCGGCGGCCACGATGGCGATGGGAATAATGATTTTGCGTTGCGCCATGAGAGTGTCTCCTAATTGCCTACTGAAGGATCATGTCGATGTTGCCCACGGCCAGGCCGAGGTCGATCCGCGCTGATTGTTGCCGGAAGACAGAGGCAACTTCGTTTTCCCGCCCGCGCGCCACGCGCGTCTGCGCCTCCGTCACTTCCAAACCGTTCGCCACGCCTGCGGAAAAGCGGCGCTCGGCTTGCGCCAGTTCCTTTTCTGATTGGGCCAGCGCCTCGCGCGCCACTGCCACCAGGCTCTCGGCCGTTTTCAGCGCCTCCAGGGATGTGCGGATCTCCAGCTCCACCTGTTGTGCCGTATCCCTGGTGCGAATTCCTTCCTGCCTGAGTTGCGACGCCGATTCGGCGCGTCTGGAGTCCATGCGCCCTCCGTCCCACAGAGGAATTCGGACACTGGCGCCTACACTGCGAGTGGGCAGCAGAGCGCCGTCCACCGCGCCGATGGTTCCGTAGTCGCCAAAGGCGGTGATCGACGGCAACCGCTCCCACTTCGACGAATCGTAGTTCAGCTTTGCGGCCTGCTCCCGCTGCGCCTGGGCTCGCAATTCGGGCCGCAGTTCTTTCGCCGCCGTGAGCGCCTGCCGGGGTTCCGGAACATCGGCCGGAACGTAGCGCAGTTTGTCGGTGAGATCAGGCACCACGTCGAGGTCCAGGTTCATGGCGCGCAGCAGCAGCAACACCGAATTCGTCTGGTCTTCGGTGGCCTTGAGCAGGTTCTGCCGCTCGTTGGCCAGTGATACCTGCGCGCGCGTGATTTCGATACCCGTGCCGGTGCCGGCATCCTTCTGTGATTGAGCCAGCCGGAGCACGCGCTCCGCCAGCGCCACGTTCGCCTTGGCCGTCGTCACCGTGCTCTCGGCGCGCGTTGCGTTGAGGTAAGCCTTCGCCACCGCGCCCTTAACCTGGTTGTGCGCTGCGCTCGCGTCGGACTTCGCCGCCTGCAATTGGACCTTGGAGGCCTGATAGCGCCTGATGGCCGCCAGATCGAAGATGCTCTGGGTGGCATTGGCGCGAACGTCGTTTACTTCCACCGGGCCCAGCAGGCTGTTGAAAGTGAATCCGGGGACCGTGGGGAACTGGATGCCCAGCGCCGCCACGTTGTTCGTGAAACTGCGGAACGTATAGTTGCCGGAGACGTTCGGCAGCAGTGCGCTGAGCGATTGTTTGCGCCTCGCCTCCGCCTGGGTAGTCAACTCCGCCGCCATCTGAACGCGAACCGCTCCGTTCGGCGCCGTGGCGATCTCGATGGCCTTGGAGAGCGACAGCGGCATCGGCCGGCCCTCCTGTCCAGAGCACGCCAACGCCAGGGTGATGATCCAGCCGTGTCGTGGCTTCATCCTGCGACATTCTCCTTTTCCGCCAGGGCACGCAGCCCGCTGGCCGTATAGCGAATCAAGCGGCGCAGGGCGCCGTCATAGTCGTTGGCGTCCGCCTCGCCGCCTGAAAGAAAGGCGAGAACCGCACCGCCGGAAAGCAGATGCGCCATGGAGCCGATGGCCAGGTGCATCCCCCACATCAGCTCCAGTTGATCCACCTTCAGCGCGCGCCGGAATGCCGGGCCGAAGCGCGCCAGAATCTCGGAGAAGGCGGCCGGCAGCAGACGGGTCATCAGGTCACCCGGCTCTGTGTGCGCCCGCGCCAGCAGCTTCGGGAACTCGCAGACTTGCACGCCGGCCCGGCGCGCCTCGAAGATCGGTCCGAAGAAAGCGTGCAGAAGCTCTTCAATCGTGGGCTCCACGCCCCCGGTTTCGAGTTGATCCAGAATCTCCAGCCTGCGCCGGTTGATCGGGTCCAGCTTGCGCAGCACCACCGCCTGAATCAGTTCTTCCTTGGAGCGGAAGTGATAGTTGACGGCGGCCAGGTTCACCTGAGCTTCCGAGGTGATGCGCCGCAGAGAAGTGGCGGCAAAGCCGTGTTGGGAGAAGAGGCGCTCGGCGGCGTCCAGAATGCGCTGCTTCGTCTGGGAAGCTGCGTGAAGTGCCTGTTCTTGATGTGCCTCAATCATACGTACGTTTCAATCATACGACCGTTTGAATCAAGCGTCAAGCAGATTCTCCGGCGGGGCGCTTGGCTTCGTTCCGGAATGGGCCGCCATGGCGGCTGCAGTATCGAATCGGTGCGGCGATCGCGGTGCCGATGGAAGAGCAACTGGCGGGCTGGGGAGAGCGCAAGTGGCGCAGCCAAACGCAGAATCGGGTTTGTTTCGCTCAGCTCCTGGCTGCCATGTAACTATATGAAAATAGGGCCAGATGAGGTCAGGCATCCGGCCCTTTTGAAGTTGGCGCCGAGCTCAATTGTGGAGACTCGGATCCATTTGGGGGAACTAGGGAAACTATCTAGATGAGCAGGCCGCCGTGACCCAGGCAGGCGATCTCCCAGCCGGAGACCCGGTAGCGGGCCAGCATGGGCGGCAGGATCAGGTCGACAACATTGGACCTTGCCGAGCGGAAGCATCCTGGGGCAGAAAGGATGGGGATTGAACCCCGGTAGCCCAGAAGCAGGAGGTTGCCCGGCTCAACCGGGGCCAGGAAGCGCTCCAGATGGGCACCAAGGTTCACCATGGCGCGGCCGACGATGTCTTCAGGTCCGGCGGGCGCGGTAGTGGAAGCCACGAGAATCACGGTCGGGTTTGCGCGCGCCAGGTGTCCAAGGGCCTTGGTGACGCTGTCTTCGTTCTCAACGGTCGCCAGGGAATAGCGCGGAGACAGGTTGAACTTCTCCAGACGCTGGCGCATGATCGGTTCGAACAGCAGGCGGGCGCGGTCGCCCGAGCAGTGGTCGCTGTAGAGTACGGCCACGGTGGGATCTTTGATGGGCCGAGCCTGGAGAATGGGCCCGCGTTCGTTGAGGATGTTGACCACGGCATCCAGTTGCTGACGGGAGACGGCGAATGGAGCGCTCTTGACGGTGGCCAGGCGGTCGCCGGCACGGGCGAAGGTGAAATTGGATGTGGTCGCGATGACGATGGAGGCGGCGCAGTTGATCTGCCGGAGAAGTTCGTCATCCACAAGAACGCAGCAATCCTCTGTGGCCAGAAGATTGGCGCGGCCGCCAGCGGCCATCCGGACCTCCAAAGAGCCGCAGCCGATGCGCGCGCCGACGTGGAGCACCGCGTCGTCCTCGGAGATCTCGCCCTCATCCAATTCGGTCACCCAGATGGTTTGCAAACCCTCGGTTTCCAGCAACCGCACGTCATCTTCGCTCAGGAGGTGGCCCTTGGAGAGCAGTTTCCTGCCGCCGGGCCGGAAAATGGTGCAGCATAGCACCCGTCCGTTGGCCTGTTTGATGTCGATGGTTTGGGCGCGCATAGTCTCCTCGATCCCGGACGGGCCGGAACGCTCTGGGAGACTAGTGTCGCCGGCGGCGCATTTCTCTCAGTATTCAATAGAAATTAGTGCTGGTTCGCCCGGCGCAGGTCCAATACCGAGTAGAGCAGCATGCGAGGGACATGGAAGCAGCCTTTGTAGTTGTTGCCCTTGAGCGAGTGGGAAAGCGAGCCGTCTCGATGCAGGTACCCGAACCACTCTCCGGATGCGGCATCGGGAAACCGGCTCCAGGTCCAGTCATGCGCTTGCCGTAGCCTGGTTTTCCATTTCGAATCATTGGTTTGCAAATGAGCGCAGAGCAATGCGTAGATCCCCTCGCAATGCACCCACCACAGCTTCATGTCGGATTCCAGCTGCAGCATCGGCCGGCCGTCGATGTCCATGAAATAGTAGTAGCCGCCGAACTGAGTGTCCCAGGCCAGCTCACAGGCGGCATCCAGAGCCCTGAGCAGCAGCGCTTCCGCCTCGGCATCCGGACACAGCCGCAGGGCCCGGCCGAGAATCCAATAGATCTCGAAGATACTGCCGGGGCAAATGAGCCGGGCATCGGGAGATGACTTGCGCAAACCCGGGTCCAGCGTGGCGGTTTCATGCAGCAGCCCGGTGCCTGGATCCACATGTAAACGGATGTCCTGTAAGCACTTCGCCAGCATCGCCGAATCGCCGATCTCCAGCGCGAGAGAAGCCAGGATGTAGATATCGGCCAGGTTCGACATGGCGGTGCCGCCAGCCAGCGGTGAGCGCCCCAACAGGCTGGGATTGGCGATCCATTCGGCGATACGTGCGTACAGTTCCAGGGCCTTGCTCCGGTACCAATCCTCGCCGGAAGCCCTGGCAAACTCCCAAAAACCAAGTGCCACGAAGCCCGCTCCGTAGGGTTTCCGTTGATAGAAAGACGGCTGGCCCTCGCGCGTGAGTGAGAAATAACAGCGTCCCTGCTCGTCGAAGACGTGGCCGCGCAAGAACTCGGCGCCGCTGCGCGCGGCATCCAGCCATTCGGGTCGCCGTTCGATGGTGTTGTAGAGCTTGGCGAAAGTCCACACCTGGCGGCCGTTGAGCCACACATACTTGCGCGTGTCGTAGATGGCTCCGGTGCGATCCAGGCAGGTGAAAAAACCGCCGTGCTCGCGGTCTATGGAATGGCGCAGCCAGAATGGGATGACAGACTCAAAGAGATTGCGCTCGTAGAGGTTCTGGAGTTCACTGAGCATTCGAAGTCCAGTGTAGCTGACCACTTGCAGCCGGGCGCGCGGCGTGAGATGCTGCGTCTCATGGCTGAAGCTCTCTTTGGCATTGGGCTCCTGGTCTTTCTCTCTCTGGCCTTTTCCGCAATCTTCAAGAAAACGCTGATCCCGGACGTACTACTGCTCATTGTGCTGGGCATCCTGCTGGGCCCCGCTGTGTTGGGCTGGGTGAAGCCGTCGGACCTGGGCAAGGTGGGTGGTGTCCTCAGTACGGTGGCGCTGGTGGTGATCCTGTTCGAGGGCGGCACCACGCTGAATATCGACCTGCTCAAGAAGATGCTGAAAACGACAGCCTCGCTGGCCGGCCTCACGTTCGTGATGACGGCGCTCGTCTTCAGCTGCCTGGGACACTGGCTCCTCGGGCTGAACTGGATGGGAAGCCTGGTGCTCGGGCTCATCGTCGGGAACATCTCGCCGGCCGTGGCTCTGCCCATCGCGAACTCCCTGGACATGCGGGAGCCCACCAAGACGGTGCTCATCCTGGAAACCGGCCTGACCGATGTGCTCTCCATTGTACTGGTCTTCGGCATGTTGAACAGCCCGGCAGGAGACCTGGAAGCCGGGAAGCTGATCGGGTCGATCCTGTCCAGCCTGGTAATGGCTGGCGTGATCGGCGTTGCCGGCGGCCTCTTGTGGGCGGCCATTCTCAACACGCTGCGGCAATTCCCCAACACCTCCTTCGCGGTCTTTGCCTGGATTTTTATCCTCTACGGCGTGGCGGACATCCTTGGTTTTAGCGGCGCAATCGCGGCGCTGGCCTTCGGCGCATCCCTCACCAACTATCAGCGGCTGCCGCTGCACAATGTGGCGCTCTTCCGGGAACGCAACATGGGTGAGCTGTCGCAGACGGACATGGAATTCATCCATGAGGTGATCTTCCTGCTGAAAACCTTCTTCTTCGTCTACCTGGGAATGTCCATCCAGTTCAAGAACCCCGTCTACCTGTTGCTGGTGCTGGGCGCGGTGGTAGTGGTCTACACGTTCCGGGCGCTGATTGTCCGCCGCGTGCTCCACGGCGTCAACCCAGGCTGGGAAGAGAGCTACGAGATGTCGGTGATGGCGCCAAAAGGACTGGCCGCGGCGGTACTTGCCGGTGCGCCGGCTGAGCGCGGCATGCAGGGCGGAGATGTGATTCAATCCGCCGCATACTTCATCGTTTTGGTGACAATTACCGTCACCGCTCTGCTGATTCCACTGATGAAACAGGCGGCGGTGGGCCGGGTGGCGCGGGCCTTCTTCGGGTTCCCGGAGCCGGCTCCTATGGAACCAGAGGCCACCTCGTACTAAACAACTCAATCCACAGGTACTTCGGGCGTTCGCCCAGTGCGTATTACAAAACGCACCTAGTAGCCCGAAATGATGACCTCCGACCTAAAGGTGGGCAATATCTCCTGCCGATGGATGAAGGTACCGCGCGAAGTGCGGGAGCTGAATATGAACAGACTGCCAATTAGCATGCAGAGAGGGCGCCGGAACGGTGGATTCAGCCTGGTAATGCTCGCTGTCCTCCTTTCCGTGATGCTGGGGATCCTGGGACTGGCGTTTGACTGCGGGCGGATGTTCATCGTCAAAAACGAACTGCAGACCTTCTGCGACTCGGCCGTCATCGCCAGTGCGCGCAACCTGGACGGATCGCAGAGCGGCGTGCAGTTGGCTCACACGACGGCGCAGCAAGGGCCCCTGGGCACCGCGGTTCCCAACGGTGTCAACTTCGACACCGTGAAAGTGACCACCGCGGTGGACACCTACGCGAACACTTTCAACGGGACCTATGTCAACTACCCCTCGGCCTCGGTTTTTGCGACGAACAACTACCGCTTCGTCCGCATCGAGGCAAGTTCCGTGGTGAAGCTGTTCTTCCTGGGCGCGATCAAGCGCGACCTTACCGGCGTGACCGTCCGTGCCTCGGCCATCGCGGGCCAGCAGGAGCAGCCGGCTCTGTTCAATAATGGCGGGCTAGTTCCCTTCTCTCCCGCGGCGCACAATGCCAGCGATACGAGATATTTCGGTCTCACGCCTGGCCAGCGCTACACGTTGAAGTGGGGTAAAGCGGGCGGCAGCACGGATTGTCCCGGTGATGCGGGCTGGGTCAAGGCGAATTCATTCCCGGCGCAGCGCGGCTATCTCGATCTCGGGCAAGGGAACGGGACCAGCGGGCTGCGCAAAGCCATCGAATTTGGAGGGTTTCCGGACGGCATCCACGTGCCGACCACTGTCGATGCTGGTGACATATTGGAAGCGGTGCCTGGTAATAAGTCGCCCTCGCTGACTGCTGTCATGAACCGGTCTATTCAGGATCCGGATCAGACTTCCACAACATGGGAGCAATATAAGCAGAAACTGCAGCAAGGTATTGCCAATGGGCGCCGTCTGGTCACCACCATCATCGACGACCCCTCCCAATCTACGACGGGCGGCAACGGAACGTACAAGGCAATTGGGTTTGGAGAGTTTCTCCTGGATCCGGCGGCAGTGTACGACCAGAACGACCAGAGTGGAAACGGCTCATACTGTGCAACTTACATCGGCCCGGCGAACTTGAACGGAGGGGGCACGGGCGGAAACAGTGGATCTTCAATGTATCGGATTGTGCTCTACAGGTAGTTGAGATATGGCCTCCAGAAGAAATAACCAAACGAATCGGCGTGGTGCCGCGATTGTGGAATTCGCCCTGGGGATCGCCCTGCTTTGGGTGCTGTTTGCAGGCGTATACCAATACGGTTACTCGTTCTTCATCTATAACCGGCTACAGCTCAGCGTCTCGAATGCCGCGATGTACGCCTCCATGACCACGTACGACGCCTCGTATCCGAGCAACTTCGTCAATACGATCAAGAATCTGGCGGTGTACGGCAAGGTCTCCGGCGGCACCAAGCCCGTGGTGCCAGGTTTGACAACCGGCAACATCGAGATCGTCACAAATCCCATCGCCGGCTTGCCGACCGTGGTTACCATCCGTGTGAAGAACTATCAGCTCCCCTCCATCTTTGCGCGCTACATGCTGCGGGATAAGCCGCGGGTTACCACACTCTTTATTGGACAGATCACCTGCTCCACTTGCTAATGGAGGATCAGATGCGCAGAACGAAGCAGAAGGGACAAACCCTGGTGGAGAGCGCGCTGGTCCTGCTGGCGACGCTCATGATGCTCCTCTTTATCTTCGATATCGGCCGGGCGATGTTCCTGGGCGAGTACGTCACGGAGCGGGCCCGGCAGACGGCGCGCATGGCGACTGTGAACAACTGGAGCAAGAAAGACGTTCAGAACTATCTTGTCTACGGCAAGACTTTTGTCTCTGAGGACCGCTGGTCCACGCCCGGGTTCATGGGCCTCAGGCCGACCCAGGTGGACTATGCCGTGCTGGGGACGCAGCGCAGTGGAGACCTGCGCGTGCAGGTGTCGGTGAGCAACGTCCAGTCCCTGATGTTCACGCCTAAGTTCAAAGGCCCCTACCGGTTTCCCACTATCACCGTGGAACTGCCTGCGCAGAGCATGGGCGCAATCAACTAGACAGATCCCAACCCGGCAAACCGGCCCGGGACGCTGAGAGCAATGGCCTGAAGTGCGGACCTATCAGGCAACTCCTTGGTGCGATGGCCAGAGGCACCTTCCATCCGGAAGAGTGCCTCAATCGATTTTGGGCGGGCTATTCGCGCTCCGCGCGAACCGGATGCCGCCGCTACCCGCATCCCCGGCGTCCACCAGAGGCAATGCGCCTTCAAGTAAGCGTGCTCCAGATTCGGCGCGCGCCGCGGGCAGCATTGTTTTCGAGTAGCAGGGTCTTCGAGTAGCAGGGGGCGAAGCACACCGTCAAAGCCGCGGGTCCGCCTGGTAGAAGATACAACAACCCGAACATGGAAAGGGGGGGCAGCGGGGCTTGGTGCGGGAAGGGCGAAGGAGGGGGTCCAAGAACAAGTATGGCGGGGACGACGGGGCTCGAACCCGCGACCTCCGACGTGACAGGCCGGCGTTCTAACCAACTGAACTACGTCCCCGCACTTGTTGCGGACAATTCAAATATAACACGCCGTGGGCGCCGGCGCCAAAACGCGGCGGCCTAGAATCGCCAGTCCAGGCCGATGATCGGAAAGAGCCCCAACTGCTCATTGATCTCCGGCCGATTGGTGGCGCGATTCCAGAGATAGCTGGAGAAGTTCTTTCGATTCGTGAGGTTCTGGATTCCGGCGAAGACGATGAGGGGTTTATCGCGCACAATGAAGCTGCGGTCGACACGGAAGTCCACGCGAAAATAGTCGAGGGCGCGCAGTTCGGCGATGCGGGTGAGGTCGAAGACGCCGCGGCGTTGAGCCAGCGACGTCTTTTCGTCGAAAGGTGTGTAGGGGCGGCCATCCAGGTAGGAGACGCGCAGCCCGGCTTCCCACTTCGAGTTGAAGCGATAGCCGCCAGTGAAGTTGGCGATGACGGGGTAATCGAAGGAAGCCGGGCGGCGGATGCCGTCAAGGCCGGCCTGGCGGGCTTGCGAAAAGGCCAGGTTCGCCTGTCCAAACCACTTGTTGGTGAACTTCTTTTCGAGAAACAGCTCGATACCGCGCACGCGGCCGCGGCCGGCGCTGGCCAGAGGAAAGAGAAGGTCGCTGACAGCGAAGGTGTCGCCAACATTGGCAAGCGAGACAGAAGCGAACTGGAGAGCGACGGGGTAGTCCCTGTAGTTCTTCTGATAGGCCTCAAGGGTGATGCGCAGCGTGGGACTGGCGGTGTAGTGGAAGCCTGTGACGAAGTGCTCGGCGCGCCATGGGATGAGACCGCGGTTCTGCGGGAAGGCGGAGACAAACAGGAAGAACGGCTGTTGGAAGTACTGACCGTAGCTGAGCTTCCAGGCGAGCTTCTGCGACAAGCGGTAGCTGAGGCCGGCCCGCGGACTGAAGCGCGTGGCGCCGAGGTACTGGTAGTTGTCGAATCGGCCTCCCCAGGTGATGTTGAGCCGCTTGGCGACGTCCATTGTGGATTGGAAGTAGGCGCTGTTCTGGTAGGCGCGGAACTTGCGCTGGAGGTCGAGCGGGTTGACATCCGGTACGGGAGAGAAGGGAACGTCGCTGCCGAAGGGCGACTGGACCAGGTAGTTGAGGCGGAAGATCTTGAAGTTGGCGCCGGTCTGGATCTTGCCGGCGCGTCCGGCGAAGAGAGTGAGGTCGTACTTGAACGTGGTTTCGTTCTCGCCGGACTTGTCCTTGAAGATGACGGGCGCCATGGCGATGAGGTCCTCATTGGAGGTGCCGGGAGGCGGCGGCGGTGTGATGCGGACCAAGTCTCTCACCTGCTGATTGACGCGAGCCTGGGATGTGGTGATGCCCAGCAGGCCCACGGCGCGGACGCCGAAGAGGTGCTGCCAGTTGAAGCCCGTGGCACTTCGCCAGCCGCGATAGCGGATATCGAGCGTGCTGATCTCCTCCTTGCCGCGGTTTTCGTCGTTGAGCCCAAGCCGGATGTCGTCCACGCCTGTGATGTTGGCTGCCCAGATACGGTCCCGCGAGGTGAGGTCGTAGAGGACCTTGCCGTTGAACGTGTAGGTGATGGGCACGCCGCCAAACCCGACGTCGTCAGTGAAGGCGTCCAGGAAGCTGCGGCGGAAAGAGGCGATCCAGGAGCCCTTTCCCTTGTTGACTGGGCCTTCGAGGATGCCGCCGAGGCCGCCTGAGCCCAGCGTGAGCCGGCCGCCCAAGCGCTGACGGTCGCCTTCCTTCTGGGTGATCTGGAGGACGCTGGAGGTGCGGTTGACGAAAGGGGCCGGGTAGCCGCCGCTGAGGAAGGTGACATCCTGGATGAGTTGGGCGTCGAGGAGGCTGTTGGTGCCGCCGGCGGAGGCGAAGTTGGCGAAGTTGTTGATGTTGGGAATTTCGATGTTGTCGATGATGAAGAGGTTCTCCAGCGGGCTGCCGCCGCGCACGATGATGTCGTTGCGGAAGTCGTCTGAGCCCAGGGCGACGCCGGGCAGCGTCTGGACGTAGCGAGACACGTCCTGGTTCGCGCCGGCCAGTGACCAAACCTCCTTCCCAGGTATGAGATAGCCGGAGTTCTTTACCTCTTCCGGGGCGACGTAGACGGTTTCGGACACGGTGAGAGTCTGCTGCGAGGCTGCGAGTTGGGGCAGTTCGATGTCGACGGTGGTTTCTACGCCGGCGCGCACTTCCACGGTGGAACTGCGGAAGGCCTGCTGCGCGGGCACGGTGATCTCAAGCTGATACGAGCCGGAACGCAGCTCGGGGAGCCGATAGCCGCCGGAATCGCTGGTGGTAGCACAGCGGGGCGTTCCGACGGCACAGATTCTGACGCCGGAGGCTGGTGTGCCGCCGGAGCCCTTGACGAAGCCGGTAACGGTACCGGAGCCGGTGATGTCTTGCGCGAACGCGAGGCACGTGCAGGCGCAGAGCGTGGCGATAGGTCTGTAAGCAGGCGCAGTAAGACTCATAGAGTAAAGTGGTCAGCGGCCAGGATCGGATTTCCCCACTGGCTGTGATGCAAGCCTGATCTCGATAGATGGAAATTGTTCGGGTCCGCGGATGTAGCATAGGGACACTGGAGTCCGAATATGGAACGTAGAAGCTTTCTGGCCGCGGGAGCGGCGACGGCGTGGGCGGAGACCAAGCCGGTGCGGTTGGGTGTGGTGGGCGTGGGCAATCGCGGATCTTCTCTGCTGAGGACCTCGCTGCGCGCGCCAGGCGTGCAGGTGCTGGCCGTGTGCGATACGGATCCGGCGATGCTGGAGCGAGCGCAGGCGGAGGTCACCAAGGCCGGCCAGCCCGCGCCGGAGGGCTTCGGCGGTTCTCCCGAAGCGTTCAAGAAATTGATGGACCGCAAAGATCTGGATGCGGTGCTTATCGCCACGCCGTGGCACTTCCACACGCCCATGGCCGTCTACGCCATGCAGGCCGGAAAGTATACGGGCGTGGAGGTGCCGGCGGCGCTCACCGTGGAACAGTGCTGGCAACTGGTGGACACGCATGAGAAGACCGGCACGCCGTGCATGATGATGGAGAACTGGAGCTTCCGCCGCGACAACCTGGCGGTGTTGAACATGGTGCGCGCCGGACTGTTCGGCCAGATGGTGCATTGCCACGCCGCGCACTCGCACGACTGCATCGATCACTGGTTCTTCGACAAACAGGGCAACATCCGCTGGGGCGGCGAGTACCTGGTGAAGCGCAATGCCGACCAGTATCCGACTCACGCCCTGGGCCCCGTGCTGAGCTGGCTGGATATCAACCGCGGCGACGCGATCGAGACCATCGCCAGCACCGCCACGGCCTCGCGCGGCATCAACGCCTACTTCGCGCGCCAATTCGGCCCGGACCATCCCAACGCCAAGCGAACCTACAAGCAAGGCGACATCGTCACCTCCGTCCTGCGCACGAAGCAGGGCAAGACCATCGTGCTCAACTACGACATGCAACTGCCGCGGCCCTACGACAACCGCTGGATGGTGCAGGGCACGCTGGGTCTCTACCGCGAGCAGCCCGGCGAAGTCTACGTGGAGGGTAAGAGCCCCAAGTATCACGAGTGGGAGCCGTTTGAGCCTTACCAGAAACAGTACGACCACAGGTGGTGGAAGCCCGTGGAGGCAGGCGCGGCCGGAGCCGACCCGCTGGCCGGCGGCCACGGCGGCACCGACGATCTGGAGGTCCGCCTCTTCCTCGCCTCGGCGCGCGACAAGCGGCCCACGCCGCTCGACCTCTATGATTCGGTGACCATGAGCGCCGTCATCGGCATGTCGGAGGCGTCCATTCAGAAAAACAGCGTGCCGCTGCCCTTCCCCGACTTCACGCGCGGCCGCTGGCAGACCAACAAGCCCTATTTCGGCATCTGACGGGCATATACTCGCAGCATGGCTAAAACCGCACTGCTGCTCCTCGTCTGCCTGCTGGGCGCCCTCCAGGCGCAAACGAAGAAGACCGTCTTCCTGATCACCGATGGCGAAGGTGTGGCCGGCATCTGCCGCCAGGAACAGGTGGAGACCACGAATCCGGAGCTGCGCGCGCTGCTCACCGCGGAGATCAATGCCGCGGTGGACGGCCTGCTGGCCGGCGGCGCCGACGAAGTGATCGTCTGGGACGGCCACGCCAACAGCTCCACGCTCTCCGCGCAGACCATCCATCCCAAGGCCAAGCTTGTCATCGGCGGCCTGGGCCGCACGATGCTGCTGGAGCGCGGCTTCAGCGCTATCGGCTTCATCGCCCAGCACTCCAAGGCCGGCGTGCGCAGCGGCATCATGGCGCACAGCTACAGCTCGCTGGGCATTCAGAACATCCGCCTGAACGGCAAGCCGGTGGGTGAAACCGAGACGCGCACCATGCTTGCCGGCTGGTTCAATACGCCCGTCATCCTGCTTACTGGCGACGTGAAGGCGGCCGAAGAGATGAAGGCGCTGGTGCCTGAGGCGGAGACGGCCGCGGTGAAAGAAGGCCTGGCGCGCTACGTTTGCCTGTCGATGTCGGCCGCGGCGGCTCAGGAGTCCATTCGCGAAGCAGCCAGGCGGGCGGCGGCGAAGATCGGCAAGATCCAGCCCTACAAGATCAGCGGGCCGGTGACCATCGAGATTGAATACACCACGCGGAACTCGCTGCGCATCGACGCGGCGGCGGCACTCGGCGGCGAGGTGTTGGACGACCGGACCATCCGCTATGCCGGCAAAGACTTCCTGGACGCCTGGACGAAAGCGAGGATGTGGTAGTCATGCGGCGTCGCGATTTCCTGGCCGCGCCTGCGGTCGCGGCGCTGCAGGAGCCCGCGGCAGTGCTGATCGACCCGGCGCCGCGCTTTGAGGTGTCGCCGTGGCTCTACATGCAGTTCATGGAGCCGTTGGGCGTAACGGACTCCTCGGTGGAAGCGGCCTGGGATTACGAGCAGGACGATTGGCGCAAGAGCTTCGTCGCCGCCACCAGGGATCTGGGGCCGCAAGTGTTGCGCTGGGGCGGCCTCTATTCCCGCTACTACCGCTGGCGCGAAGGCGTGGGCCCGGCGGCCCAGCGGCCCTGGATGCGCAACTATGTCTGGGGCGGCAAAGAGACCAACCGCGTAGGAACCGGTGAGTTTGTAGACCTGTGCCGCCGCGTGGGCGCCGAGCCGCTGATGTGCGTGAATTTCGAAGGCGACGGCGAGGCGCGCTACCGCAACACGAAGGAGGGCGACCGAACAGCCGGGGTGCAGGAGGCCGCCGAGTGGGTGTCCTATGCCAACGATCCTTCGGATCGTCTGCGACGGAGTCACGGCATCGCGGAGCCGCTCGGCATCCGCCTGTGGCAACTCGGCAATGAGACTTCCTACGGAAACGCCACGTTCTCGAAAGACCAGTCCATCGCCAAGACCATCGAATTCGCCCGCGCGATGAGAGCGCGCGACAAGAGCGTGCAGCTCATCGGCTGGGGCGACCGCGGCCGGGAAGGCTACTGGGCGCCCGACCTGGTTGCGCGCGCCGGCGAGTGGATCGACCTCGTCGCGTTCCACATGATGGGCCAGTCGCCTCAGCGCAAGGATACGGTGCTGCGCGCACCGCGCTACCAGCGCGAACCGGAGCAGGCGTGGACGGAGTTGCTGGAGCTGGCCGCGCGGCAGGAGCGCCGGCTGGGGGAGATGATAGACGCCGCCGGACGGGAGAAGGGCGTGGCCATCACGGAAGGCCATCTCTCGCTGCCGCCGCATAATGCGAATCCGCTGCTGCTCGAGTGGATGACGGCGGTGTATCATGCGCGCTCCCTGAACGCCTATCTGCGGCGCGGCGACCGCGTGAAGATCGCCACCATCGCGGACTTCGAAGGCAACCGCTGGACCGTGAACGCCATGCTCCTTCAAGTGCCCGGCGGCGCCTGTTATCTCACTCCGGCCGGGGCCGTGGCGCGCCTGTTCCGCCATCACACGGGCGCTCACGGCGTCTCTCTGGGCAACCTGCCGGAGGGGCTCGATGCCGTGGCCACGCGCAGCGCCAACAAAGTGTTCGTCCACGCCGTGAACACCGCCTACGGCCGCGCCGTGGAAGCGAGCTTCGCCGTGCGGGGCATGAAGGTGAGCGGTGGACGCGTCTTTCAAATCGCACCTCAGGACCTGCGCACGATGGCTGTCGCCGATGCGCCGGATGCCTTTTCCAGCGTGGAAGCCGCGCTGCCGGCCACTGCGCGGTGGCGCTTCCCCGCCGGCGCAGTGGCGGCCGTTGAACTCGAATTGGCCTGAGTGCCGCCCGGCGGCGGTTCGAGTATGCTGGCCGGGGAAGCGGAAGAGGAGCATCGCTATGAATTGGAAGCCTGCTGGCTGGATCGTTGGCTCTCTGGTGGCCGCGGCGTTTGCCGCCGGCCCGGTGGATCCCACCTGGCTGCGCAAGCATGTGCCGGAGGTGCAGGCGGTGAATGGCTACAAGCCGCTGTTTGAAGGGGAGCGCGTGCTGCGTAGCGTGGTGCGCTATGGAGAGCTGGTGGGCAGCCAGGCGGAGGCCGCGCTGCCGAACGAGGAGCGGATTTACGTCGTTGCGGAAGGCAAAGGCGAGGTGGTCTACCAGGGCGCGAAGCGGGCCGTGCGGGCCGGGGATTTCTTCTACTGCGCGCCGGGCGCGAAGCACGCATTGAACGGATCAGGATGGCGCGTGGTGGTGATGGGTTTCAAAGCGAGTCCAGCCAGTGTGCCGCCCGAGCTGCCCGTGGCGAACCTGGAGGAAATCAGGAAGCAGACCGTGGCGGGTCATCCACCCACGGTCCTCTATCAGTTGATGATCGGCGACACGAAGAGCACGCGCGACCGCCTGGCCGTGGCGCAGACCGTCACCAGCCTCTACGTGATGGAGTTCGAACCCGGCGGAACCAACGCGCCGCATCACCACGAGGACGAGGAAGAGATCTACTACCTGATGGACGGGAAGGGCGAGATGGTGGCCGGTAGCGGCATGGACGGCTTGCTGGGCAAGTACGAGGCGCGGCCCGGAGACGCCTATTTCTTCCGTAAGAACTGCACCGTGGGTTTCTACGCGGACAGCGCGCCCGGGGCGAAGGCCCACATCCTGGCGGTGCGCTCGCGGCTAGCTCGATGAGGATTGCTGCTCGGCGGCGGTGCGCGCCAGTTCGTCGCAGCGATTATTATCGGCGTGATCGGCGTGGCCCTTGGTCCACACCCATTTCACGGTGTGGCGCGCCAGCGCGGCGTCCAGCGCCACCCATAGATCCTGGTTCAGCACCGGCTTCTTTTCTGAAGTCTTCCAGCCGTTGCGCTTCCAGTTGGCCATCCACTTCTCCACGCCGTTCTTCACATACTGCGAATCCGTGGTGATCTCCACCTCGCAAGGCTCATTGAGGGCGGCGAAGGCGCGAATGGCGGCGGTCAGCTCCATGCGGTTGTTGGTGGTGTGAGCTTCGGAGCCGAACAACTCCTTGGTGTGCTTGCCGTAGCGCAGGATGGAAGCCCATCCGCCGCGCCCTGGGTTGCCCAGGCAGGATCCATCGGTGAACACCTGAATCTTCTTCATGGCGACTACAGCAGCACCGTGGCCAGCTTTTCCTCACCGCCTCCGCCGTGCATCTCGCGCTCGAAGAAGCGGTCCACCATGTCGAGAATCGCCGCGGCATCGCGTGCCTGATAGATGGCCGTGCGGAGGCGCGCGCCGTTGCGGATCCCGTGTGTGAAGTAGGTGGCAAACTGTTTCATCTTGCCGACGATGTCCAGCCCGCCCTTGTCGATGAGCATTTCGTAGTAGCGGTGCATCATCTGCCAGCGGTCGCGCTCCGTGGGCTGAAAGTACGGCCTGCCGGCGAGATGCTCGGCGATCTGGCGGAAGATCCAGGGATTGGACGAAGCCGCGCGGCCCACCATCACGGCGTCGCAGCCGGTCTCGGCCACCATGCGCACGGCGTCTTCCGGCGTGACGATGTCGCCGTTGCCGATCACGGGGATCTTCACGGCAGCCTTCACTTCGGCGATCCTGCTCCAATCGGCTTGCCCGCTGTAGCCCTGCTCGCGGGTGCGCGGGTGCAGCGCGATGGCCTGCAGTCCGTTGTCTTCGGCCAGTTTCGCCATGTGGAGGTGGACCAGCTCGCGGTCGTTCCACCCGCTGCGGAATTTCATCGTGAGGGGGATGGAGATGGAGGCGCGCACCTTCCTGAGCAGCTCTCCCACCAGCGGCAGGTTGCGCAGCAGGCCGGAGCCGCCGTTGCAGGTGACTACTTTCTTCACGG
>JACQZS010000278.1 GCA_016213725.1 Acidobacteriota bacterium | reverse complement strand
TGGCGTGGGCGACGAGGGAGTACCACTCGGGGGTGAGGACGCGGACGGGGCCGCGCGAGTTGGGGAGGGTGTCGACGTCGGAGAGGAAGGCTTCGCCGATGCCGACGCGGCGCATGGCTTCGAGGTCGCGGGTGATGCCTTCGCGGGAGACGTTGCCGCTGATCCAGTACCAGTAGACGTAGGGCTTGGTGGATTCGGGGGGCGACTGGAAGCCCTGTTCGAGAGGGGATTGAGGGGCGGAGAAGGCCGAGGCGGCGGCGAGGAGGAGGGCGAGGAGTCTGGAAGGCATGGGACTGGCGGCGGGCAGGGGCAGTTTATCGAGGGCGGGGGAGCGGGGTCAATCGGAAAAGGATTGAGAATGGGGGCGGTCGGGGATAGGATTGTTGGGCTGAGAGTTTGAGAGCGATTGGTCTGAAAGACAGTTCGAATCGGAGGATTGCGATGAAGTACGGGATTTGCGTTGCGTTGGGGGCGGTGGCGCTGGGGCTGATGGGGTGCGGATCGGAGGAGAAGAAGGCGCCGGCGAATACGACGCCGATTGGGGAGTTGATTCAAGCCGGGAAGGGGCCGCTGGTGGTGAGCGAGTTGCGGCCGAGCGGGAACATGGTGGTGGCGAAGTTCAAGGTGAGCGTGGAGAACGTCAGCGACAGCCATGTGGACCTGATGTCGGGGGTGGCGCTGTACTACGACGAGAAGGGGGCGTACATCAAGGATTCGAAGCGGGAGATGGGTTATGCGGAGATGGGCGGCATTGCGCCGGGGGAGAAGATCGAACTGGAGACGATGGCGGGACTGGAGAACGCGCGGAAGGGGAAGGTGATTCTGGAAAAGGTGGTTTACAAGAAAGACGTGGGGATGCAGGGAATGGGGCCGATTGCGATGAAGTGGACGAACCCGAAGTTTGCGGCGGAGGTGGCGGCGGCGGAGGGCGGGCAGTAGGGCACTGAGGCGAGGGGCCTGGCCGCCCCTCGCTTCGCACAGGGATTGGGGGCGAGGCTCACTTTGCAGCGTAGGTGAGCCCGAAGCCGAACTTGAAAAGCGGGTCCTCGAAGTCGTGTGAGGCGTCGGCGGCCTGGGCCGTGACGGAGGGCATGTCGCTAGGGAGGTCGAAGGGGAGCTTGCCGGTGGGGGCGGATTTGCCGAAGATGACGCGGAAGAGGGCAGCGTCGGAGACGCCGAAAGAGGCGAGGACGGCGGGCACCTGCTCAATGAATTCGGTGAGGATGGTGGGGCGGTCCATCTCGACGCAGACGATGACGGGCTTGCCGGTTGCGGCGAGCTTGAGGACGGCGTCGAGTTCAGCCTGATTGGCGGAGCCGGTATAGGCAAGAGTGTTGCCTAGGACTGGCCGGACGGTGACGGCTGCGGGGGTGGAGTTGCGGCCGGATGCGGCGGGCGGGCGGCCTCCGCCGCCAGCGCCGGGGATGAAAAAGCTGCCGCCGAAGGGATAGACGATGGCCGGGGTGGTGATGCGGATGATGGAGAGATCGGCCTGGGCGATGTCGTCGACGACGACACCGTAAGGGGCGGCGGCCTGCCGATCGAGGTTCTGGAGGAAGATCTTCCGGCCGGCGGGGAGAGGGAGCGCGTTGCCGGAGTTCTTGAGGAGGACGAGGCTGCGATCCTGCGCCTTCTGGCCGGCGGCGACGAATTCGGTACTACCGGCGATGAGCTTGGTTTGTTCGGGATCGACGTAGGGGTTTTCGAAGAGGCCGAGTTCGAACATGGCTTTGAGAATGCGGCGGGCGGAGAGGTCGAGGCGGGCGGCAGGGATGCTACCTTCCTTGACGCATTCGAGGATGTAGCGGGGATCGCTCTCACTGAGGATCTGATCGACGCCAGCGAGGACCATGGCTTTCTCCTGGTCCTTGCGGGAGAGGTGTTCGACGCCCCAGGGCATACTGCGGATGGTGTCGGTGACCATGATGCCCGGGAAGGCGAGTTTGTCGCGGAGGAGGCCGGTGGCCATGGCCTTGGAAAAGTTGATGGCGACGGTGTCTTTGCCGGTGGGAATGAAGTAGGCGCCCATGACGGCACCGGCGCCGGCCCGGAAGGCGGACTGGAAGGGGATGAGGTGGGAATCGAAACGGTTGGCGGGGTAGATGGCCCATTTGCCGTAGTCGCTGTGGGGGTCGTAGCCGTCTTTGACGGGGCCGTCGCCGGGGAAGTGTTTGACGATGCAGAGGACGCTCTCGGGGCCGAGGCGTTTGCCCTGGAAGCCTTCGATGAAGGCGGCGGTGAGTTTGGCGACCCAATCGAAGTCGTCGCCGAAAGTGCCGCTGATGCGGTTCCAGCGAGGTTCGGTGGCGACGTCGGCCTGGGGGCCGAGGAGGGCGCGGATGCCCATGGCGCGGAGTTCGCGGGCGGTGATGCGAGCGTGTTCCTGAACCGCGGCGATATCGCCGATAGCGGCCATGCCGAGCTGGCCGGGCCACTGAGAGAGGCGAGCGGACTGGGCGGGGCGTCCGGCGAATTCGACGCCCATTGCGGAGCGTCGAATGCCGCTTCTGGGGTTGTCGCTGGGCGTCATGGGGATGCCGAGGCGGGAGGATTCGGCGATTTCCTGGAGATTATTGATGAATTTGGCGGTGATTTCGGGGGCTTCGGGGCCGGGGCGGATGACGGCCCAGCGGATGTTGCGTTGGAGGATGAGGTCACGGACGGGCGCCGGGGAGCCGGGTTCGATGTTGTAGGGATTATTGCGGCCAAGGATGGCGCGGGCTGCGCCCTTGGGTTGAGACGGGGGGGCGGAGCCACGGCGTCCGAGAGCGCCCATGGCGCCGGTGGGGTTATCGAGGACCTCGCCGTTGGGGCCGGTGGCGCCGGAGATGGAGGCGTGGAACATGAGGCCGGCCTTTTCCTGGACGGACATGCGGGCGAGGAGGTCGGCGACGCGGCGGTCGATGGGGAGGCGCCAGTCCTCGTAGGGGTCGAGACGGCCGTTGCGGTTGAGGTCCTTGAAGGAGAGTCCGGCGAGCTTCAGGACGGGAGTGGAGCGTGTGCCCAGATTGGGCTGCTGGGGCTGAGCAGATTTGGTTTGGGCGATGGAAGGGAGCGCAGCGGCGGCGAGCAGGAAGAGCAGGTTGCGGCGTGGCATTGTAGTGGTAAGAAATCACAGGTTCGGGGTGCAGTCAAGCTGCAGGGAGGAAGGGGTGCGGAGGAGGTCAGGGGCGGACGGCGGAGCCGACGGCTTGCTGGGTGTGCGTGAAGCCTTCGCGGCGGAGGATTTGGGAGAGGCCTGCGGCGATGCGGTGGACGATGGCGGGGCCTTCGTAGACGAGGGCGGTGAGGGCTTGGAGGAGAGTGGCGCCGAGGGTGATTTTGCGCCAGGCGTCTTCGGGGGTGAAGATGCCGCCGCTGCCGATGATGATGTGGCGGGCGGGATCGATGCGGCGGTAGAGATGGGCAATGGCCTGATTGGCGGCGGCTTCGGCGGGGGCGCCGGAAACGGCGCCGGGCATCCGCTGGAGCTGATCAGGGGAGGCGGTGAGGCCGGGCGGCTTGCCCGGGGGGAGGTTGATGGAGAAGCCGCGGAGGAAGGGGTAAGCGGAGACCGCATCCAGGAACGAGTCGAGCTGGGGGAGGGCGGAGAAGGGGGCGATTTTGAGGAAGACCGGCTTGGCGGGACGGACGGCGGCGATTGCGTCGAGTAGGGCGCGGACGCGGTGGAGATCGGAGACGAAGGCGCGGCCGTCACAGGTGTTGGGGCAACTCAGGTTGAGGACGATGTAGGCGCAGAGGGGCTGGAGGGTGGTGAAGGAAGTGGCGTAGTCGCGGATGATCTGTTCGTCGGTTTCGGGTGGCGCGGCGGGGCCGCGGTTGGTGTTGACGAGGTTGACGCCGAGGGGGGCTTTGAGTTGGTTCCGGATGAGGGCGAGGCGTTGTGCGACGCGGGCGGCGCCGTGGTTGGGGAGGCCGTAGTTGACGACGATGGCGCGATCCTGGGGGAGGCGGAAGAGGCGAGGCTTGGGGTTGCCGGCGGAGGGGTGGGCGGAGATGGAGCCGATCTCGACATGGCTGAATCCGAGGGATTGCCAGAGCGGGATGGCCCGACCGTTTTTGTCGAAGCCGGCGGCGAGGCCGAGGGGGTGATGGAAGCGGAGGCCGCAGGTATCGACGGCGAGGGCGGGGTCGTGGTGGTGGAGGGCGGCGTGGAGGAGGGGGCAGATGGCGGGGAGGCGGCCGGCGAGTGAAGCGGCGGCGAGAGCGCGATCGTGGATGAGTTCGGGATCGGCGCGGAAGAGCAGCGGCCGGAGGCAACGGGTGTAGAGCGGCATGCCTGCTCTTTTTCTATCGCATTTGAGAGGACGACGGTGCGGGGAAGGAGGCAAACAGACGAAAAGGCTTGACAAGATCCGCTGCGGTGCTAATATTTTGGCATGATGCTAAAAATTAGACAGGGCGGCGCGCGGTGACGGCCGGGGCGGCGTTGAGCCGGCGGGAGCGTCAGATTCTGGAAATCCTGTACCAGAGAGGGAAGGCGTCGGTGGCGGAGGTGCGGGAGGCGATGGAAGACGCGCCGAGCTATTCGGCGGTGCGGACGCTGTTGAACGTGCTGAAGGACAAGGGGCACGTGAAGTACAAGGCGGAGGGGTTGAAGTACGTCTATCTGCCGATGGTGCCGCGGGACAAGGCGAAGAAGAGCGCGGTGCGGCATTTATTGGACACATATTTTTCCGGGTCGCCGGAGCAGATTGTGGCGGCATTGCTGGATGTGTCGTCGACGCAGTTGACGAGGGAAGAGCTGGACCGGATGGCGGCGATGATCGAGAGAGCCAGGGAAGGGGGAGAGGCGAAATGAGCGGATTCCTGTTGGCGATGGCGTGGAAGGCGGCGGCGATCTTCGGGCTGGCGTGGGCGGCATCGATGGTGATGCGGCGGGCGACGGCGGCGTCGCGCCACATGATGTGGACGGCGGCGGCGGTGGCGGTATTGCTGGCTCCGGTGCTGAGCGTGTCGGTGCCGGCGTGGGAGGTGGCGCTGCCGGCGGGGGTGACGTTCTCGATGACGGCGCAAGGGACGGACGTTCCGGCAGAGGCGCCGGCGGGCGGTGCGGTGCGGACGGCGGGCGCAGCGGCTCCGAGGTGGAGTGTGGATTGGGGGTCGTTGGGAGTTTGGCTGTGGGTGACCGGGGTGGGAGTGATGCTGCTGAAAGTTGGCGCGGCGTGGCAGGCCGTGCGGCGGCTGCAGGGGGAGGCGCGGAGGGTGGAGGGCGTGGAACTGGGAGTGGAGGTGCTTGAGTGCGGAGTGGAGATGCCGATGTCGGTGGGGCTGCGGCGGCCGGCGATATTGCTACCGCGGGGCGCGCCGGATTGGGAAGCGGAGCGGCTGCGGCTGGTGCTGGCGCATGAACTGGCGCATGTGCGGCGGGGCGACCTGGTAACGAATTTCATCGCGCGAATGGCGCTGTGCCTGCATTGGTGGAATCCGCTGGCCTGGGTGGCCTGGAGAGAGTTTGTGCGGGAGAGAGAGAAGGCGGCCGACGATATGGTGCTCGAGTCGGGCGCCTCGGCGGTGGCCTATGCGGGCTATTTGCTGGAGATGGCGCGGGCGGCGGCGGCCGAGCCTGAGTTGGAGCCAGCCGCATTGCCGATGGCCAAGAAATCGCAACTGGAGGGCAGATTGATGTCGATTCTGGATGAGAAGGTGAAGCGCGGCGCGCCGGGGCGCGCGGCAAGGGTGGGCACGGTGGTGGTGGCGCTGGCAGGCGTATCGATACTAGGGGCGGTGCGGCCGTCGGTGGTGGAGCGAACGGTGCCGTCGGTGGTGCAGAGCGTTGCTCAGGCGGTGGAGCCGCGGGCGGCGGAGGCGCAGAAGGCGGGGATGCCAGGCGGGATGGATTATGGGACTGGATTGCAGAAGTTGGCCGAGCGGGAGTTGCTCGCCGGGCATCTTGCCGAGGCCGAGAAGCTGTACGAGCAGGCGCTGACCGTATACGGAGCGGATGCGCGGGCGCAGGCGGTAAAGGTGAAGCTGGGGATGCTGGCGATTGGGCGCAAGGAGTATGCGAAGGCGGAGGCGTATCTGGAGAAGGCGCAGGAGGGGGATGTGAAGGTCACGGCTCAGGCCTTGATGTGGATTGGGGTGTCGCTGGAGAGGCAAGGGAATCTGGCAGACGCCGAGTTGTTGTACCGGGGCGGGGTGGGGCTGTCGACGTTGAGCGACGTGCAGGGGCAGGTGGCGGCGAGGTTGCTGGCGCGGGCGCTGAAAGCCAACGGCAAGGAGCTGGAGGCGGAGGATTTGGAGCGGCGCCTGGCCGAGGAGGTGGCGGCGCAGCGGCCGGAGCTGTTGCCGGAGCCGCCGGAGGTCCATCGAATTGGAGGGGAGGTGCAGTCGCCGGTCCCGGTGTTCAAGGTGGAACCCGGGTATACGGAAGAGGCGCGTGTGGCGGGCTACATGGGGCAGGTGTTGCTGGCGGTGGTGATCGGCAAGGATGGGAAGCCGTTCAACGTCCAGGTGCTGAGAGGGATTGGGTTGGGGTTGGATGAGATGGCCATGGATGCGGTGAAGCAGTGGAAGTTCAAGCCGGGGACGAAGGGCGGGGAGGCCGTGAACGTGCGGGCGAATATCGAGGTGAATTTCAGGTTGAAGTGAGGAGGGTCCGGCGCAGACGGGCGGTCTGCGCCACTCCCCGCCGGAGAATTGCTAAAAAGAGGGGAGTGTCCTTTTCATCTGATTCGTTTCATTCCGTGGATCCCGAGGTGCTGGAGCGGATCCAGCGGCGGGTGCTGTGGCTGAGCACGTACATGATCCACTACGCGAACCACGTGCGGCCGAACGCGGATTCGATCAAGGTGGGCGGGCACCAGGCGAGCTGCGCGTCGTCGGTTGGGATTCTGACGGCGTATTACTTTGGGGCGGCCGAGCCGGATGATCTGATTGCGATCAAACCGCATGCGGCGCCGGTGTATCATGCGATCCAGTACCTGCTGGGCGGGCTGCGGGAAGAGAAGATGCGGGAGCTGCGGGCGTTTGGGGGATTGCAGTCGTACCCCTGCCGGCTGAAAGATCCGGACACGTTTCATTTCTCGACGGGATCTGTGGGCTTCGGGGCGGTGATGCCGCACTTCATGTCGCTGGCGCGGCACTATGTGACGGATCATTTTGGCTATGAGAAGAGGCCGCGGTTTCTGTCGCTGATGGGGGATGCGGAGCTGGACGAGGGCAACGTTTGGGAGGCGTTGAGCGAAGACAGTCTGCAGAAGCTGGGGCGAGTGATTTGGATGGTGGACTTGAACCGGCAGAGCCTGGACCGGGTGGTGCCGACGGGGCGGGCGCAGAAGGTGAAGTCGTCGCTGAGTTCGTTCGGGTTTCACGTGATCGAGGTGAAGTACGGATCGCGGCTGGAGGCGGCGTTCGCGAAGCCGGGCGGCGCGAAGCTGCGGGCGCGGATCGACGAGATGCCGAACAGCGAGTATCAGGCGCTGCTGCGGATGCGGGCGACGGGGCAGATTGTGGAGTTGTTGTGCCGGCGGCCGGGTGGGCAGGATGCGGAGCTGGCGCAGTTGCTGGCGGGCGAGGCGGACTTGCCGGGATTGGTGTCGGACCTGGGCGGACACGATTTGAAGAAGCTGCTGGCGGCGTTTGCGGAGGCAAACACGGTGACGGACCGGCCGGTGGCGATTGTGGCGTACACGGTGAAGGGTTGGGGACTGCCGCTAGCCGGGGATCCGACGAATCATGCGCGGCTGTTGACGGATGAGCAGATGGAAGAGCTGCGGGTGGGGATGGGTTTGGAGGCAGGAGCGGAGTTTGTGGGTTTCGCGGCCGGGACGGCTGAGGCGCTGGCGTGCGAGGCGGCGCGGCGGAGCGTGGGGCTGGAGCGGGACCTGACGCGGAAGACGGTGGCGGCGGGGGTTCCGGAGAGCCTGGAGCGGGCGTATACGGGCGAGGTGGCGACGCAGCAGGCGTTTGGGAACGTGATGTCGGAGCTGGCGCGGATGCCGGAGGCGCGGCGGAGGCTGGTGACGGCCAGTCCGGACGTGGCGGTGTCGACGGGGTTGGGCGGATGGCTGCAGAAGGTGGGGGTGTATTCGCCGGAGGACGAGATCGACTATTTCGGCGAGCAGGCGGTGCCTGTGGCGCTGAAGTGGAAGCAGGGCAAGGAAGGCCAGCATGTGGAGCTGGGGATCTCGGAGAACAACCTGTTTCTGATGCTGGGGGCACTGGGGGTGACGTCGGACCTGCTGGGCGAGCCGCTGGCGCCGGTGGGGACGCTGTACGACACGTTTATTTCGCGCGGTTTGGACGCGCTGCATTATGCCGTTTATAACGGCGGGAAGTTCATTGTGGTGGGGACGCCATCGGGGATCAGCCTGGGGCCGGAAGGCGGGTTGCACCAATCGTTGATGCCGCCGTCTTTCGGGATTGAGAGCCCGATGATTACGTATTACGAGCCGTGTTTCGCGAAGGAGATGGAGTGGATTCTGCTGGAAGGGATCCGGCGGATTCTGGAGGATTCGAAAGCGGAAAGCGTGTATTTGCGGCTATCGACGGTGGCGCAGCGGCAGGAGCTGTTTCCGGCGGGGCGTGCGGGGTTGAGAGCGGACGTGCTGCGGGGCGGCTACCGGCTGGTGGACTATTCGGGGCGGGCCGAGTATGCGCCGGGGGTGAACGTGGTGAACCTGTTTACCTGCGGAGCGATGGTTCCGCAGGCGGTGGCGGCGTCGGAAGAGCTGGCGGCGGAAGAGTTATTTGTGAACGTGATTGCGGTGACGAGCCCGGATTTACTGCACCGGGGATGGGTGCAGGCGAGGCGGGCGCGGATGAATGGCCGGGCGGCGGGGCACCATCTGGAAACGCTGGTGCCGGAGCGGGAGAGGGGGTGTCCGCAGGTGACGGTGATGGACGGGCATCCGCACGCATTGTCGTTCCTGGGGAGCGTGTTTGGCGCGAAGACGGTGCCGCTGGGGGTGGATCAGTATGGGCAATCGGGGGCGCGGCTGGAGCTATATGAGCACTATGAGATCAGCGTGGCGGCGATGGTGAAGGCGGCGATAGAAGCGATTGGATGAGCTTCGCGAGGCAGGCGACGTTCAGCGCGCTGCACAGTCCATATGACAAGCCAGGGGCGGCGGCGAACGGGCAATAGTGCGGGCGTCAGAGAGTGGGGAGCGCGCGGCGCCAGGCGATCAATTTTTGCGACAGAGCGGCGGCGACCTGGGGGTGTTGGCTGGCGACTTCAGCGCGTTCGGACTGGGACTGGCGGAAGTCGTAGAGTTCGAGGCGGGAGGCGTCGGCGTTGACGAGGGCTTTCCAGGGGCCGGAGCGGATGGCGAGGTTGGGGCTCTGGTCGTCGACGCGGCCGGGCTTCAGATAGGAAGCGTCGCGGCCGTATTCCCAGAAGAGATCCTTGCGGCGGGTCTGTGGATGGCCGAGGAAGGCTGGGGAGAGGTCTTCGCCGTCGAAGTCGATGGTGGGGGCGGGGACACGGGCAAGGCGGCAGAGGGTGGGGAAGAGGTCGAGTGAGGAGACGACGGTGGAGTGGTCAGTGACGCCGGCCGGGGTGTGGCCGGGGTAGCGGACCAGGAAGGGGATGCGAATGCCGCCTTCGTAGAGACTCCATTTGCGGCCGCGGAAACCGGAGGTGGAACCGGGCGGGGCGAAGCCTTCCTTGTAGTAGCGGGGCCAGGCGGTGGGTCCGTTGTCGCTGAGGAAGACGACGATGGTGCGGGAGGAGAGGTTGCGGGCTTCGAGGCGGGCGAGCAGGCGGCCGATTTGGAAGTCCATGGCGGCGAGGGTGGCGTAGTACTGCTGGAGGTACTTGTTGTAGGAGAAGCGCTGGAATTGGGCGAGGAGGGCGGGGTCGGGGTCGAAGGGGTCGTGGACGTCATTGGGCCAGAACTGGAGGAAGAAGGGGTGGTTGCGCTGGCGGTCG
>JACQZS010000282.1 GCA_016213725.1 Acidobacteriota bacterium | reverse complement strand
TCAACGGAAGCGACAAAGGCCATGCTTACGTGCTGAAGGCTGGCGTGCTGACTACAATCGACTTTCCGGGTGCCCTCGGTTCCGCGGCGCATGGACTCAACGATCATGGCGACGTGGTTGGCTACTACTCATTTGAAAACCCAAAGCCACACGCGCCCGCGGGCAACGCGCCCATCTACGGCTTCCTCTACCGCGACGGCGCTTTTCAAACCATCGCTTTCCCCGGCGCCCACTCCACGCTTGCGATTCGGGTGAACAACCGCGGCGACATCGCCGGGATTTACCGCAGCAGTCCGAACGCGTCCTTTAAGGGGTTCGTTCTCATCGGCGGCCATTACTTGTCGGTCGAATTCTCGTCCGGCACATACACGGCCTACGGTCTCAATGACCACCGGCAACTTGCAGGATCCTACTACTCCGGTTCCTCCTCCCAAGGTTTTGTCGCCCAAGTACTCGCTGGCCCCAAGTAGTCGAGGGCAGTGCAGCAGCGCCCGCTCTTCGCCTGAGGCCGAACACTGCGCCGTATTGCGCGCGTTCCTGCTCACACGTTCAGCGCGCAACGGGACCCCATCCCTGTACAAACACGGCCCCTCGATCAAGCGCGCATGGGTGGCGGTGTCTCGCGCTGGACGTCCGGGCGTCCTCGGACTTGGTCCTGCACTACTGGGTTTCACCCGGCCAGTCGCGCTTTACCGTCCTTGGCGACACCTCTGGCATCCCGGCCGTCTCCTCCACCGTCAGCCCCCGAAATAGTGCCTCTCCACCACTTGCGCCTGCTGCGGGTCGAGTTTGCTGGGCCGCGCAATGCCCTCGTCCACCGCCAGGATCTTCTCGGACTTGCTGCTGTCGAACCCGCCCGCCAGCGCATCTGCCGATCCGCCACCGCCACAAAATGTGTCTGGTTCTGAAATTCGGCCCAGTCCTGCCCCAGCAGCCGCATGTAGGCTTCGTGAACCACCGCGCCCAAGATGCCGCCCTCGCCAGGGACCCAAGCTCCCACCCTGTCCCCCCGCCCACTCTCCTCGCCTGCATCACCGTCCACGAAATCGGCCCCCTGCCCCTCGGCCCCAACACGCCACTCCCCGCGCCGCGTCATGCGAGCAAACTGGCAGTCCAAAGACCTCCAGGAAAAGGAAATCGGCAACGTCGGCTTCCAACCCGACCAGAAGAAGACCCTCCTCAGCAGAGCCGGCTAGTCCACTGGCCGCAAAGTATGCCCGGAGTCTGCCTTCATCGTGGTTCCATCGCCTTCTTGTCCTGCCCCTCGTCCTTACCCCTCCGCTGATCCGTTGCGCACGAAGCGGCGCCTGGCTGGGCGCTCACCACAATCAGCGTCCCGAACCTTTTCCTCGTGACCCGCCCGTTGAGAATCCACTAGCCCACAGAGTTCTTCCCAGTTCCGCTAGCCCGGTTCTTGTAAATATGGCATTTGTAATCAATCACTTACCGGAAATCGTTTGGTGGCGAGGGGGACAATGGTTGTGGGGGCTGATTCGCACCGCATCTCCCCGCGCTCCTTGACATCCGCATGCTCTCATCTTCTTCGCAGACACAAACCTGGCCCCGCCGAGTGAACCCTCCCCGGCGGGGCCAAGGTCGCGGGCAACATTCGCATCGCCAAACAAACCCAAGCGGCGATCGTGGCGCCAAACAAACCCAACCCGCAGCCGCCTCGCCAAACGAACCCAAGCGGCGATTGTGGCGCCAAACAAACCCAGCGCCCCCCTCTGACGCAGAAAAGCCCGCCTTGCGGCGGGCTTTCCCCTGAAGCACTCACCCGCGAACCTAAGCGAAGCTGTACTTGTCTCCCTTGTGATCCCAAAGCACCTTCTTGCCCTGCCGGTAGCTCAGCACCGACATGAAGCCCGGGATCGCCGCTTCATAACCGGCCGACGGCGGCGCAATCGGCTTCTCTTTCCCGATCACTGAGTTCAGGAAGTTCCGGATGTGCGCTTCCACCGCCAGGTGGTCGTTGTTCGGGATCGTGATCGACAACTCCTTCCGCGCCTTGATCGTGTCCGAAACGCCCGGATACGCCTCGGGGTAGAAGTTCAGCGTCTGCCGCTTGATCACTTCGATCGTCCCGTCGTTGCCCATGAACTGCTCGCCGTAGCCAAACCGCTCGTTGCCCAGGTAGCACGAGTAGTTGATCTGGAACTTGCTTTCGTAATCCATCAGCACGCTCCAGGTGTCCGGCACTTCGCGGTCGTCGCCCTGCGTCCACCGGTACACGCCGCCCGTCGCCACCACGCTGTTCGGAATGTGCTGGTCCATCACGAACGCCGTGATGTCCGTCTGGTGCACCATCAGGTCCGTTGCGATGCCGCTCGAATAATCCCAGTACAGCCGCCATTGGAAGTACCGCGGCTTGTAGAACTCTTTCTTCGGCGCCGAACCCAGGAACCTGTTCCAATCCGTGTTCTGCGGGGTCGCGTCGTCCGGCATCGGGTAGCGCCACGCCGCCGCGCCGTTCGGCAACTGGTTCCGGTACCAGAACGCCCGCACGTAGTGGCAGTCGCCGATCAGGCCCTGCGAGATCATCGTCTTGGCCATCTGATACAGGCTGTTCGAGCGGTTCTGCGTGCCCACCTGCACCACGCTCTTGCTCGTCTTCACCGCCTTCATGATCTCCTGGCACTCTTCGATCGTGTGCGCCAGCGGCTTTTCCACGTACACGTGCTTGCCGGCCGCCAGCGCGTCCAGCAGCATCCGGTGATGCAAATGCTCGGGAGTCGCAATGATCACCGCGTCGATCGTCTTGTCCGCCAGGATCTCCTTGTAGTCGATCACCGCCTTCGGCGTGTTCTTGCCGAACGAAGCCACCACGTCCTTGCCCTTGGCCAGGTTCCCGGAGTAGGTGTCGCACACCGCGCTCACCGTGAACTTGCCCTTGTTGCCCACAAACGCCCGCTCCGTCAGGTACCGCCCTCGGCCGCCCGTCCCGATCACGCCCAGCGTGATCTGGTCGTTCGCGCCCAATACCGGCAGCACCGCCGGCGCCGCGGCCAGCGCCGCCGCCTTACCGACAAAATTCCTTCTGCTCAGTTCCTGGCTCATCGCTACTTCTGTCTCCTTTAGATAGGACCCATTTCTCCCAAAAACAAGCATACAGGATGATCGCCGCCTGCTGGCACTCCTCTGGCGCAAATGATAGATTGTCCCCTGCAGTGATCACCATCCGCGAAGTCGCGCAACGCGCCAAGGTCTCCGTCGGCACCGTCTCCAATGTCCTTGCCGGTTCCGAGTCCGTCCGCCCCGAACTCCGCCGCCGCGTCGAACAGGCCATGCGCGAGCTCGATTACCAGCCCAACGAGATCGCCCGCAGCCTCAAAACCCGCCAGACCAAGACCCTCGGCGCCGTCGTCAGCGATCTCACCAACCCCTTCTATCCCATGCTCCTCCGAGGCGCCGAGGACGCTGCCCTCGCCCGCGGATACCTGCTCTTTATTCTCAATACCGACGACCGCGCCGAGCTCGAACAGCGCGCCCTCTCCCTCCTTCGCGCTCGCAAAGTCGATGGCATCCTCCTCGTCACCACGCCCGGCTCCGATGTTGAATCCACCCTCGGCCCCGGCTTCGTCCCCCCCGTCGTCTTCGTGGACCGCACGCCCTCCTCTCCTACCGCCGACTACATCGTCACCGACAACCGCCGCGGCGCCCGCATGTGCACCAACCACCTCGTCTCCCGTGGCCACCGCCGGATCGGATTCGTCAGTGGAAGCACCGAACTTTCCACTGGCCGCGAGCGCCTCGACGGCTATCTCGAAGTCCTCCGCCAGGCCGGCATCGAGCCCAACCCCGTCTTCACCCGCCATGGCGAATTCCGCCTCGAACCCGCCTACCGCATCACCAAGGAACTCCTCCTCGAGTCCTCGCCGCCCACTGCCATCTTCGCCGCCAACAGCCTCACCGGCCTCGGCGCCCTCAAGGCGATTCACGAACTCGGCCTCCGCTGCCCCCAGGACATCTCCCTCGCCGTCTTCGACGATGTCCCCTTCGCCGACGTCATCCAGCCCCGCCTCACCTCCATCGCCCAGCCCGCTTACGAGATGGGCCGCCTCGGCGCCGAGGTCCTCATCGCCCGCATCGAAGAGAAGGAACGCTCTGCTCCGAAACGCATCGAGCTGGCCCCCGAGTTGAACGTCCGCGAATCCACCGGCCCCGCCCCCCGCTGACCCCCCCGTGCTCTTCCCCAAACACGAAGCGGCCGGAGCCTCGGGCTCCGGCCGCTCTACCCAATCGGAATGGAAGGCTTAGAACCCGCCAAACCCGCCCGCCGGTCGCGGTTCCGGCTTCGGCTTGCGGGGCAGCTTCTCTTCGCGGTTCGCCGTCTGCACCACCAGGCTGGTGACGATGGTCGCCATCTGGATCATGTCTTCCCGCGGAACGCGGTCGTAGACGTCCATGTTGGTGTGGTGCGTCCGGGTGTCGTACTCCAGAGGCTCCTGGATGAACTGGAAGCCCGGCAGGCCCACCGCGTCAAAGCTCTGATGGTCCGTGCCGCTGGTGTTCCGGGCCGTCACCGTCGTCACGCCCAGGTCCTTGAACGCCGCCAGCCACTGCTCGAAGATCGGCCGGCACATCTCGTTGCCCTGCAGGTAAATGCCGCGGATCTTGCCGCCGCCGTTGTCCACGTTGTAGTAGGCCGACAGCTTGTCCCACTCCGGCAACGTCTTCATGTTCGTGCGGTCCGCGAAGTGCTTCGTCACATAGCCTCGCGAGCCCAGCAGGCCCTCTTCTTCGGCGTCCCACAGCCCGATGCGCACCGTGCGGTCCAGCTTGATGTTCAGCTTCTTGAGGATCCGCATCACTTCCATCATCACCGCCGAGCCGGCGCTGTTGTCCGTCGCGCCCGTGCCGGCGTGCCAGGTGTCGAAGTGCCCGCCGATCATCACGATCTCGTCCTTGTGCTTGCCCGTGCCGGGGATCTCCCCCACGATGTTGAAGTTGTTCACGTCCGGCTCATACCACTCGTTCTTGATCTCGGCTTCGATCTTCACCGGGATCTGCTTCTCCAGCAGCCGGTACATGCGGTTGTAGTGCTCCGCCGTCACCGCGATGGTCGGAGGCGACTGCGGGTCCTTCGGATTCCGCGATCCGCCGTTCGAGGTGAAGTACGTGCCGAAGTCGCCCCGGCCGTTGCTGATCACCAGGCCCACCTTCTCGTCCCGCAAAAAGTCGTTCAGCTTCCGGCGGAACGCCATCATCTGCACGAAGTTGATCGGCGGCTGGCCCGGGGCCTGCATCCGGCGGAACATCGGGCTGAGCTGCGCCATGGCGATCTCCGCCAGTTGCGCGTCGGTGTAGCGGGAGCCGTCGGCCTTCTCGTGCAGCGCGATCTCGCGCGGCTGGTCCACCAGCACGATCTTGCCCGCCAGCTTGCCCTTCCACTTGGCCAGGTCTTCTTCCGTGCGCAGCGGAGCGATCATCGCCTCGGACGTAATCACGCCCTCCGTCGAGGCCGTCCACGCCTGCGGCGCGCCGATCAACGGCATGTAGGCCGGCTCCGTCATCGCCACTGAGTACTTCTTGTTCTCCCAGCCCTTGCCGAACTCGCCCCACGTCTCCGTGCGCGCGTTGTCGATGCCCCACTCCTTCAGGGTCTTGATCGCCCAATCCGCGCCGGTCTTGTAGCGCGGCGAGCCCGCCAGGCGCGGGCCGTGGACGTCGGTCAGGTAGAACAGGTTGTCCATTACCTTGGAGTTCTGGATGGCCTCCTGCTTGATCCTGTACAGCGTGTCGAGGTCAATCTTGTCTTGTGCCGCGGCCGCCACGGCCACAGCCATGAAGCATGCTGCGAGTCTGAGTTTAGATGTCATTTGGTTACTCTCGGATATGGGGCGAGGGACTAACTAGGCCCGTTCCCTAGTATATCGGCGCTATACGCGCCTTCGGAGTTACCCTTCCGAAATACCCGGATTCCGGCCGGTCCGGCCCGCGCCTGTAACCTCCTCCCCCGCCATCCATCCAATGGACTGGAACTAAGCCAATTTGTTATCTGATTGCCACTCTGGTGCTTTTCGGTGGATAATGAGGGCACCGGTTCCGCGGTCTTGGGGGCGCTCTTCTGACCTCCCCACCCCTGCCGCGAGGAGTACTAAGTGAAGCGTTCTTCGAACGACGAAACACTACGCTGTTCTTTCTGCCACAAAAGCCAAGACGTCGTCGGCAAGCTCATCTCCTCGCCTAGCGATTATCCGCGCGCCTACATCTGCGACGAGTGCATCGCCGTCTGCAACTCCATTCTGGAAGATGACCGTCCCGAGAAGCCCTACGGTGCCCCCAACAAGCTGCCTAAGCCGTTGGAACTGAAGGAGTATCTCGACCAGTACGTCATCGGCCAGGACCCCGTCAAGAAGAAGCTCGCCGTCGCCGTCTACAACCACTACAAGCGGATTCAGATGAACCGCCAGCGAGTGGGCGAGGTTGAGCTGGCGAAGTCCAACATCCTGCTCATCGGGCCCACCGGCACCGGCAAGACGTTGCTGGCCCAGACGCTGGCGCGCATCCTCGATGTGCCCTTCGCCATCGTCGACGCCACCACCCTCACCGAGGCCGGCTACGTCGGCGAGGACGTGGAAAACATCATCCTCCGACTGCTCCAGAACTCCGAGTGGGACGTCCAGCGCTGCCAGACCGGCATCATTTATATCGATGAGATCGACAAGATCTCGCGCAAGGACGAGAATCCCTCCATCACCCGCGACGTCTCGGGCGAGGGCGTTCAGCAGGCATTGCTGAAGATCCTGGAAGGCACCATTGCCAACGTGCCGCCGCAGGGCGGCCGGAAGCACCCGCACCAGGAGTTCACGCCGGTGGACACCACGAACATCCTCTTCATCTGCGGCGGAGCTTTCGTCGGGCTGGAGAAGATCATCGCCCGCCGCACCGGCAAGAAAACCCTTGGTTTCAAAGGGGAAGACGACAAGGCCGAACGCCGCACCGTGCAGCATCGCGACATGAGCCTGCTCGAGCAGCTTCAGCCGGAAGACCTCATCCGTTACGGCTTCATTCCCGAATTCATCGGCCGTATGCCCGTGGCCGGCGTTCTGGAGGACCTCGACCGCAATGCCCTGGTCCAGATCCTCACCAAGCCGAAGAACGCCATCAGCAAGCAGTACCAGAAACTGTTCGAGTACGAAAATGTTAGACTAAAGTTTAGCGACGATGCTCTGGAAGCGATCGCTGAACTCGCGCTCCAGAGAAAAGTCGGAGCCAGGGGCCTGCGCATGATTCTCGAAGAACTCATGCTGGACCTGATGTACTATCTCCCCTCTTATAAGAAGGTGAAAGAGTTTGTGGTCACCCGGGAGATGGTTCTGTCGCAGAAGATCAACTGGGCTCTCCTCGAAAAGGCCGGCTAAGTCCGGCGGGAGCCAGCCGGCTCAGCGGCTCATCCAGATTGCTCTTACGACGCCGGGAGGCGCGGCGGTGCGCTCCCTTGAAACTCGCTATTATCTAACCAGACAATTTCCCCCAATCACATCACGATGAGCACCCCCAAAGAGAAGTCCGAAACACGGCGCCTTCCCATGATGCCGATCCGCGACGTGGTCATCTTCCCCCATATGGTGACCCCGGTCGTCGTCGGCCGGGACTCCAGCGTGCGGGCGCTCGAAGTTGCGCTCGCCGGGGAGAAGAAGATCTTCCTGGCCACGCAGCACGATGCCAGCGTGGACGAGCCCAAGGCGGGCGACATTTACCAGGTTGGCACCGTGGCCAACATCGTCCAGTCCGTGCGCATGCCGGACGGCAACATCAAAGTGCTGGTGGAGGGGATTGAGCGCGGCAAGATCGTCTCGGTCTCCGAAGAAGAGGGTTTCTATCGCGCGCTGGTGCGCACGATGCCTTCGAAGGTGGAGCAGGGCCCGGCGCTGGAAGCGCTCACCGCCCGCGTCACCTCGCTGTTCGAGCAGTACGTCAAGCTGAGCCAGAACGTCAACTACGAGACGATGATCGCGGCCATCCGGGTGGACGATCCGGGCAAGCTGGCCGACACGGTGGGCGCGAACCTGCAGCTCACGATCGAAGAGAAGCAGGAACTGCTCGAGATCTTCCAGCCGCTGGACCGGCTGACGCGCGTGGCCGATATGCTGGACATCGAGATCGAGAAGCTCAATGTCGACCGCACCATCCAGGGCCGCGTGAAGCGCCAGATGGAGAAGGCCCAGAAAGAGTACTACCTCAACGAGAAGATCAAGGCCATCCAGAAGGAACTGGGCCGGGGCGAGAAGTCGGAGTTCGACGAGCTGAAGAAGCGGATCGACCAGGCGGGCATGAGCACCGACGCCAAGGAGAAGGCGATGGCCGAACTCCGGCGGCTGGAGCAGATGCCGCCGATGTCGGCCGAGTCCACGGTTTCCCGCAACTACCTGGACTGGATGCTGGCCGTGCCATGGAAGAAGAAGTCGAAGGAGATCCGCGACCTCCGCTTTGCCGAGGAAGTGTTGAACTCCGACCATTACGGCCTGGAGAAGATCAAAGAGCGCATCCTCGAGTTCCTGGCGGTGCGCCGGCTGGTGAAGCAGCCGAAGGGTTCGATTCTGTGCTTTGTCGGGCCTCCGGGCGTGGGCAAGACTTCGCTGGGCATGAGCATCGCCAAGGCCACGGGGCGCAGTTTTGTGCGCCTGTCTTTGGGCGGGGTGCGCGATGAAGCCGAGATCCGCGGCCATCGCCGGACCTACATCGGCGCCTTGCCGGGCCAGATTCTGCAGATGATGAAGAAGGCCGGCACGCGCAACCCGGTGTTCATGCTGGATGAAGTGGACAAGATGTCCACCGACTTCCGCGGGGACCCGTCGGCGGCGCTGCTGGAAGTGCTCGATCCGGAGCAGAACTTCATGTTCCAGGACCACTACCTGGACGTCGAGTACGACCTGAGCGAGGTCTTTTTCGTGGCGACGGCCAACGTGATGCACACCATCCCGCCGGCGCTGCAGGACCGCATGGAAGTGATCCGCCTATCGGGCTACACCGAACTGGAGAAGATGGAGATCGCGCGGCGCTTCCTGGTGACGAAGCAGATGAAGGCGACCGGGCTGGAAGGCGACAACGTCGAGTTTGCCGACGGCGCCCTGCTGAGCATGGTGCAGGGTTACACGCGGGAAGCCGGCGTGCGCAACCTGGAGCGCGAGATCGGCAACGTCTGCCGCAAGATTGCGCGGCAGATCGTGGTAGCGCAGTCGGCGGCCGAGAAGAAGGCCGGAAGCGGAGCCGAAGAAGAGGTTACTCCGGTGCCGGCGTCGGTCTATCCGAAGTCGAACGTGGACGCGGCGAAGGTAGCCGAGTTGCTTGGCCCGGCGCGATTCCGCGACCTGACGACGGAGAAGAAGCACGAGATCGGCATGGCGACGGGCCTGGCGTGGACGGAAGTGGGCGGCCAGGTGCTGACCACGGAAGCGACGATCATGGAAGGCCGGGGCCGGCTGATGACCACCGGCAAGCTGGGCGACGTAATGCAGGAATCGGCGCAGGCGGCGATGAGCTTTGTGCGGTCGCGGGCCTCGATGCTGGGGCTGCCGCGCGACTTCTACCGCCACGTGGACATTCACATTCACGTGCCGGAGGGCGCCATTCCGAAGGATGGACCGTCGGCGGGCATCACCATCGCCAGCACGCTGTGTTCGGCGCTGACGAAGTTGCCGGTGCGCGGCGACCTGGCCATGACGGGCGAGATCACGCTGCGCGGCCGCGTGCTGCCGATTGGAGGAGTGAAAGAGAAGCTCCTGGCGGCGCACCGGCACGGGATCTACGAAGCGCTGCTGCCGCGCGATAATGAGAAGGACCTCTCCGACGTCCCCGAGAACATTCGCAAGGAGATGAAGATCCACTTCGTCGATTCGATGGATGAAGTGTTGAAGTTCGCTCTGGTTGGGGACTTGGAATCGCTGGCCTCGCGGCCTCCGGCGCATCCGCTGGAGATCACGCCCGAGATGCCGGGCGACGAAAACCGGGCGCACTAGGCGCGGCCGGTTCAAGGTTTGGTACGCCGTGGCCACCCCGGCAAAGTTTCTGTTGAGCGCCACCGCCCCGGCGCAGTTCCCGCCACCGGGACTGCCCGAGGTGGCGTTTCTCGGCAGGAGCAACGTGGGGAAGTCCACATTGTTGAACACCCTGATCGGCCGGAAGATGGCGTTTACGTCCAACACGCCCGGCCGGACCCAGGCCGTCAATTTCTTTGAAATCGACGGGCGGATGTTGTTTGTGGATCTGCCCGGCTACGGTTTCGCGAAGGCCCCGAAGAGCGTATCGCGGGGCTGGCAGGAAGTGATCGACAGCTACCTGCTGGACGATCGGAAGTGTTTGAAGCTGTGCGTCCTACTGTTGGATTCACGGCGAGGCTGGATGGAGATTGACATCCAGCTGAAAGAGTGGCTCGAGTTTCACCAGCGCCCGTACATGGTCGTCGCGACGAAGGTGGACAAGCTCAATCAGAAAGAGAAGAACGCGAGCCAGAAGGCGATCCGCGAGCGATACCCCTCGGGAAGCCTGCTCTGGTTCTCGGGCCTTTCCGGCCAAGGAGTGAAAGAGATTTGGCAAACGATCTGGAAAACAACGGCTCAGTGAGCCCAGCGGAAACCGCGGCGGAGAACGGCGCCGAAGTGCGCCCGGCCGAGTCTCCCGCAAAGGAAGCTCCGCCGACGCGGCGCAAGACTGAGGCGAAGGCGAAGGCCGAAAACGGTGGCGCAAAGCCACAGAACGGCGAAGCGAAGCCTGCCGTGGACGCCAAGCCGGCGGTGGACGCCAAGCCTGCCGCAGAGATGAAGCCTGTCGTGGAAGCCAAGCCCGAGGCCGCGCCGGCGGACGCCGGCGATGCGGCGGCGGCCGACGAGTCTCCGCGGCAGGGTGCGTTGAACAAGCGCGGCAACCTCGACCTCGGCGAGTTGAAAGAGATGTCGATCGGGCGTCTGAACCAGATCGCCCGCGACCTCGAGATCAGCGGCGTGGCCGGCATGCGCAAGCAGGAGTTGATCTTCAAGATCCTGCAGGCGCAGGCCGAGAAGGCCGGGCTGATCTTCTCCGAAGGGGTGATCGAGTGCCTGCCGGACGGCTTCGGCTTCCTGCGCGCGCCGGAGTACAACTATCTGCCGGGCCCGGACGACGTGTACGTTTCGCCGTCGCAGATCCGGCGCTTTGACCTGCGCACGGGCGACACCGTGTCGGGCCAGATCCGGCCGCCGAAGGAAGGCGAGCGCTACTTCGCACTGATCAAGGTGGACGCGATCAACTTCGAGCCGCCAGAGCAGTCGCGCAACAAGATCTTCTTCGACAACCTGACGCCGCTTTACCCGCTGGAGCGCATCAAGCAGGAGACGGTGAAGGACAACTTCACCGGCCGCGTGATGGACATGCTGACGCCGGTGGGCAAGGGCCAGCGCGGCCTCATCGTGTCGGCGCCCCGCACGGGCAAGACGATGATGCTGCAGGCGATTGCGCACTCGATCACGGCCAATCACCCCGAGGTGGTCCTGATCGTGCTTTTGATCGACGAACGGCCCGAGGAAGTCACCGACATGCAGCGTTCGGTGAAGGGTGAGGTGATCTCCTCCACGTTCGACGAACCCGCCTCGCGCCACGTTCAAGTGGCCGAAATGGTGATCGAGAAGGCGAAGCGCCTG
>JACQZS010000281.1 GCA_016213725.1 Acidobacteriota bacterium | reverse complement strand
GCTAGGGAAGAAATAAGGGCCCCTTCCGCGGTACAATCCTCAGCCAGAGGTGCTTCATGCGTGTCCGGCTGCTTTCCCTTGCCCTGATCCTTCTCCCGCTCTGCGCTCAGAACAAGCGAATCCTCGTCCAGGGCTACCCGGCCGCTGAAGTGGCCCGTCTGCAGTCGTCCGCCCCTGCCGGCGTCACCATCGTCCCGGTCAGTCAGGCGAATCTCAAGGTCGAACTCGCCACCGCCGACGCCCTCATCGGCGCCCTCAACTCCGAACTCCTCGCCGCCGCGCCCCGCCTCAAGTGGCTCCAGACCATCAGCGCCGGCGTGGATAACCTCCCCTTGGCGGAACTCCGCGCCAAGGGAGTCACGCTCACCAACTCCAAGATCATCATGGGTCCGGAGATCGCTGACCACGCCTTCGCCCTGCTGCTCTCCCTCACCCGCCAGATCAATCGCGCCCTCTCCGCCCAAGCCAGCCGCAGTTGGGCCCGCGGCGGCTATGAGCCCGTTGAACTGCACGGCAAGACCGCCGTCATCATCGGCGCCGGCGGCATCGGCATGCAGATCGCCCAGCGCGCCAAGGGCTTCGGCATGAAAGTCATCGCCGTCGATCCCAAGGAACTCTCCATGACGCCCCTCATCGACCAGGCCGTCACGCCGGACCGCCTCGACGAGGTCCTCCCCCGCGCCGACGTCATCTTCGTCTCCGCGCCGCTCACCCGCCAAAGCGAGCGCATGGTCGCCGCCCGCCAGTTCGAACTCATGAAGAAGGGGGCCTACTTCATCGCCGTCTCCCGCGGGCGCCTCTACGACACCGCCGCCCTCGTCAAAGCCCTCGATAGCGGCCATCTCGCCGGCGCCGGGCTCGATGTCACAGACCCCGAGCCTCTGCCGTCCAGCCATCCCCTCTGGCAATTCCGGAACGCCGTCATTACGCCCCACATCGCCGGGCAGTCTGACCAGGTGGGCGGCCGTTCCATGGATCTCTTCCGCGAAAACATCCGCCGCTTCGCCGCCGGCCTCCCCCTCCTCAACGTCGTCGATCTCGAAAAACAGTACTAACTGCCCGGGAACCGCCCCATCCCAACCCGTCCGGGGCGGTGAAGCGAGCCGAGTCCAGGTAGGGCCGATCCCATGTCCATCCCAGGCTAATGTCCCTGCCTTTGGAACTTCTGCCGCCGTTCCGGCCGTTCAGGCCATTCCACGGAGACAACCGGGCCTCATGCTATGCTGAGGCCGGAGGTAGTTAGCTGAAGCTCCACTCCCTTCCGTCACCGGCCTCGCGACAGAAGTGCCGGATTGGAAGTGTTGTTGTTCCGCTGCTGCGGTTGAGGCGATCGTTCGCATGGGCTTTCAAATGGCGGGGCTGAAGCCGGTCCGCGACGCGGTCTCTCCACAGCGGTGCATCTCCTCCGAGGAACTCCTCTCTCTCCTGGAACGGGTCCTGGCTAGTCCATACTTCGCGTCCGCGGGCCGGAAAAAGAGATTCCTGAGCGTTGTCGTCGACTACCACCTGAACGGCCGCTCCGACGAATTGAGCGAGTCCGTTCTCGTCTGCGAATTGTTCGGCGAGGAAGTGCGGCGCAAGCCGGCTGACCCTTCCCGCGTGCGAGTCTGTGCGCATGAGGTCAGGAAACGGCTGAAGTCCTACTTCGAAAATGAAGGCGCCAGCGAATCGCTCCTCATCGAAATCCCCGTCGGCGCTTACCGGCCGGTCTTCCTGGAACGGCCGCGGGAAACGCCGGTGGAGGAAGCTGCGCCGGACGCCGTAGCGCCGGTTGGCGCGCGGCGGCGCTCCTGGATTTGGCTGGCGCTGGCGCTTCTGGCCGCGGCAGGCTCAGGTTGGTACTTGCGGTCGGTTCAGCAGGCTATCGTCAGCTCTCCGCCCTCGTTCTGGGCGCCGTTTCTTTCCGGCCCAGGATCGGTGATGGTAGTCGTCAGCAACCCGCCGCTGTTCCAGTTTCTCTACAGCTCTGATCCAGTGGGTTCAAAGCGGGAGTTGCTCCGGCTCAGCCCGGATCAGGTGGCTTCCTTGGAGAAGACCCTGGAACCCGATGCGCATCGCGAACCTTACCTTGTGCTGTCGGCACAGGAATACACCGGTATGGGGGAGGCGCAGGGCTTGATGCACCTCACCCGGTTCTTCGACCGCTACCGTCAGGACGTCATCGTGAAACAGAGCAGAACCGCCGGTACCGAGGACGCCAAGTCCCACAACATGGTCATTGTCGGCGGTCCGTTATCCAATCAATGGTCGCGCACTGCCGACTCCCTGGAGTTCGACCTCAGCCAGAACTACGTGCTAAACCGCAAGCCGCTCCCAGGGGAAGAAAAGGAGTATCGGGTCTCCGTGGACCCGCTCTCCGGCAAACCGGCTACCGATTGGTCCGTCGTCAGCCTCATTCCCGGCATCGCTCCGGGACGCGTAGTGATGATGCTGGCGGGCATCCGCAGCCAGGGCTGTCAGGCCGCCGCCGAATTCGTCACCAACCGGCAGTCGTCGCTACTGTTGCAGCAGCGCGTGCGCGCCAGCGGCTCCGCTTACTTTCAGGCCTTGCTGCGCGTCGAAGTGAAGGACTGGGTGCCCGCCAAAATCACACTCGAAGCCTTTCATCCTCTGAAGATCAAATAGCCCTCGATTCTTTCGCCATCTGGTGAGGCAATCGCCCGCGCAGGGCGGCCTGCCCTTCGTCCATCCGAAGGATTAACCGTTTCGCTAACCGTTCTGTTTGCTTTCTTGTTAATAATCAACTTTTTACGGGAAGGCCAGCCGCACGGTTACCCGCTTGTGTTTGCCCTCGGCCCGGCTTAGTATCCCGTTATGAGGCAGGGTGAAAGGTAGCTCTCTCGCTATGGCACGCTGGAATCGAGTAGATTTGTCCTCCCAGGACCGGGGCCAACGGACCACCGATCCAAACTGCGGACGCCTTTCGCGCCGCGCTCTGCTCGGCTGCGCCTCAACAGCCCTGGCTTCCGCCGCTCCCCGCAAACGTCCGAATCTTCTCTACGTCTTCCCTGATCAGTGGCGGGCGCAAGCGCTCGGCTTTATGCAGCAGGATCCCGTCCAGACGCCGGTGCTGGACGCCTTCGCCAAGCAGTCACTCGTCCTGACCCACGCCATCTCCAACGCCCCGGTGTGCAGCCCCTACCGCGCCATGCTGATGACCGGCCGGTATCCCCTCTCGAACGGAGTCACTCGAAACTGCACTAACGCCAACGGCGTCCCTGCCAGCGATCTGAGGCAGACCGATCCCTGCTTCCCGGATGTGTTGAACCGTGCCGGCTACTCGCTCGGCTATATCGGCAAGTGGCATCTCGATACGCCCCACCAGCCCTTTATCGATACCTCCAACAACCGCGGCAACGTCAAGTGGAATGAGTGGACCCCGCCCGAACGCCGCCATGGGTTCGACTACTGGCACGCCTACGGCACCTACGACCAGCACAACGCCCCGCAGTATTGGGAGAACGATGCCCCGCGCGAGCGCCGCGTCACCGCTTCCAAGTGGGGCCCCGAGTACGAGACCGACCTTGCCATCCGCTACCTCCGGAACGAGGGCGGAAAGTTCCGCCGCCCTGACGAACCCTTCGCCCTGTTCGTCGCCCACAATCCTCCGCACACCGACTATCGCCAGGTGCCCGATCGGTATGTCCAGCGCTACGCCGGCAAGTCCTGGAGCGACCTGATCAACCGCCCCAATTTCGACGCCGCCGCCGATACCAAACTCATTCGCGCCTGCAAGGAGGACATCCGCTACTACTTCGCACAGATCACCGGCGTCGACGAACAGTTCGGCCGCCTGCTGCGGACCCTCGACGAGACCGGGCTGGCCGAAGACACCATCGTCGTCTTCACCTCCGATCACGGCAACTGCGTCGGCTGCCACAACGAAATCACGAAGAACAATCCCTACGACGAGTCGCTGCGGGTGCCCTTCCTCGTTCGCTGGCCGGGCGCCATTCGCCCGCGGCGCGACGACCTGTTGCTAAGCACCCCGGACATCATGCCCACGCTGCTCGGTTTGGCCGGCCTCGAGGGCGCTACGCCGCGCGAGGTGGAAGGTACGAACTACGCGGCGTTGTTCCGCGGCGGTCAGCAAAAACGCCCCACCTCCGCGCTCTACTTTCAGGCCGAGCGCAACGAGCGCGGTGTCCGCACCCATCGCTACACTCTGGCATTCTCAAACCAGGGTGGCGCGCCCCGCACCCTTCTCTTTGACAACACCGCAGACCCTTACCAGATGCACAACCTCGCCGACAGCCGGCCGGAGTTGGTGCGTCAACTGGCTACCGGCGAACTCGAAGCCTGGCTCCGCCGCACTCGCGACCCCTGGAAATCAACCATCTAAGAGGAACTTTCTCATGTTCAGAATCCTGCTTCTGTTGGCCGCTTGCCTTCCTGTCCTGGCGCAAGTGGATACCGCGCTGATCGCTGGAACCGTAAAGGACCCTTCCGGCGGGCTCATCGCCGGCGCAAAGGTGCGCTTCGTGCGCGACTCGACCGGCGTGGAAGTCGCGACGGCCAGCGGCTCCTCCGGCGAATACGTCTCGCCGCCTCTGCGCCCCGGCGCCTACACCGTGCGCGTCGAAGCCGCCGGGTTCCGCACCGCAGTCTCCAAACTGACCCTGGAGTTGAGCCAGCGCGCCGTGGTCGATTTCGCCATGGAGGTCGGCGCAGTCACCGAAACCTTGAACGTCGAGGCCGAGGCCCTCTTGCTTGAGAGCGAGTCCGTCACGGTCGGCACGCTGCAGAATGAACAGTCGCTCAAGAATCTTCCGCTGAACACTCGTAATTTCAATCAGCTGATCAGCCTCTCGCCCGGCGTCATGCCGGCCCAGACGCAGGCCGGCAACCTGGCCATCACTGCGGCCCGCGGCACCACCGCCAACGTCGTCAACGGCGTCGGCTTCCGTTCCAATAACTACCGCGTCGATGGCGTCGACAACTCGGAAAATCACAACGGCCAGGGCATCATGCTCTACCCGCCCGTCGAGGCGATTCAGGAGTTCCGTTTGCAAACCAGCGTGCCCAGCGCCGAGTTCGGGCGCGGCGGCGGCACCGTCAACGTGGCCTACAAGAGCGGTGGCCGGGACTTCCATGGCAGCCTCTTCGAGTTCCTCCGCAACTCCGCCCTCGACGCCAAGAACTTCTTCGATCGTGCCACCGTGCCCATCGCCGCGTTTCACATGAACCAGTTCGGCGCCACCATCGGCGGCCCGGTGGTGCTGCCTAACTACAACCGCAATCGCGACCGCACCTTCTTCTTCTTCTCCTGGGAAGCCGAACGCCGCGTCAAGGGCGTCTCCAGCCTGAGCACCGTGCCCCTGCCCGCCTTTAAGAACGGCGACTTCTCCGCCAACACCTTGCGCATCTACGACCCCCTCACCGCCACCACCGTCAACGGCCAGATCCAGCGCACCCAGTTCCCCAACAACGTCATCCCCACCTCCCGGTTCGACAAAACCGGCAGCTCCATCCTCAACCTCTACCCCGACCCCAACCTGTCGGGCCAGGTCAGCAATTACAGCAGCAGCCCCAATCAGACCGTCAATCGCGACAACTACGACGTGAAGGTCGATCAGAATTTCGGCTCGCGCGATCAGATGTTCTTCCGCTACTCTCAGCACTACACCCAGCAGTACCTGCCCGGCCCGCTGCCGCTGCCCGCCATCGGGTCGTCCGACGCCAGCAACAACAACTACCCCCTGAAACAGCTGACGGCCGCCTACACCCGCACCCTCTCTCCCGTGCTGGTCAATGAATTCCGCGCCGCCGCCACCCGCCTCAACATCCTCGCGCTCCAGTTGAACTACGGCAATAACCTCTCCGACCAGCTCGGTATCCCCGGCGTCAACTCCGGCGACGACGCCAATTCCAGCGGCCTCACTTTCATCAACCTCACCGGCTTTCCATCCCTCGGCGACAGCGGCTTCCGCCCGGCCATCATCGCCCAGAACAACTTCCAGTTCAACGATGTCGTCAGTTGGACCAAAGGCAAACACAGTCTGCGCTTCGGCGGCGAGTTTATCCGGCGCCAGCGCAATAAGCTGCAGAGCAGCGCCCTCCACGGCATCCTCAATTACGGCCCCATCTACACCACCAACCCGGCTTCGCCCGCCGGCACCGGGCTCAGCATTGCCGACCTGCTCATGGGCGCCCCCTCCGGCGGGAACATCGCCTACCTCACCGGCACCGTCGGCCTGCGGCGCAGCGACTACGGCTTCTTCATCCAGGACACCTGGAAGCCCACCCAGGCTCTCACCGTCAGCCTCGGCCTCCGCTACGACTACTTCGGCTGTTACCCCGCCTGCGAAGTCTACAACCGCATGTCGTACTTCCGGCCCGACCTCGGCGGACCGTTCAACGTAGCCAGCTCGCAGATTCCCTGGGGCTCCGGCGTAAGCCCGGACGGCAACAACTTCGGCCCTCGCGTCGGGCTCGCCTACCGCCTCGGAACTCGCACCGTCATCCGTGCAGGCGCCGGCTTGATGTACTCGCCTGATCCCGGCCTCACTCTTGGCGATGGCAATCCTCCCTTCTCCGGCGCCGTGTCGTTCGCCAACGATCAAGGCAACTACGCCGGCGCGCGCCGCACCTCGCAAGGCTTCGACCGGCCCACCGGCGTCGTCTTCCCCACCCTCGGCGCCGCCCTCACCGGCCAGGATGCGCTCATGCGCATGCCTTACGCGGATCAGTGGAACCTCAACATCGAGAACGAACTGCCCGGCCGCATCCTCTTCACCGCCGCCTATGTCGGAACCTCCGGCAAGAAACTCCTGCTGGAACCGAATCTCAATCAGGCCCGGCCCGGCCCCGGCGCCGTCGCCGCCCGGCGGCCCTTCCCCCTCTACAGCGACGTCACCTGGAATGAGGGCGCAAACTCCTCCAGCTACAACTCGATGCAGCTCACCGTCGAAAAGCGCCTCTCGCACGGCGTCCAACTCATGGCCAACTACACCTGGGCCCACGGCCTCGATTCCGGCGCATTCGTCGGAGGCCGCCAGAACTTCCAGAACCTCAAGGCCGAGCGAGGCAACAGCGACACCGACGTGCGCCAGCGCTTCGTCCTCTCCGGCTTCTGGCTGCTGCCCTTCGGCCGCGGCCAGAAATTCGGCACCACCATGCCGCGCGCCCTCGATCTGATCGCCGGCGGCTGGCAGTTGAACAGCATCGTCAGCCTCTACACCGGGCTGCCGATGACCCCTTCTTCCGCGGTCAATACCCTCAACGGCAGCGGAGGCCAGCGCCCTGACCGGACCGCCAATGGGAACCTCCCCTCTGACCAGCGCACCATTCAGCGCTGGTTCGACATCACCGCGTTCCGCACCCCCGGCCAGTACCTCTTCGGCAATTCCGGTCGCGACATCCTCGTCGGCCCCGGAACTCAACAGGTGGACCTGGCCTTCGCCAAGAGCTTCGTCTTCACTGAATCGCCCCGCCGCAGCCTCGAGTTCCGGGCGGAGTGCTTCAACATCTCCAATACGCCGCAGTTCAACAACCCCAACGTGAGCATAGGCTCCGCCAACGCCGGCATTATCAGCTCCGCCGGCTCTCCGCAGACGTTCCAGCGAACCTCGCGGCAGATTCAATTGGCGATGAAGTTGTATTTCTAATAGGAAGGGCCGCCAGTCAAACTTCCGGATGACCCGGCGACTGTACCGAGGAAGTCGGGAGTTTCCATGGCAAATGTAACGAGACGCGAATTCGTGGCGCTGGGCTGCGCCGCGGGCGGGGCCCTGCCTGCCGCCGCGCAGCCTGGAACCGGCCCCGCCAGTCGAGCCAACGTTCTGTTTATCATGACGGACGAGCTTCGGTTCGACTGCGTCGGATATCAGAACTCGCTGGTCAGAACACCAAATCTCGATCGGCTGGCTCAGTCCAGCGTGGTGTTTTCTCGCGCCTACTCCACCAGCCCTTCCTGCGTCCCGGCGCGGGCCGCCATCTACACCGGGCGCTACCCCATGCAGTGCGGGGCTCCTACCTACATCACTTACCTGCCGAACCATGAGACCACGTTCATGGCTCGCTTGAGGCAGGCCGGCTACCATACCGCCGCCATTGGAAAACAGCACTTCGGCAAGTCGGGGATCGATCGCGGATACGATTACGAGGACATCATCGATTTTGCAACCGCGGGCGAAGGGTCCTACCGGAAGTTCCTGGAGGAGTCCGGGATGCAGGGGCGCCGGCTCAGCTCGCCTGTGGGACGCTTCGCACATCGATGGGATGTCGAGCAACGCTTCCATGTCGACGACTTCATCGGCGAACAAGGTCGGCGCTGGATCACCGGGAAACGCCCCGCTGGGAAGCCCTGGTTCCTGACCGTTTCCTTCATGGGGCCGCATCAGCCGTTCGATGGCCTCGGCCTGCCCTTCGAACGCCAGTATTCGTTGGGAGCGATCAACCTGCCCCATACGAGTAGTGCCGACCTCGCGGGAAAGCCGCCTCACTTCCGGCAGATGCAGCAGCAGTTCGGTGGGCTGACAGAGCAGGAGATTCGCCAGGTGCGGCTCAGCTACTACTCGAAGATCTCAATGATCGACAGTAAGATTGGAGCCATCCTCGATGCGCTGAAGGCCTCCGGCGAATACGACAGAACAATCATCGTATTTACCGCCGATCACGGCGACTACATGGGCGACTACGGATTGATCTATAAAGGCCAATACCTCTCAGAGGCCCTGATGAGAGTCCCGATGCTGGTCAAACCACCGCTGGCCAACTTCCAGGGACGGAGTGAATCGGCGTTTGTCTCCAATTTTGACATCGCGGCCACCAGCCTGGCCGCAGCGGAACTCCCCATCCCTCCGCAACTGGCAGCTCAAGATCTGTCCAAGTTCTGGAAGTCACCGGCAACCGCTGCCCGCAGGACGCACGCATTCATGGACGCGCAGAGCTTGCAGGGAATCCGGGACGACCGATGGAAGCTGGTGCACTACAGAGATCGGGAATACGGTGAACTCTACGACCTTCAGGTAGACCCTTGGGAAACGCAGAACCTCTGGAACGACCGGTCGGCGCGGGAAGTGAAGGCGAACTTGCAGAACCACCTCGTGGATCACCTGATCCGGATCGCGCCAAACTCGCACTCCGAGTGGAATACTGGCGCTCCAACCATCTGACCACCCCCGCGCACGGCCGGATCCTCAGCTTGCCCGCGCTCTCTCGGCCCACTTCGTGTCACAACTCCGCGCCGCCTCCTGCATTCGCACTTCGGGCGGCGGATGGCGGAGCCGGGCTCGATGTCACGGACACCGAACCCCTCCCCTCCGGCCTCCCACTCCTCAACGTCGTCCATCTCGAAAAACGGCAATCACGTTCTCTAGGGCCGGATGAGGCGCGCACTGAAGCTCATCCCGCTCGCTGCCCACGAGGAGAACTTGCCCTGGCCATCCCTGGGGCAGGTTCGAGATCCTCCCGCTGGAGGTCTTCCTCAACAGGATTCCGGCCTTCCCTTGACACCGGATTCCCTGGAAAGGGCGAGGCTGGATTCCTGGGCGGCGCACCTCTTAGGGGGTGGCTAGAAAAGTCGCCGCGCGGAGTGCGTCGTTGAGCAGGATGGCGTTGAATAGGATGCCGCCGGAGCGTGTGGCGCTGAGGTTGGGCAAGAGCTTTCCGAAGTCGGCGGAGAGGCCGGGGGCGCGGTCTCCGCTGATGGCGAGGGAGCGGAGCGTGGAGTCGGGGGCGGCGACGAAGATCCGGGGCTTGGGGCCGGGCCCGATCATTTCGGTGACGAAGACAGCCAGGTGGCCGGAATCCGTCAGGGCGGCGCCCCCTTTGGTGGTGAGGAAGGTGCCGATGCGCAGGTTATCCGCAATCCGCTGGGTGTTGTAGGCGCGGAGTGCCAGATTGGCGGAGCCGGAGCCGGCGAACCAGCCGCCGTTGAAGTTGGCGGATTGCAGGCCGCCGAAAAAGGCCACTTGGCCGGCGTTGTTCAACTCCACGGCCTCCTCGAAGAACATCGAGAATTTCGCGGCTGAGCCCGGCGCGGGTGCGCTGTCGTTGTTCATGGCGATGGGTTGGAGGGTGTAGCCGTCCGCTCCCGGCGTGGCGAGAAAGACGCCTGCGGATCGGCCGCCGCCCGTGAGGGAGAGGAGAAACGCCACTTGGCCTCGGTCGTTGAGCCTGTAGGCCGCCGGGATTCCGTTGCCGGCGCGGACCTCGCCCGCGACAGCGCGGCCCGTGCGGACCACCTCTTGCAGCGGGGCTCCCGGCGCGCCGACATAAAGACCCATGGCAGCGCCGTTATCGGCAATGGCGCGGAAGGCCACCGCGCCCATTTCGTTCAGAGCGAGGCTGCTGAAGACGGTGGGCCAGGTGGCGAAGGTGCCGCCGCCAGGCACGGGATCGCCTTGCCGCGCGATGGCCTGCAACCCGTCTGGGCCCGGACTGATCGGGGCGACGTAGATGCCCTGTATCTGGGTGACGATGGGCTGGGGCGGGCCTGCCGGTATCGTGGTGGCCTGGAAGGCGAGCTGGGACTGGCCGTTGAGGCGGGGCGGGCCCAGAGCCGCCAGAATCTCGCCGCTCGGTCCGGTCTCGCCGGCGAGGACGGACGCCTGAATGACCGCACCTGGGATGCTGGCTAGTATGCCCGCTGTGGGATAGAGTCTGGCTCCCAGCAGGTTGGCATTGAAGGCCACTTCGCCTTTGGAGTTGAGCGCCAGGTTGTCGGGGCTGACGATCACGCCGAGGCCGGGGATGTTGTCGAATTCAGAGACGATCTTGCGCAGCTCCGCGGCGTTGGGATTGAGCGATTTTGCGAAATAAGTCGACTGGCCTCCAGCCCTACGGAACTGAACCAGGAGTTCCTCTGAACCGCCGGAGAACGGGACGGCACGAAGCACCGTGTTGGCTCCTTCGGGGAGCGGGTCGTTGGAAGAGACGATGGATGCCAGTCCAGCCGATGCGCTCCAGGAGAACAAGGCAACGGCGTTCGTTTCGCCGATGTCCGAGAGGAAGACCACCTGGCCGGCGTCGTTCAGCAGCGCCGGCGCGTTGCGCCCGGCAAGCAGGAACGCCCCGCCCAGGGGAGCGGACTCGCTTTCGGCTGCGATTTTCACCGGGTCCGAGTCGCCGGCGAAGAGCCAGGCGTAGGGCGTGGCGGTTGAGGACAACGACGCCAGGACTGCGACCTGGCCGGAGTTGTTGAGCGAGGCCTGCTGCGTCGCTAGAAAGTCGCCCACTCCGGGGATCGCTTGGCCCCGCTGCAGGATGGCGCGGGGAGCGGGGTCTTCTGGACCGCGGAGCAGCAGGGCGTTGCGAGCCCCAGGCATGGTCAGGCAGTCGTACAGGACCCGGTCCGCGTCGTTGAACCCGCGCAGGTAGATGATCCCGGAGCAGTTGCCGAGGCCTTCCACCCCGGAGGGCTCGTTCACCGCGCCGAGTTTGACGATTGCGCCGGAGGCGTCGGCCACAAACACGCCGACGTTCGCACCGACGGTAGCCGCACGGAAAGCGATTTTGGAGTTGTTGTTGAGAAGGTAGCTGACACCTGACGTGGGCGGAGTGATGTCGAAGCTCTGAATCGCGCCCTGGGCGGTGCCGTTCTTCGCCACCACGCGCACTTCCGCGCCGTCGTAGAGAAAAATCGCGCGGACGGCGTTGCCGCCGCTCACGTCCGCGAGGAATGCGAGATGGCCGGAGTTGTTGAAGCCAATAATCTGGCGGAGACGGGAGTATGTGCCTCCGATGGCCGAGGGGGCGGGCTTGCCTTGAAACGCGACTTCGATGGGGTCCGCGCCGGGCGCCGCGATGTAGAGGCCCTGGAATGGGTTGGGGAAAGTCGGCAGAGTGACCATGCCCAGCACGGCGACGCGGTCCTGGTTGTTCACTGCGATCTCGGTGACAGAGTCGAGCGCTGTTTTGAGAAGTTGGAAAGAGCTCCCGTCGTGGAAGAGGACGGCGGCCGGATCGACTGCCCCTTTTACGGCCGCCGTGACAGCCACGGCGGCGTGGCCGGCGGCATTGATTTGCAGGAGATGGCCGGTGGAGTCCAGGACACCCGCCGCATCGGATTCCGAAAGGGGGATGCCAAGGGACCCGAGGAGATCGTTGGTCTGGAGGAGACGGCGCGGAACGCCGTTCGCTGCGTCCCAATCGAAAACGGCGGTAGCGCCTCCGGAGGAGAACAGGACCCGGCCGTTGGCCGCCAGGCGGAACTGCGATGGCGGGAGCGAGTAGTTGCCGGAAAGTTCGGGGGCAGGCTGGTCTGTGATCAGCGCGATGGCGGGCTGCTGGGCGGCACACGGCCTCTGGGCCAGCGTCAACAGGAGGGAACAGGAAAGGCAGGGCAGCAGGAACCCCGCCAGCGACAAGAACGGCACGTAATGCACGGGATGGCCGGACCTTTCCACCGCGCATTTTCAGACCTCGCGGTGTGAAGACAATATACAAGAGATTTGACGCACATGGCTGGACAATTGGACACAACCCCGGACGATCTGGCCGGCATCCGCGAAGTACGATTGACGGAACAACCGCCACCCCCTCATGCGTATGCTCTAAATGGAAGCCGGATGCGAAAGCGTCCAGGTCGGCCATGATGATCCGCCACACCGCTCGCCCTTAGAAATCAGCGGCGCCCGCCGCTGAAACGGGAGCGGCCCCCCTTTCCACACCAACAATCTCGCTCGCTCAACTGACTCCAAAGGAGGAGCCATGGAAGTCTATTCCGTCTACATCATTGCCGCGTTGATCCTCGTCTCCGCGGTCGTACTCAGTAAGTTTCTCTTCGGATGGGTCCTCATCCGCGAAGACCAGGTCGGCCATGTCGTCAAGAAACTCAGCTCCACTCAACTCCCGCAGGGCCGCATCGTCGCGCTCAATGGCGAAGCCGGCTACCAGGCCCGCACCCTTCCGCCCGGCCTCCACTTCTGGCTCTGGCCCTGGATGTACCGCATCGACAAACGCCCCGTCGTCACCATCGAGCCGGGAAAAATCGGCCTCGTCGTCGCCAAGGACGGCAACGCCCTCCCCTCTGACCGCATCCTCGCCCTCCGCGTCGGTTGCGACAACTTCCAGGACGCCGTCGCCTTCCTCAGCAATGGCGGCCAGCGCGGCAAGCAAAGCGCCGTCCTCACCACCGGCATGTACCGCATCAACCTAGTCCTCTTCGACGTCTTCAAGTCCGAAGTCACCTCCGTCCCGCCCGACAAGGTCGGCATCCTCACCGCCCTCGACGGCGCTTCCATGCCCCGCGGCCAGATGGCCGCCCCCGCCGTCGAAGGCCATAAGAACTACCAGGAGCCCGAACTCTTCATCGCCAACGGCGGCTGCCGCGGCCTCCAGGAGCAGATCATCCTCGCCGGCCAGTACAATCTAAATCCCTGGTTCGTCGAGGTCCGCCTCGCCGATCTCTACGAAGTCCCCATCGGCCACGTCGGCGTCGTCGTCAGCTTCGTCGGCTCCGACGAGAAGGATATCTCCGGCGAAACCTTCACCCACGGCAACATCGTCCCCCGCGGCGGCAAGGGCGTCTGGTCCGAACCCCTCTACCCCGGCAAACATCCCCTCAACACCGAGTGCATGAGGGTAGAACTCGTCCCCACCACCAACATCGTCCTCAACTGGGCCAACGCCCGCAGCGAAGCCCACAAGCTCGACGAAAAACTCTCCACCATCACCGTCCGCTCCCGCGACGGCTTCACCTTCAACCTAGACGTCTCTCAGATCATCAATATCGGCGCCACCAAGGCCCCCTGGGTCATCAGCCGCGTCGGCTCCGTCAAGAACCTCGTCAACCAGGTCCTCGAGCCCCTGGTCGGCAACTACTTCCGCAACAGCGCCCAGAACTATACCGTGCTCGACTTCCTCTCCGCCCGCTCCGACCGCCAGCGCGAAGCCCGCGAGCACATCTCCAAAGCCATCCTCGAATACGACGTCCAGAGCGTCGACTCCCTCATCGGCGACATCACTCCGCCCGTGGCCCTGATGGACACCCTCATCGCCCGCAAAATCGCCGAAGAGCAGAAGAAAACCTACGAGGCCGAACGCCTCGCCCAGGAGACCCGCAAAACCCTCGAAGCCGAAAAGGCCCTCGCCGAAAAGCAGCGCGAACTCGTCAACGAGGAGCAGAACATCCTCATCGCCCAGCGCAAGGCGCAGGCCACCGTCCGCCAGGCCGAAGGCGACTCCACCGCCATCGCCACCCGCGCCAGCGGCGAGGCCGACGCCATCCGCCGCCGCGGTACCGCCGAGGCCGAAATCATCTCCGTCAAAGGCGAAAACGAAGGCCGCGCCATCCAGGCCATCGGCCTCGCCCGCGCCGAAGCCGCCCGCAAAGGCGTCGAAGCCATGGGCGAATACTACGGCCTCCTCCAGATCTTCACCTCCCTCGCCGACAAAGGCATCCGCCTCACCCCCGACGTCCTGGTCTCCGGCGGCGCCAACGGATCAGCCTCCGCCTCCGACGCCCTCGTGGCCCTTCTCGCCAACCAGCTCGCCAAAAAGTGAGCCCTCTACCCTTCGGGACATCACCTGTGTCCCTCGTGGATACAGGTGACTGTCCCGGCCCCCGACCCGCTCATCCCCCGTAGTAGCCGTGCCTCTCGATCTCTTCCCACATCGCCAGCACGTTGCCCACCGGGATCGCCGGATGGATCTCCGTGCTCGACCCCAGCCACAGCCGCCCGTCCCCGCCCGCCTCCGCCAGCGTCCGGCGCACCGCCCCGCGCACCTCCTCCTCCGTGCCGAACGGCAGCAGCCGGCTGGCGTCCACGCCCCCCATCAATACCCACTCCGGATACGCCCGCCGCACCTCCCCCGCGTACATCCCCGCCAGCGGCTCCAGCGGATTCAACCCGTCAATGCCCGACTCGCGGAAATCCTCCAGCACCCGCCACAGGTTGCCGTCCGAGTGGAATATTACCTTCACTCCATGCGCGTGCCAGGCCTCCACCAGCTTGCGCAGCCGCGGGAAAAACTCCCTCCGCAGAAAGGCCGGCGAGAACATCAGCTGGTTCTTGTCCGCCTGGTCGGCAAACACCAGCGCCACCGGTGAAAGCCCGGCATCCGCCACTTCGTGTACGCGCGCGATCTCGCACTCGTTCAGCGCCTCCAGCCACTCCGAGATCAGCTCCGGATTCTCCGCATACGCGTAGCAGAACAGCTCCAGCCCCAACCGGATGTGCGCCGTGTCCAGACCCACCGGGCTCTCCGCCGGGAACAGCACCGTGTTCTCTCCGATCTTCTCCTGCAGTTCCAGATACTGCTCCCGCGGCGACCGCGTCGAGTGGCCCCACACAATGCTCCGCCCCGCAAACGTCCACATGTCCCCAGGGCGCCGGTCGCGGACCTCGTCGATGTTGCGCCTCACGTATTCCAGCGCCCCCTCCACGTCCCTGAACGGGCGTTCCACCAGCCATGAAGTCCACCACTCCTGGCGGTACACGAAGCCATCTGCGTGCCGGACGATGCCCTCCTTCGCCGGCGCCGCCACCCCCCGCGTCACATCCAGCCGCTCGCCGATCGTCCGGCACAGCAACTCCAGCCCGTTCGCCGCAGTCACCTTCTCGCCCGTCACGTGCTCGATCAACGGGATGTTCTGGATCAGGTCGAACACCGGGACGCGGTCCGGCAGCCTCCCTTCCAATGTGGCTTCCACTCGCTGGCGGGCCGTCATCGTGTCGCGGGGCAGGGAACGCATACTCGCATCAATTATTCTCCATCGCGGCTGCGAACGCATCCCGCTCTCGGCTGCCCCGCACGCCATCCACATCAAACTCCCACTCCCATCGGATAAAGTGATGGGAGCCCGCGTCTCCTCATATGTCCCCTGTCGCCCTCCTCCTCTCCCTCACCCTCGCCCCGCCCGTTCAATTCACCAAGCCCGCCCAACACGGCCCCCTCCTCGACAAAGCCGCCGCCATCTTCACCCGCCGCGTCGCAGCCCGCTGCGGCCCCTCCACCGCCAAGCCCGTCACCCTCGACCTCCGCGTCCAGCCCGGCCCCACATCCGGCGCCTACACCATCTCCTCTCACGGTGCCGCCCTCCGCGTCACCGGCCAGGACGAAGCCGGCGTCCTCTACGGCCTTGGCAAGCTCTTCCGCACCTCGTCCTGTGACAACGGCGCCTTCCGCCCCGGTGCCTGGCGCGGCTCCTCCGCCCCCGCCGGCACGCTCCGCGGCGTCTACCTCGCCTCCCACTTCGGCAACTTCTACGAAGCCGCCCCCATCTCCGAACTCGAAACCTACGTCGAAGACCTCGCCCTCTGGGGCGTCAACGCCATCGGCTTCGCCTTCCCCAACTGGCAATACGACTCCTACGACGACCCCGCCGCCCAAGCCAACCTCGCCCGCCTCCGCGCTATGATGGCCGTCGCCCGCGCCTCCGGCATCCGCGTCGGCGCCATGGTCGCCCCCAACCAGGTCTTCCGCTCCGCACCCGCCGAACTCCGCGCCAAACCCTACCCCGACGACTGGGGCCGCCGCGGCAACCTCGGCACCAACCTCTGCCCCAGCCTCCCCGCCGCCCGCCACTACATCCTCAACGCCTGGTCCCGCCTCCTCGACGAATACAAAGCCACCGGCCTCGACTTCGTCGTCTACTGGCCCTACGACGAAGGCGGCTGCGGCTGCTCCCAATGCTGGCCCTGGGGCTCCCGCGGCTTCTACCGCATCAGCCGCGACATGACCGAACTCGCCCGCCGCCGCTATCCCCAGCTCCAAACCGTCCTCTCCACCTGGATGTTCGATACGCCCCCCGCCGGCGAGTGGCGCGAACTCTCCGACAACCTCGAAAAGGACGCTCCCTGGATCCACTACATCATGGCCGACGCCCACGAGGACTTCCCCCGCTACCCCCTCGACTACGAAGTCCCCGGCCGCCTCCCCCTCGTCAACTTCCCCGAAATCTCCATGTGGGGCCAGTCCCCCTGGGGCGGCTACGGCGCCAACCCTCTCCCCGCCCGCCTCCAGATGCTCTGGGACCAGATCAAAGCCAAGGTCCGCGGCGGCCTGCCTTACTCCGAAGGCATCTACGAGGACCTCAACAAGATCATCGCCACGCAGTTCTACTGGGACCCCAACACCACCGCCGCCGCCACCGTCCGCGAATACATCGCCAGCGAATTCTCCCCCGCCGTCGTCCCCGAAGTCACCCAGGCCATCACCATCCTTGAAGCCAACCACTCCCGCCGCGGCAACGGCAGCTTCAGATCCCCGCCCCGCGAAACCGCCCAGGCCCGCGCCCTCATGGAAGCCGCCAACGCCAAACTCCCCCCGCAAATCCAATCCGCCTGGCGCTGGCGCATTCTCTATCTCCGCGCCCTCATCGACCACGAACTCGCCAAATCCGGCGGCGTCCCCAAACGCGAAGCCCTCGCCCAGCCCTTCGCCGAACTCATCCGCATCTACCACGCCGGCCACGTCCACACCAACAAAGTGGCCCCGCCCGCCCTGCGCGAGTGACGCTCTACCACGTCCGCACTAACAGGCCATCCACAAACTCGAACCTCGCCCGCAGGCTCCCATCCTCCCTCCACGCCGCAGCCGTCCCCACACACCGTCCATCCACCCACGACGACTCGTGCCTCTTCCGCCCGTTCGGCCAATACTGCACCCACACATCCGGCCCGCCCTTCCGCCGCACCCACTCCCACACCTTCGCCCCGTCGTCGGACCAAAGCGTCTCCACGCCCACCTTCCTGCCCTCCTTCCACTCCACGGAATACTGCCGCCGTCCATCTTCGAACAGCCAGTTCTCCTCCCCGTCCAGCAAATACCCCCGCGCCGAGGAAACCACCCCCGACCACCGCGCCCGCAGCTTTCCACCGGGATATCTCATCTCTCCCGCGGCCCGGCGCCCGGCGCCGCGGCTCTCCGCGCGGCCCTCGTCTCCCGCTGAAAGAATCCAGGCCTCGTTCATTTCGAAGTGCTGCGACGGATGATTCATGCTGCTCACCAGGTGAATCACCCCATTCGGCCCCTGCGCAGCCACCGCATACCCAATCGTCGCCGTCCCGTGCGCGGATTCGTTCCACCCCGCCCGCCGCCCCATCACCCAGGCCTCGTGCGGCAGCGCGTTCGGCAGCTTCTTCATCTTCCACGTTCGCCCCTCGTCCTCCGACAGCGCCACAAACGAGCCCCGCTCCGTCACTCCCGCCGGCTGCCTGCCGCCGCGGTCCTGGTAGTCGGACGCGAAGAAGATCCGCCCGCTCGCCAGCCGTACCACCGTCGGCCGCTGGTTGCTGCTCAGCGCCGGAAACACGCTCTTGCTCACCGTCCACGTTCGCCCCCGGTCGCTCGAGATCGCCTGCGGCATATAGCCGTCGATGTTCGTGTTCTTCCCGCCCAGTCCCAATATCCGCCCGTCTTTCAGCAGCACAAACGCCGTGTGCCGCCCCGCCGTCCTCCCCCCCGTGTCGCGCCACGTCACCCCTTCGTCCCGGCTCTCCCAAAGCAACGACTCCCCGCCCCCCGCATCGCTCGCTCCATCCGATCCCACATACATCGCCCCATCCGCCGTCCGGAATGCGCTCGTAATCGGCTGCGGCGAAAACCCGCCCACCGGACCCCGCATCAGCGGCAGCTCCACCCCCGGCCACGTCGCGCCGTCATCCCCCGACCTCTGCATCCGGAACGGCACTCCCGCCAGCCCCACCCCGCCCGTGAACAGCCTCAGCGTGCCGCCGTCGTTCCACAGCAGCGCCGTCTGGTCGTTGACGTCCGCGAAATCGTAAAACATCGCCGGCGCGTCCCACTCGTCGCTCCCCGCTCGCAGCCGGCTCACCAAGAACGTCGTATTCACCAGGTATTCCGTCGTGCTCGTCGAAGCCGAGAACCCGATCCAAAGCACGTCCCCATTCGCCGCCACCGCCAGCCCCGCCGCATGGTTGTGCCCCATCACGCCCGCCTCCAGACCCGCGCCCTCAATCGCATCCGCGTTCACATCCTCCGGCGGAACCGGCAGCAGTGCCCGCTGCCGGAACCATGGCTTGCTCTTCTCCGGAGCCGCCTCCGCCTCCGCCCCGCGCCGCTTCACAAACTCCAGCGGAAACGCCTTCGCCACCGCCAGCGGCGGCGTCTTCGGCAACTCCGCCTCCACCACTCGAAACCCGATCGCGTGCAACCCCGTAAACCCCGGTGCCACGCTCGCCCGGTTGGCCGACCGCCTGTAATACGGCCCAAATCCATCCGCGTCCCGTCCTCGCGGGCCCGCGATCCCCCCGCCCCGCACCACTCGCGCCAGCCCCGCCGCCGGTCCCACCGGATCCGTCTGCCCTGCCAGCGGGTAAGGCCCATACCAATCCAGCACCCACTCCAACGTCTCGCTGTGCATGTTCCGCACGCCCCAGGCATTTGCCTCGCCCGCCGCCGGCGGCGTGTCGCCGGAAGCGAAATGCGTCTCCGTCCCCGCCCGCGCCGCATACTCCCACTCCGCCTCCGTCGGCAGCCGGTAGTGGCGCTGCTCCCGTTTGCTCAGCCACTCGCAAAACGCCACCGCATCGTGCCAGCTCACTCCGGACACATACGGAGCGAAACGGCCCGCGTCTTCGTACTCGATCCGGAACCTCGAAAACTGCGCCGCCGTCACCTCTGTCTCCGAGATATGGAAGTCGTAGCTGATCCGCACCTCGTGCACCGGCCGCTCGTCAAAGTCCCCGTTGGGAAACAGTGCCCGCTGCTTCAGCACCGCCGGGTCCGTCTTCCGGTCGTTCCCCATCCGGAACTGCCCGGCCGGAATCCGGATCATCTTCATCCCCAGCTTGTTCGTGTAGCTCCCCGCCGTCTCCCCGCTCTGCGCCCCCAGTAACCCGGCGCCCACCCAGATCACCGCGCCCGCTGCGGCCATCCATCCGCCAGCCTGCCAGATCCCGTGACGTTTCATCTGCACATTCTGTCAACGCCCGCGCACCTGGTCAATTCACCCCAGTCCCTGAGCGCAGCGAGGGGCTTGCTCTACCCCCAATCGTGCGATGCTGTTTCCAGCCATGCCCGCTCTCCCCCGCCGCCACTTCCTCCTCGCTCCCCTCCTCGCGGCCCAGGCGCCCCCCCGCACCTTCGACATCCGCGACTTCGGAGCCGCCCCCGGCCCCCTCGCCACCGAACCCATCCAGCGCGCCATCGACGCCTGCTCCGCCGCCGGCGGCGGCCGCGTCCTCATCCCTGCCGGCGTCTTCCTCTCCGGCGGCCTCACCCTCCGCAGCCGCATCGAACTCCACCTCGCCGCCGGCGCCGTCCTCCTCGGCAGCCCGCGCTTCGCCGACTACGCCCCGCACGCGCCGGCCACCAAGGCCCGTTACGACCACTACCTCCTCACCAGCCTCCTCTTCGCCCAGGGCGCCGACGCCGTCTCCGTCACCGGCCCCGGCACCCTCAACGGCAACAGCCAATCCGAAAACGACTTCATCACCAGGGAGCGCGCCGAAAAACACCGCCCCTGCCTCCTCTGGTTCGACGAGTGCACCAACGTCACCGTCCGCGGCGTCACCTTCACCTCCTCCGGCTTCTGGACCGAAACCTACACCCGCTGCCGCAACGTCCACGTCGACGGCATCACCGTCCGCGACTCCACCTTCCGCAACAACGACGGCTGCAATATCGTCGACTGCGACAACGCCCTCGTCGAGAACTGCGACATCGACGCCCTCGACGACGGCATCTGCCTCAAGGGCTACACCGCCGCCGGCTGCCGCAACGTCGTCATCCGCAACAACCGCGTCCGCAGCCTCTGCAACGGCATCAAGGCCGGCACAGACTCCTCCGGCGGCTTCCAGAACATCCTCATCGAAAACAATCACGTCTACCAGACCGGCATCGCCGGCCTCGCCCTCGAACTCACCGACGGCGGCGTCATGCGCCACGTCACCGTCCGCAACCTCACCCTCGACATCGTCGAAACCCCCATCTTCCTCAAGCTCGGCGACCGCAACCGCCCCATCACCTCCGCTACCGGCGACACCATCCCGCCCACCGGCGCCATGCAGGACATCCGCATCTCCGGTGTCAAAGCCCGCGTCAACGACGCCGAAAAACGCACCCCGGCCGAACGCGCCATCCACAACTACCTCCCCTTCGCCTCCAGCATCACCGGCTGCCCCGGCCACTATGTCGAACGCGTCTACCTCGATGACATCGACATCGAAATCCTCGGCGGCTTCCCGCCCGGCACCGCCGCCGACACTCAGCGCTCCATCCCCGAAAACTCCAACAAATACCCGGAAAACCGCATGTTCGGCACCCTCCCCGCCACCGCCTTCTATCTCCGCCACGCCAAAGACATCCACTTCTCCAACGTCCGCATCGCCCTCCGCCAGCCCGACGCCCGCCCCCTCTTCTTCCTCGACGACGTCCACCACACCAGCTTCAGATCCGTCACCACTCAGCCCATCCGCATCGAATCCAACTGCACCGCCATCGACGCCGGCGCCTGACCCCCGCGCCCGTCCCCCCGCGCCCGTCCCCCCGCCCAGTCCCCGCGCCCAGTCCCCGCGCGAAGCAAGGGGCTTCTCCAGCCCCCCCCGCGCGGCCCCGGTTCGCACCAGGGCCGCGCCGCGTTCCCCTTCGGCTACTGGTTCCTGTAACTCAGATCCGGCTGAGTCTGGGCCACCATCGAATCGGCGTGGTCCACCGTCTCCGCCACCTTCGTCAGGTAGGCCGAAAACTGCGAGCCGTATTACTTCTCCGGCTATAGAATCGCATCGATCTCGTCCCACTTGTCGAAGATCGTCAGCTCCGTGTAGGAGCCCACTCCGCCACCCATCAGCGTCCGGATTACCCAGTAGTCCTTCACGCCGGCGTTCTTCATCGCGGGCAACACGATCGTCTTTACGAAACTCTCGAACTCCACCTGCTTGCCCGGCTTCGTCTGCACGTTCAGCACCCGTGCATACTTCGGCGGCGTCGTCCGCTGGCTCCGGATGCTCAGCGCGTCCACCGTCTGCCCGAGCACGTAGCGCGTGCTCTCGATGCAGTTCCGCGAGAGATTCTGGTACTTCAGCCGGTCCTCCAGGCTCATCTGGGACATCGGGCTGGGAGAGTCGAACTGCGCCATGCTGCTCACGGGAGAGACGGAGACGTACACGCCCGCCTCCCCAAACAGGCTGCTGCTCCATACCTCCCGCCACGGCGAACCTGCCTTCTTGTAGGCCGCGTTCAACAGCTTCTGGCCTTCCTGGTAGTCGCTCAGCATGCCGAGCTTCACCTTCGAAGTGGCGATGCGGATCATCTGGTTCGGTGTCTGCGCGGCGACATTCGAAGTGGCGATTACGGCGGCTCCCCACAGCAGAGGAGCTGCAAACACGTGTCGTTTTCCGATTTGCATTGGTGCATCCCTTTCGAGCGGAGTACCCCGCCGGAATCCCAGTTTCTTCCCTGCGGGGCGAAGCCCGGCACGCCCCCTCTGGGCATCCCGGGCCAGCACAGTATACGGCCTTCGTCTTACTTTGCAATACAAAATCTGAGGGGCTTCCAAGAGAACCTTTGCCGGGCCCCTCCTCTTCTCGCCGTTCTGATGTGATTGAAACTCGATCTGGAAGTTCGCCGGATGCGATTTGGGTGATCGATCGGTAGGCCGGCTCACAGGTGAGCAATTTCCGGACTATGTTGTAATCGGATGGAGTACAGTCACTGCCAGCCGGCATCGGCCGGCCCACGGTTTCTTGCATCAACCGCGTGTCACACTGATGAGGGTGCGAATCCCCCGCGAATACCCGCATCAGACCAGGAGGCCACAGCTTTGAACGCCGCCGGCGCCCGCCAAACCATTCTTCAACTCGACAGCGAGATGCGATCCCGCTACAAGGCGCTCAAGGATCAAGTGGAATCTCGCGTCGGCCCGCTCATCGTAGTGGCCAACGGCCCCGAGGGCGGCACCTACTGGCTCATCCAGGACGGCCAGGTCGTCGAAATGCGGCAACCCGTCGACGTGATCTTTCAACTCGCCAAGTCAATCGCCCATATCCCGCTGGGTACCTTTTCCGTCCTCGCTCCCTACCTCTCCAACATCGTGCCCGCCCACCATCTCAAGGCCGGCGACATGGACCCCCATGACCTCGACATGGTCGCTTTCACCGGCCCCGCCTCCAACGAATGGCTCCAGCCCTTACAGGATTGGGGCAGCCGCATCGAAGCAACCCGCCGCGCCCTCGACGACGCTAACCTCCCCGATGACCTCCACAGGTCCTCCGCGAATATCTGCGACGCCGCTACCGCGTTCATCCATTCGGCAATCCGCGACCGCGCCTTCACGATGAACGGCTTCGAGGACTTCACCGGCAAGATCTTCAACGACATTTCTACCAATATGTACTGGTCCGCCAAGGCCCAGATCGAAGCCGTCACTGAACTCATGACCCTCTGGAAGAATCGACTCGGTGAAAACTGGCGCGACGTCTACATCCTGGTTTATTCCATGTGGACGACTAGCGTCCTCAACCAGAGCACCATCATCCTCAGGCGGTTCCTCGACCCCGACCGCGTAAACACCCACCTCCTCGACATCATCGCCGACCAACTCCCCATCGACGACCCCGTCGGCGTTGGCGCCGAGAACCTCGCCCGCATCGTCCAGGACAATATCGCCGCCGAAATGGTCTTTCCGACCAGCCAAACCACCGCCGACGCACTCAAGGGCAAGGAAGACCTCCTCTCCCAGCAAATCCTGAAGCTGCTTGGTGACAACGTCGTCGCCGAAGTCACGGCAGCCTCCTGCCCCTTCGGCAACATCCGCGCTCGCTGCACCTCGACCAACTGACTCATTAACTGAATGCTCAACCGGGGCTACGCCTACACCTCGATCATCGGCAGCAAACACCACGGGCAAACCCTGCTCTCCCACTTGGCCAGCCTCTACCCCCACTCCACCCCGCAGGCCTGGCAGCAAAACCTCAGCAACGGCGAAGTCACCCTCAACGGCGTCATCGCCACCGGCAGCGAATCGCTCGCCTCCGGCCAGACCCTGGTCTGGAACCGCCCGCCCTGGATCGAGCCGGACGCCCCGCGGCACTTCGACCTCCTGTTCGAAGACCCCCATCTGCTGGCCGTCAGCAAGCCTAGCGGACTGCCCACCCTCCCCGGCGGCGGCTTCCTCGAAAACACCCTCCTGCGCCTGGTCCAGCAGCGGCACCCCAGCGCCAGCCCGGTCCACCGCTTGGGCCGGGCCACCTCCGGCATCGTCCTCTTCGCCAAGGCGCCGCAGGTGGCCGCGAATCTATTCGCAAACTGGAACACACCCAGGATTCAGAAGATCTACCGGGCGCTGGCCCAAAACGTGGCCCGGCACGACGCTTACGAAATCCTCACGCCCATCGGCCTCGTGCCGCACCCGCGCATCGGCGCCGTGTGGGCCGCCAGCCCCAGCGGCAAACCGGCCAAGTCGCTGGCAAAGGTGCTCTCACGCACCACCGGCGCCACAATCTTCGAGGTAAGCCTGAACTCGGGCCGCCCTCATCAGATCAGAATCCACCTGGCCTCCATCGGCCACCCCCTGGTCGGCGATCCTCTGTACGGCCCCACCGGCCAGCCTCTGGAAGACCTCCCCGGCCTCCCCGGCGATGGAGGATATCTCCTGCACGCCCAATTCTTGAATTTCCACCACCCCATCACCGGAGAACCAATCCATCTCGAGGCGGCTCTGCCGCCCGCGCTCTCATCGCAACGGTAGCGCGCCGCCGGTCTTTCATCACGCCTTTCAGCTCAGCGGATCGAACCGGCCGCGGGAACTTCCGTTGGTCCACCTTCCATCAGCCGGACCGCCGCTTTGCCTGCGGTACGGCTTTCTCGTTCGGTAAACGGCGCGAGCCGTAGCAGGGCTACGGCTTCGCGTCGAGAAAGTCGTTCACCATCGGGACGATGATCGACATCCGCTGCATCAGCGTCACGTGAGTGGTGTCGGGCAGGATGGCCAATCGCGATGCCGAGCGCGGCTTCATGTCGCCGTGGACCTCGCCGCCCTTGAGGCGGAACATCTCCGCGACGTGCTCCAGCCGTACGCCGTCGGCGTCGCCGTGGATGAAGAACATCGGCGTCGTGTTGGCCTTCAGCATCTCGGCTTCGAATTCGTTCTCGGTCGAGGCCGTGGCTAGCACGCGCTGGACGAACTTCGGAAAGTCGTCCGGGGTCGGACTCAGCTTCTTGTACTCGGCCTCGATGGGCGAGCCCTTGAAATCGTCCGCCGTGAGTTTCGGGATATGCTCGACCGCCTCCGCGACCATCCCATTACGGCGGAACGTGGACGAAATGATCACCGCCTTTCCCACCTTGTCCGGATGGCGGATCGCGCACTGCATCGCCACGGCTCCGCCCATGCTGTAGCCGATCACGTCCGCTCGCGGGATCTTGAGATAACTGAGCAGCGCGGCTACGTCGTCGGCCAGGTTTGCCGAGGAGATTTCGCGTGGGCCGTCCGCCGTGCGGCCGTGGCCTTGCATCTCCACGGCAATGACTTTCCGTGTTTTGGAAAGCTCGCCAATCCACCCGGTCCAGTTGTTGGTGATCGTCATGAACGCGCCGTGCAGCAGCACCACCGGTGCACCGCTGCCGTGGACTTCGTAGTACATCTTGATTCCGTTCACCGGCGCGTAGCCCGTCGTCGGCTTCTGCTGCGCCGGCGCCTCTGCCGCGACCAGCGTCATCAGGAGGAATGCGGTCTTCCCCACTGCGGATCGCCGCCCCTTCTGTCGCCGGCCGCAGGCGATTGATTTATGGATGGGCCGCGTCATCTGGCCTCCGTACTGGACCCCAGGCCGGCCAGAAGCTCGCCGAGCTGATCCAGCGCCTCGGGCATCGCGCCCATCGCTCCGGATTCCATCGCTTCCTTCGAGGGATAGCGGTCGCACACGGCCAACAACGTCTTGCCTTCCCGTTCCTCAAAGGTCACCGTCGTGACGGTCACGCCGCCGTCACCTTCTTCATTGGTCCAAACGAGGCGCGAGTGCGGTGTCACCTCGAGGTACGTGCCGAAGAACTCCATCGTCGAATCGCCGTTGGGAAACGCCAGACGATACTGCCCCCCAACGCGAACATCCATTTCGCAGGAAAGCAGGCTCAGCCCAAACGACTTTGGCACCCACCACCTCCTGAATAGTTCTGCCTTGGTCCAAGCCTCGAACACGACGCGCGCCGGCGCATCGACCGTGCGCGTGACGGCGAGTTCGAACTCGGACTTCCGCTCCACCTCCGTGCGGTTCTTCGCCGGGGTGGCTTCACTTTCTTTTCTTGCGTCCATTTGCTTTCTCCCTCTGTTTCAATTCCTCGACAACAAGGTCCAACTGGTCGAAGCGCGCGGCCCATAGCTGGCGATAGCCCTCGATCCAGGCCGCCTCTTCTTCCAATCCGCGCAGCCCGAGCCTGCAGGTTCTCACGCGCCCAACCTTCTCTGTGCTGACGAGCCCCGCTTGCTCCAGGACGCCGACGTGTTTCTTCATGCCCGTCAGGGTCATTTGGAACCTCTCGGCAAGGGCGGTGATCGAAGCGTCCGCGCGCCCGAGTTGCTCCAGAACGCCGCGCCGGGTGGCGTCTGAGAGCGCGCCGAACGAGGCATCGAAGTGGGCTGGATAATACTGAACCATGTGGTTCAGTATACAGCATTCGTGACGCAATGCAATAGGAGAATGCGCTGCATAGGAAAACGACCGGCCGCGGTCTGGCCCGCCGCTCCACCGGACTCACCCAGTCCGGCAATTGCTGAGCTGGAAGAGAGCGCGCCGGGTCAGTCAAATGGAGCGCGGGCGCGGCCCTTGCGCGAAAGCGCCGGCTTCATGGAACAAGGGGTTACACTTGGAGCGAATGACTTCGCCCGTCTGTCCGAAAAGCCCGGCCCAGTTCAAGAACCTCCTTCGCTCTTGGGTGAGTTTTCTCTTCCGGAGGTCGGCCCCGGTCTGTCTGGCTGCCGCTATCGCGCTGGGCGCGCTTTGGGCCGAAGTCCCCGTGAGCTCTTTCGGCGTGTGGGATCGGGGAGCTTCCTTCGACCCCAAGCAGTACCCCTTTCTGAAGGGGCTTTCGTTCAACGCGGCTTGGGCCGACGTGGAACCGCAGCCGGGCGCCTTTGACTGGAGCGGGTTGGATCAGGCGGTGGAGAAGGCTGTCCAGCAGAAGATGTTCCTGTATCTTTCGCTGGGCGTCGGCCCGGAGGCGCCGGCGTGGATTTACGCGCACGGGGTCCCCAAGGTGTTTACCGATGATGAGCGGCACGAGGGCAAATGGCCGTATTATCCCTATCCCCTCGCCCCGTCCTACAAATCCTACTTTCAAAGGCTCATCACGGAATTCGGGAAGCACATCCGCGGCTATCCCGCCGAGAAGCAGGCGCGCATCGCCTTCATCCAGGTGAAGACCGGATGCACCGGTGATGAGTGCGCGTACAAAGGTGAACCCAAAGATGCCCGCTACGCCCTGCCCAAGTCCTCCCCGCAGTGGCGCGCCTTTCGTCTGGATGCCTTCGCCTTGTTCGTAAGCACCTTCCAGCAGGGCCCCGGCCGGCCCATCGACCTGCTCTTCAATTCGATCGGCGGCGACGCCGACGGCGCCCAGGGCTTTGCCGGGGAATGGGACTGGGTGGCCGCTCACTGCAAGAGCGGCTTCGGCTTCAAGAATGGGGCGCTCTCCCGCGGGCATCACCTGAGCGGCGAGCGCAGCCTGTATGATCAATGGACCCGCTTTCTCATCGACCCCAAGGGGCTCACGCTCTTCCGCCGCTCCGAGATGGACCAGACCTGGACGCGGCCGTTCTACCAGCTCAACCTGCCGCTCAATTTCTACTGGGGCGCCTTGAATGCGCTCAACGGCGGGCAGAGCGTGTGGGACATCTCCGCCGGAGCCATCGAGGCGGCCAAAGCCGATGGTTTCGATCACTCCTTCTATTTCTTCAACCGCTACGCCGGACAAATCCGTCCCGAGAGCGCGGCCGGCGCCTTCTGCGCCCTGCACAAGGGTCTGGATGCCGCCGACACCAAGGTCTATCCCGAAGCCAGATTTGGAAAGGCCACACGCCAGAACGTGGAGCGCATGCTGAAGATCTGCCGGCAGTTCTCAAGGTATGGCGCCCAAGTGGACGATGCCGGGGCGCTCACCTTGGGGCAGGTGGAACAACGGCGCGAGCAAAAAGGATTCAACGATGTAGGCTGGGATATCTGGCCGGACAATTACTCCCGCTTTCTTTACCAGATTGACGCCGACGCAACCTCGATACCCTTGTGGCGCGTCGGCGGACCCATCACCCCGGCTTCCTCGATCTATGCCCGGTTCGCCCGCGGGTTCGAGCATGCCTCCGGCAAAGACTCCCTCCAGTTCAAGCTGCACGACAGGTTCTTCTCCAATCGGCAGCCCAAAGTCGTGACGGTCCACGTCGCCTGGTACGACGGCCAGGCAGGCTCGAGCTGGAAACTGGTCTACGACGCCGGCGCGCCCGTCATGAAAACCGCGCTTGCCGTCACCGGCAACGGGGACAAGCAATGGCATGACGCAACCGTCACCCTGCGTGACGCAGTGCTGGCCCACGGAGGCGTCCGAGGAAGCGATCTCGCCCTCGTGAACACCGATGACAAGGACGACGTATTCAGCATCATCGAGGTCGTCCGTGGTGACCAGGCGCCACAGTGGATGCCCACCGGAAACCAAGCGGCCCGCCAGCAGACTCCTTCAACCAAACGCGAAGAGAGGCGCAAGGCAAAGGGCAAGTGACATCGAGCTATTCGTGGGACGGCAAGGCCCGGCTCTGCCGGGTGCCGGTAGAACCCGCCCGAATGCCCCCTCTCCAGGCACGCATCGTCTGAAAATAACTCTTCCCTCCGCCCTGCCGCCGGCGCCTCCACAATCATCCCCACCGTTACGCGCAATCCCCCATGCGCGGCCTCCCGCCCATTGCCGCTGGATCCAACGGGATTCGCCCCGCTAGCGACATATCCAAACCATAGTTGAGTCCTCTCCGGTTGAATCCGGTAAAAGCAACCGCCGCCATCCTCCATGACTCCCCCAGTCCCCCGATTCCCTATTGATGTCTCACTTCTCTTAAACAACTCTCCACCCCCCGCGGGCATCCTCTCCCAAACTCAATCGCTCTTAGCGCGGGAGCGCCTACCCATTCAAGTCCCAGTTCCCGGAAGAAGCTGCTGCGGCGTGTGGAATTCTGGCTGGTTGATCCACTCTTCAGTACAGGGACAATCTCGCCCTCGGCGCGGACGCTGCCAACTATCCTACTGTAGTAGGATAGTTGTATGCCGCGCGGCAACCCATCGCCAAAGCTCGCCATCACCATTGACCCCGACATTCACGAAGATATCCTCGCGGCGGCCGCCCGCGACGGCGTGAGTGTCTCTGCCTGGATGACCTCCGCGGCGCGCATGGCGCTGCAGCGCCGGGCTGGTCTGGCGGCGGTCGCCCAGTGGGAGAAGCAGCACGGATCGTTCACGGCGGAGGAGATGGACGCAGCTCGCCGCAGCGTGAGCGCTCAACTCCGGGTATCGCGGCCGGTCCGAAGGCCGGCATGACCACCGTCGTCTACGACGCCGGTGTCCTCGTCGCCGCTGACAAGAACGAGCGGCGGGCATGGGCTGAACACAAGGTCCGCCTGGAGCTGGGCATAGCTCTATTGGTCCCCGCGCCGGTGGTCTCCCAGGTGAGCCGGTCCCCGCAACAAGTCCAGCTCCGGCACTTCTTGACCGGGTGCACGGTAGTTTCCCTAGGCGAAACCGAAGCGCACGAAGCCGGGCGGTTGCTGGGCGCCACCAGGACTTCCGATATCGTCGACGCCGTTGTGGTCACCACTGCCCTGCGCCAAAAGGCCGCCATTCTCACCAGCGATCCCGGCGACATCGGCCGCCTCGCCAGGGCCTCCGGCCGCGAAATCGCCGTCGTCGCGATCTGATCAATATCAAAGACGCTCCATCCTGCACACTTTTCAGCGAGTGCGATGTCAGGACACTGAAGAGGAAGGCGCTCTGTCCGAGTGGGCAGCCACCCGGACCATGATGGTCGATTTTCCAGTTTCCGGCGGTAGAGTTTTCCGGGGCGGGTCAAAACAACACGGCATTTTACTCACTGCCGGTGATACTGCAGTAGCAGCGTACATCTACCACCGAACCGGCACCCCCTGGACGTCCGTCGACCAATCCACGCTTCGCAAGTGAGCGCTGGCGACGCGGACTGCATAGAATTGCAGAAGACGTAACGCACTTAAGCCGTCGCACTTCCACATCCTCATGTACCTCTCCAGAATCACCGTCAAGAACTTCAGAAACCTCAAGGATTTCTCCCTGACGCTCCGACCAGGACTGAACGTGCTCCTCGGCGAGAACAACATCGGAAAAACCAACCTCCTCGACGCGCTCCGCCTCACCCTCGCAACAGCTTTCTCCAATGACACCCCACGACTGACCCCGGACGACATCACCAGACCAACCACCAGCCGGACCATACAAGTAAGCCTGTGGTTCGACCTGCTCACCACCGCCGAACAAGCAGAATTTCTCGACCTCCTCGACTACCAACCACCCAACATCACGGCAAGCATTCACTTCACCGCAACCTACAACCCCACCACGGAACGCTGGACGACACGACGATGGGGCGGCAACCACCCGAATACCGACAGCGGCATCGCAGAGGACATCCTCCACGGCATTCCCATCACCATGCTCGAAGCGCTCCGCAACGCCACAAGCGCATTGCAGCCGGGACGACAAAGCAAACTCGCCAAACTCCTCAAAACCCTCGCCACCAAGGACCAGCAAACAAGCATTGCCGACATCATCAAAACCGCCAACACCGCCCTCGAAACCAACGAGTTCATCAAAGGCGTCCAAACCAAGATTAGCGCCCAAAACAACCAAGCCATCGGCCCCACCCTCAGCCAAGGAGGCCTGATTCGTACCAGCGAACCAGCCTTCGACCGCATCGCACAAAACCTCCGACTAGTCATTGACAACAACCCAACCCGCGATCCAACCGCCGCCATACCCGACGAAGACATTGAAGAGCTCCGCTGCAACGGCCTCGGTTACAACAACCTCCTCTACCTAGCAACCGTCATGACCGAACTCCATGCGGCCAAAGACGCCACAATGCCGCTCCTCCTTGTCGAAGAACCAGAGGCACACCTCCACCCACAACTCCAAACCAAACTCGCCGACGGCCTACGACAACCCACCAGCGACAATCGCGTCCAAACCATCGTCACCAGCCACAGCCCCACCATCGCCGCACACGTCCCAATCGGCGACCTCACCATTATCCACCGCGCCGCCAACGACCTGAGCGCGACCAACCTAGACACCCTCACCCTCACCACCAAAGAACAAGCACACCTCCGACGCCTCATTGACGTTACCAAAGCAACACTCTTCTTCGCGCGAGGACTCATCATCGTCGAAGGAATCACCGAGGCACTCCTCCTCCCCGTCCTGGCACGACGACGAGGAACACCACTCGAAGACCACGCGGTCAGTGTCATCCCACTCTGCGGCGTCGAGTTCAGCACGATCGCCAAACTCTTCGGCACCGACCATCTACGCATCCCTACAAGCCTCGTCACCGACAGCGACCCCGACATCACCGACAAAGACAACTGGGCGCAAGCCACACCAGCCACCGGCACCAAAGCCCCCAGAGTCACCAACCTCGAAACACAATGCGCGACCAACCCCGTCCTCCGCGTGAAGACAGCCAGTGTCACATTCGAGTACGACCTTGCCAACGCCGGAACAACCAACCCAGCAATCATGGCCACCGCCTGGGAGGAATGCCACGACGGCATGCCCCAGATCCTCAATCAGACACAACTTGCACAGTTCGGGGCCACGCAAGAACAAGCACTCCACATCTGGCGCGCCATCTGCATCGCCGACAGAGGAAGACAGAAAGCGGGCTTCGCACAAGCACTCGCCACACTCCTGGAGGAAAAGACGCCCCAAGGAGCGTACACCGTACCGACCTTCACCATCCCCACGTATCTCGAAGAGGCAATCGACCATGCCCTGGGACGATGACCTCAGCCCGGAACAAAAAGCAATCATCGCAGATCCCGCCCGCATCAAGATCGTGCGTGCCGGACCAGGAACAGGAAAGACGCGACTCTTCGTCGGAGCACTCCAGAAGGCGCTCGAAGACTGGCACGATCAGCGGGCAGGAATCGCCGCCCTCTCCTTCACCAACGTGGCACAACAACAAATCGAGCAACGCGCAGGACAACTGCCACACCCACACCTCACCACGACCATCGACGGGTTCATCCTACGATTCATCATCAGACCATTCGCACACCTCATCACCCAGAACCACAATGGGACACGGCTCCTCCCAGCACCCATTGCCCAACACTACAACGCCGACGTACAAATCGGACCACACCGCGCGCAACGATCACGACTCACCGACATCACCTTCATCGGACGCGACGACCAGGGAAACATCAGACTCAACGGGGTCACACAGTACCGCGCCGCAGCCGTACACGAGAACCGACGGAATGAGGTGTTGAGACAGAAGCTCCGCGTCTGGCGCTATCAAGGCCTTGTCACGCACAGCGACACACACTTCCTCGCATACCAACTCCTCCACCATCCCGACCACGGGGAGGCCATCGCACGACTCATCACGCAACGATTCCCCATCATCCTCGTGGACGAGTATCAAGACACGAATTACTTCCTTGCCCACACCATCGCCACACTCCTGGCGCAACCCACCGTTCATGGCCTCATCGTCGGAGATGCCGACCAATCCATCTACGAATTCGGAGGCGCGCACCCCAGCCTCATGAACGACCTCGAACAACTCGAAGGGAGCAAGAACTTCGACCTCCGCCAAACCTACCGTTGTCCGTCCAACGTCGCGGCAGTCGCAAGTCACCTCGCGCACAGCCACAACCCCGTCGAACCAACTGGCGTCCCCGGAAACGCCATCATCATCGCGCACGACAACACAACCACCACACTAGAGCAGACCCTCGCCGCCTACCGACAAACCGGGGACCGCATCGCCGTCCTCGCCAGGCGCACGGACACGCTCGACGACCTGCGAGGCCACCCGACAAGCGATTTCCCCGGCGGATGTAAGCTCGCTGCAGAACTCCACAAAGCGGCCACCATCCTTCCGGTAGACGCACGCCGTGCGGGACAACTCGCCAGCGCCGCGCTCAGCACGTTCGCGCTTGAGGATGCATTCCCCACCAAGACCGTTCTCGACCAACACAACATCACACAACAACAGTGGCGCCAGGCCGTCTGGCACCTGCTCACCACGGCAGCAACGATAGTCGACGGGGAAACATGGGCTGGGTGGATCGCCCGCCTCCGACCGTCACTCAGACACGCCGTCACGACCCTGGGGCTCACCATCGAGGACGAGCGCATCAACCGAGCATTGCGCACAACACAAGACATGGCCGGACTACGACAACCGCCCGTCTTCACTCCGCCACCCCTGTGGCTGAACGACGTGATGCTGTCCACGGTTCACGGCGTCAAGGGAGACGAGTTCGATATCGTCATCCTCCACTGCCCCGAGCCTGCGAAGAGCGGAGTACGCCGCTGCATCACCCAGCAATGGTGGAACGACCAAACCACCGAAGAACGACGCGTCGCGTTCGTCGCCACGACACGAGCGAAAAGCGTTTTTATCCTCTCCGTCCACCAGCTAACGTACAACGCACTACGCACGCTGCAACCAGCATTCTTCACCACGTTCAATGAACACCACGACCTCGGCCACTAAGCGCCATCGCCGTTCAGGATCAGGGTTCTGGCGCGAACATTTTTCTTCGATGGTGCAGCCCTCGCCGGCGCGATTCGGGCCACATCCGAGCGGCGCGGCGCGACACTGGATACTGTAGTCTTGAAACCGGTCGGAGGAACACATGAAGTACCTCTTCCTCGCCCTCGCCTGGACAGCCTATTGCACCCTGCACAGCGCCATGATCTCTGAGACGGCCACCCGCTTTCTCAAACACACCCTCGGCCACTCCTTCCGCTTCTACCGGCTCTTCTTCAACGCCGTCGCGGTGCTCACCCTCATCCCCATCCTCTGGTATGCGAACACCCTCAGGCAGCCGCCGCTCTTCCGCTGGGAAGGCGCCTGGCTGCTTCTCAAGTATCTCCTCCAGGCCTGCGGCATCCTCCTCGCACTCGCCGGCGCCTGGCACTACAGCCTCCTGCAGTTCTTCGGTATCAGCCAGTTGCGCGGGCCATCCTCCGGCGGCCTGGCCGCCGGCGGCGGTATCGATTCGCGCGGTGTCCTCGGCCTCGTCCGCCACCCCTGGTACACCGCCGTCGTCCTCCTCATCTGGTCCGGACACCTCGACCCGGCTTCCGTGGTCGGCAACACCGTGCTCACCGCCTACATCGTCGTCGGCACGCTCCTGGAAGAGCGCAAGCTCGTCCACGAGTTCGGTGACGCCTACCGCACCTACCAGCGCCAAGTCTCCATGTTCCTCCCCTTCAAGTGGATTCAGTTCCACCTCGCCCGCTAGGCAATCTGGCGGTTTCGAGCGCCGGCATCGAGCCCGGCCACAGCTCTTGGAAGCGTAGCTTCAGCGTACTTGCCGTCACTCGACTTGATAGTTCGCGATTTGTTCGCGTTTTCGCCTGCAACAATCTGGCCAGCCCGAAATCCTATGCAGATCTACGAATCCAACCCCAACCCTGCCACCCTGAATCTCACAGACCACACCCCCGAACCCATCGACCTCCGCCACCCCCTCAACCCCTCCCCCTCCATCATCCTCACTTGCGTCGAACGCCGCGAGAACTTCCACCGCACCCATATCGCCGTACACAGGGAATTCCATCCCAAGTCCGACTTCCAGCGCCTCGCCGCCAACCGCAACAACCCCGCAAGCACGGCCTCTACGCCGCCAACTTCGAACTCTCCGGCGATCTCAAGCGCCAGGCCGAACAGGACGCCATCCGCGCCGCCGCCTGCTTCGACGATCCCGCCTTCAAGACCCTCGCCGCCGAACGCGCCTGGCTCCGCGGCCGCAAGTACTATTTCTTCCTCCTCCTCGTCGCCTTCTTCAAGAAGTACGACGCCGCCCCCAACCGCTTCTCCGCCCGCAGCGGCAACCTGCTCCGCCGCTGTCTGCGCCCGCATGGAACACCATCGCTGCTCCCGCGGAGCTGCACAGCAAGCACTCCGCAAGAGTCGAACTCCACGCGAACAGGCGCCTCCGGCTCTCCCGATCCTCTGCCTCCCCGCTGCCACGGTGCCTGACTCCGGCCCGCCGCCCTAACAACCTATGCCCCGTCTGCCCCAAGCCCAAGACAAGTCTGGCTCAGGGGTACAATCTTGGAATGGCTACCTCCGGACGGGTCGGGGCTGCATCGCAGCCTATTGAACTGCCCGCCTCGCTCGCCAACAACCTGTCCCTGTCCCGCGCGCCTGCCCTGCGCCGGCTCTTGCTCTACCTCTGGGACCACCGAAACTCCAGCGATTTGAATGAGTATGCCATCGCCGTCGATATCTTCGGCAAACGCTCGGACTTTGATCCGCGCACCGACGCCACTGTTCGCGTCCAAATCTCCCGGCTCAGGCAGAAACTCAAGCAGTACTACGAGAATGAAGGCAAGGACGACCTCTTCCGCCTTGCCATCCCCGCTGGCACCCACCGCATCGAGGTCGAAGAATACGTTCCGCCCCTGCCGGCTGTCGCTCCATCGCCTTTCCCCTGGCGGAGACTCGCCGTCATCGCTGCACCCCTCCTGATTGCCTTGCTCGCCTGGTCCAACTTTACCCTTCGGCGGCAATTGAGCGTTCTCAGCGCCTCGGAAAGTCTGCCCCCTCTCTGGCAATCCATGCTCAAGCCCGCTCGCCTCACACGGATTATCTATCCCAGCCCCGTCTTCTACAACTGGGGCCGGATGCGCGTTCGCGATGTGGATAACAACGATCCCAACGGCTGGCAGGCTAGCGAACGGCTGGCTCCATTCGTCAAGCAGTTCGGACCTCCGGTTCTCAACAAGAGCTACTCCGTCTCCAGCGACACCGCCGCTGCCATTCAGTTGACGCGCTTCCTCGCCGAGCACAAAACTCCTATCGATGTCTCCGCTACGGCGGAACTATCGCTCGATCAGTTCGGCAACGACAACGTCATCTTCCTGGGAATCTTGCCCACCAACGCCGCACTCACGCCGTTCCTGAACAAGCTGAACTACACTGCCGACGCTTCCGACGGCGTCATCTCGAAATCGCCCTCCCCCGGTGAACCAGGCGGCTGGAGGGCGCTCCGCGATCCCTCCCGGCCTCAATTCCGCTACGGGATCGTCGCAGTCGTGCCCGGCCAGACTCAGGGCTCGCGCCTGATGCTGCTGCTCGGCCTCGACACCGCCGCTCTCGCCGCTGCCGTCACTTCGCCCCCCAGCCTAGCCTCTCTTACTGAAACCTGGCGCGCCTCCAACGAACCCCTCTATTTCGAGGCCGTCGTCGAGGCCGAACATTTCGAATCCAAGATCCGTCGCGCCCGCATCGTCGGATTCCGGGCCATTAACGTGAGTGACTCCGCCAGCCCTCCCGTGCCGGATAAGGCTCAGTAAATCTCTGATTCTATTGCGTAACACTCCGTAACTGACCCCTCGAAACTACCACCCGCAGGCGATCTTGGCGAATGATGATACAACTCAAATTCTCCAAGGAGAGAAATGCATGAGGCTGATTCGCTTGAGATCTTGGATTGTACCCCGCGTTTGGGGCATTGCCTTGGCTGCCGCTGCCATCGCTGCCGTGCCTGCTCCAGCGCAGGTCCTGTATGGAACCCTGCTAGGGGACGTCACTGACCCGTCAGGCGCCTCAGTCCCTGGTGCCCGTGTCCAGCTTCTCAGTCAACAAACCGGCGCGGCCACTGAAACCAAAGCCTCCGGCACCGGTTCCTACAGTTTTGCCAACGTCCAATCCGGCGTCTATGAGGTGAACGTTATCGCCGCTGGATTCCGCGCCTTCCATCGCGCCAACGTCAATGTCGGCGTCAACGAGGTCGTCCGGATCAATGTAAATCTCATCTTGGGCGAGGGCAGCCAGACCGTGGAAGTCACCGATGAATTGCCCCCTCTCCAAAGCGACCGCTCCGATGTGCGCAGAGAAATCGCCGGCAAGGAACTGAACAACCTGCCCGTCAGCGGCTACCGCAACTTCCAAAGCCTGCTCGGCCTCGTGCCTGGAGTCACCCCCCCTTCCGACTCCAACTCCATCGCCGGCAATCCAGCCGGCTCCATGGTGGCCAATGTCAACGGCGCCAGCAGCAGCAACAACAACACGCGCGTCGATGGCGCCAGCAATACCTACCTCTGGCTCCCTCACCTCACCGCATACGTGCCGCCGCTGGAATCCATCGGCAGCGTGAACATCGTCACCAATAGTTACGATGCCGAGCAGGGTCTCGCCGCCGGCGCTATCGTCAGCGTCGAAACCAAAAGCGGTTCCAATCAGTTTCACGGCAGCGCCTTCGAATACCACACCAACAGCCGGCTCCGCGCCCGCAACGTCTTCAACACCCAGCCCGGCAACCTGCCCAAGAATCTGGTCAACCAGTTCGGCGGTACGGCCGGTGGACCGGTGATCCACGACAAACTGTTCTTCTTCGCCAGCTACGAGGGGATGCGCCAGCGCCAGAACTACACCCGCCTCACTACCATCCCCACCCCGCAGCACCGCACCGGCAACTTCAGTGACGTGCCCATCCTCATCTACGACCCGCTCACGGGCAACGCCAACGGCACCGGACGGGAGGCGTTCGCCGGCAACGTCATCCCCGCCGCCCGCCTCGATTCCATCAGCCAGCAGTTGCTGGCCAATGTGCCCAACCCCACCTACAGCGCTTACGCCCAGAACCTGCTGCTGTCCGCGCCCATGAGCATCAACCGCGGCAACTACGACGGAAAACTGAATTGGAACATCTCTGACCGCACCCAACTCTTCGGCCGCTACGCATTGTTCCAGTACACCACTCAGGACCCCGCCGCCCTGGGTGCCGCCGGTGGCCGCGGCGTCGCCTCCACGTTTCCCGGTACCGACAACGGCACTGTGCACAGCCTTACCATTGGCGGCTCCCACGTGCTGACGCCCGCCTTCCTCATCGACGGCCACTTCGGTTTCACGCAGCAAGGCCAGTACGGGCACGACGACTTCTTCGGCAAGAACTATGGCCTCGATGTTCTCAAGATCCCGGGGACCAACGGTCCCACCATCAACGAAAGCGGTATGCCCGGCTTTCAGATCAGCAGCTACGAGGGTATCGGTGGCTACGTGAACTCCTCGCCCCGCTTCCGCACGGACCGCCAGTTCCAATTCTCCGGCAATGCCTCATACACCATCGGTGCCCATAGCCTCCGCTGGGGCGGAGAGATCGCCCGCCAGCAGATGAACCACTACCAGCCCGCCGGCACATACGGCCCGCGCGGCGGCTTCACCTTTACCGGCGGGCCTACTGCGCTCAATGGCGGCATCCCCCCCAACCAATTCAATGCGCTCGCCGGCTTCCTGCTCGGCTATGCTTCCAACCTCGGTAAGAGCATCCCCACTAGCGACGAAATGCGGACGCGCCTCTACAACATGGGCTTCTATTTCCGCGACCGTTGGCAGGTCAGCCGCGCTCTCACAGTCAACCTCGGCCTCCGCTGGGAATACTACCCCATGGTCACCCGCGACACGCGCGGCGTCGAACGATACGACTGGACTACCAACCAGATGCTCATCGGCGGCGAAGGCTCCACGCCCGTCTCCACCGGCGTCACCACCAGCAAGGCGCTCTTCGCCCCGCGTGTCGGCATCGCCTGGCGCGCCAATCAGAGATTCGTCATCCGCACCGGCTACGGCATCAGCATCGATCCATTTCCGCTTGCCATTCCGCTGCGCAGCTCTTACCCCACCGTCATCGAGCAGAATGCCGTCGCCGCCAATTCCTTCGCCTCCGCTGGCCGCATCGCCGCCGGCATCCCTCTGGCGGCGCTGCCCGATATCTCCTCCGGCGTTGTCGCCCTGCCCGCCACTGTCACCACCCTCACCATCGAGCAGAACTTCCGCCGCGGTTACGTGCAGTCTTACAACTTCACCGTCCAGGGCGAAGTCGGGCACGGCTTCGTCGCCCAGGCTGGTTATGTCGGTTCGCGCACCATCCGCCTCACCAACCGCCGCGATCTCAATGCCGCCATCCTGCCCGGCACGGGGGCCGCGGGCCGTCCCTATTTCACCGCCTTCGGCCGCACCGTGGCCACCACCCTTCACGAACCCGCCTACACCTCGGCTTACGATTCCCTCCAGCTCCGCATCGATCGCCGCTTCCTGAACGGTCTCGGCATGGGAGTCGCCTATACCTTCTCCAAGGCCCTCGGCTACGGTGAAAACAACGACTCCAGCCTGTATTTCAATTCGCCGCTCGTGCTCGATCGCAACCGCTCGCGGCTCAACTTCGACCGCCCGCACAACCTTCGCATCTCGGGCGTCTATGAGCTGCCCTTCGGCCGCACCAAGCCCTTCGCGCGCTCCGGACTTGCCGCTGTCCTCTTCGGCGGATGGCAGATCAACGGCATTCTTAGCATCTATAGCGGCACATCGTTCACCGTCTCCTCCTCCGCCGCCAGCCTGAATTCGCCCGGCAACAGCCAGGTCGCCGATCAGATCGTGAGCGCTGTGGCCATGCTTGGTGGCACCGGCCCCGGGCAGTCCTGGTTCGACCCGCTCGCCTTCCGCGCCATCACTACTGCCCGCTACGGCAGCGCCGGACTCAACATCCTCCGCGGGCCCGGCATCGCCAACCTCGACCTCGGCGTCTTCCGCAGCTTCCGGATCACTGAGCGCGTCAGCATGCAATTCCGCTCCGAAGCCTTTAATTCCACCAATACTCCACACTTCAACAACCCGGGCGCCAACGCCTCCAACATGGTATTGAACTCCGATGGCACCATCCGAACCCTCGGCGGCTACACCGAAATCACCAGCGCCGCCGCCGATGAACGCCAGTTCCGCTTCGCTTTGCGCCTGTCGTTCTAGCCGCCCGTCTACTCGTGAGGAAATCATGAAACTTACCACCACCACTCTCAGTCTGTCCGCCGCCGCCGCCGCTGCTGCGCTCGCCGTCGTGGCATCCATCGCCGGGGCCGCCGGGCCGCCCGCAGAGCCCAACATCGTCACGTTGAACCAGGTCGCCGCCGGCTATCGCGGCATCTGGTATTTCAATCAGCCCTCCGGCGATCAATATGTCTACAAATACTCGGGCGGCTTCGCCACTTACCCGCAACAGCAGTCGCCCATCGCCATCTATGCCGGCGAGGTGAACAAGACCTTCTTCGTCTACGGCGGCTCTCTCTCCAATTCGCCTGAGAGCGGCAAGCCCGAACTGCTGCACATGGTCTCTTACTACGACCACAAAACCGGCATGGTGCCCAAACCCACTCTCCTGCTCAACAAACACACCGACGACGCACACGATAACCCGCTGCTGTCGATCGACGAGGACGGCTACTTGTGGGTCTTCTCCAACGCCCACGGCACCTCCCGCCCATCCTACGTCCATCGCAGCCGCAAGCCTTACGATATCCGCGATTTCGAACTCATCCGCACCACCAACTTCTCCTATGGCCACATCTGGCGCCAGCCGGGGAAAGGCTTCACTTTCCTGCACACGCTTTACGAGAACGGCGGGCGCAGCCTCTATCTCAGCCTTTCCAGCCCCGATGGCCGTCAGTGGGAGAAGCCCGTGCTCCTCTCCCGTTTTCACCTCGGCCACTATCAGGTCACCACGCAGGAACGCACCTCCGCCGGCCAGGGCGGCGACCGCATCGCTTCCGCTTTCGACATGCACCCCAATCCTGTCGGCCTCAATGAACGGACCAACATCTATTACATGGAGACTCGAGACCGCGGTAAGACGTGGAAAAACGCCAGGGGCGAAACACTGCAGATGCCGCTGCGTGATGCGAACAACCCCGCTCTCGTGCACGACTACCTCTCTGAAGGTCTGAAGGTCTATCTCAAAGAGGTCGCCTTCGGCCGCGACGGCCACCCGGTAATCCTCTACCTCACCTCCAAGGGTTACAACTCCGGACCTGCCAACGGCGTCCGTAAGTGGTACACCGCGCGCTGGACCGGGTCGGAGTGGCAGATCCGCCACTTCGCCGACAGTGACCATAACTATGATCACGGCGGCCTTTGGATCGAACCCGATGGCGCCTGGCGCATCGTTGCACCCACCGAACCGGGTCCTCAGCCCTACACCACCGGCGGCGATATGGTCATGTGGCTGAGCCGCGACCAGGGCGCAACCTGGAACAAGATCCGCCAGCTCACCCACTCCAAACTGGGGAACCACACTTACGCCAAGAAGCCGGTCAACGCGCACCCGGACTTCTACGCTCTTTGGGCCGACGGCGACACTCTCAAGCCCTCCAACTCGAACATCTACTTCACCAACAAGGAAGGCTCTGCCGTCTGGATGCTTCCAGAAAAGATGACCGCTGACTTCGAACGCCCCAGGCGCGTCGAATAGTTGTTCTCTCCTTTCAGCGAAGCGATCTCCCGGGTGGAACAAACCCGCGGATGTGGATGCCAGCCAACCGCTCCGCGAAAACCCCTCCCGCCGCAATCCTCGCTTGGTCCGAGACAGGCAGTTCTCCCCTCCCCATGCCCCAGACAGCAACGTCTCGCGATCCATCGTGAAGCGCTGGCTCAACCCTCGAGACGTGCCGATCGCCAGTTGTGTGCCTCAATTTCTGCGAAAGTGGATGGGCCGGCACACCGTAAGTGTTCCCGCCGGAGCCCCCCGTCGCGACCGCAGATCCTCCAGAACGGCGCGGAGCAGGCGACGCCGCGAAGCGGCGTAGCCGACCCTTGCCGGCTAGCGCCGTTCTACCATCCCCGCGCAATTCGGGACGGGCGGCCTGGCGGGAGCACGTTCACGTTGGTGAGCCTTGAGTTTCCTGCTGCGGCTTCTCTCAGTTGCTCTTTCTTGTGTTCTCCCAGATCCTTCATGTTCAGGTAGCGAGTCCCATCAATCCGGTTCTCGGGCATCTCCACCGCCAACGCCCTCTCCGCCCTTCGGCAACTCGCCGTGCGCGGGAGAATCTTCGCCGCCTGCGTCCGCCGCTTGATCTCCTCATTCAACTGCGCCTGCAGACTCGTCGACTTCAAGTGCTTGTGGTGCTGCCGCGGCAGGCTGTGGAACCTCAGCGCCTCATCGAGAGTGGCCTCCACCCACGCGCATAGCTTCTGGTAGCGGTGGCCCCACTTCTTCAACCACGCGCCCAGATGCTGCCGGGCTTCCTCCACCGTCCGCCGGGCGTAGATCCAACCCAGTTCCGTCATGCGCTCGTCGTCGGCCTTGCGGGGTAGATGGTCCAACGCGTCCCGCAGGAAGTGCACCTCGCCCGGATTCCTCACCACGCCCGTCACGAGGCGCGCGACCAAGGCGCGCGCAGGCGTACTTCGACAGTACATCGAGCGCGCCGGCCGAGCGCAACGAAGTAGAGACACAGTTTTCCCACGAGATGCAGCAGGGCGCTGGTGAGAAATTCGGGCTAGCGCCAACTGCAAGGTCTCCCACGCCGCACGGGGCCGGTCGCAAAGCCTCAACAGGCCGAGATCTGTGTCTCTGATGTCGTTGCTTCGATCGCCACTCTCCTTTCCACATGCCATTCGCATTCCAATTGCACCTCCGGCGAGAGTCGCGGTTTCAACTCAATTCCGGGCATCTTCCACCAATTCCTACGAAAAACCAACGATTCCTACGAAAAACCAACGATTTGATCCGGTGTGGACTCAGCACGTTGTGTTTCCGGAGGGT
>JACQZS010000280.1 GCA_016213725.1 Acidobacteriota bacterium | reverse complement strand
CCAAAGCACCGCCTCCGCCTCGCTCCCCAGTGGCGCGTCTCCCTTCACGCGCACCACACTTGTCAGCTCTTTGGCCCCCGTCCACTCCAACCCCTTCTGCTCCTCCAACCGCTCCGCCTCCTCCAGCCACGCCGCAGCCGTATACACCCGCGCCCGGTGCCACGTCCCCTTATCGAAAGGGTCCAACCCCTGCTTCGTCTGCACCCACACCGTCGCCTCCTCTCCAGGCTCCAGCACGCCGTTCCCATTCCCCTTGCCCTCCGTCACCTTCCGCTCTATCGCAGAGCCCCCGCCCTGATTCCCCTTCTGCTTGAACACCCGGAACGTCATCGTCCGTCCATCCAGAATCTCCATCGCCGCCGGCGCCGTCATTCCGTCCGGAGCTACCAACACGTCCACATCCTCCGTCCGCCCCACCTGCCCGCACGCCGTCCGCACCGTGATCCGTGCCGGCCAATAATCCCCTCCGCCCGACGTAAATCGACCCCGAAATACCTTCGATAAATCCACAAATCCCCCCGCCGGAATCTCCCCGACCCGCGTCTTTGTCTCCGCCAGCGACACAATCGGATACTCGCTCGACACCTCCACCACCACGTCCTTCATCGCCTCTAGCCGCGGATTGTAGATCCGTACCGGCACCGCCATATCCGCGTCCGGCATCACGCGCAGCACAGCCCCGCGCCCCATCGGCAACACCACCGGAGCCTGCCCGCCCGCCCCAGGCCCGTGGATCGACACCTGGCGCCCGCTGCCCTCCACCTCAAACCGCAGCCGCCCATCCGCGCTCGCCTTCACCGCAATCCGCCGCGCCGCTCCGCTGCCCGCCGCATCATTCAAGGGCGCGTCCAGCACCGTATACTCCACCCCGGCTTTGTATAATCCAGCCGTCGACACCCGCACCGTCCGTCCCGCCACCGGGCCGCCATCCGGCGCCCAGCGCCGCGTCTCCACCCGCAGCCCGCCCTGCCGGACGTCCCGCAGCACTGTATACCCGGCCCCGCCGCCCACCGCCTCAAACTCCCAGCCCCACGCCCCGAACTTGCGATAAGCATTGTCGGTATCAAACGTCTCCGGCGTATTCCCCAGCTTCGGATTCGCAAACGCCCGCTCGTGAAACGCGAACGTCTCGCCAATCGAAGTCGCCCAGTGCCGGTGATACTCGTCCTGCCGGAACTCGAAATCCACCGCTCTGGCCCGCGCATACGCCATCCGCGTCTCTTCGTGATACTGGCTGATGTAATCCCCGCTCGCCCGGATCAGCCGCACCATCGTCTGCTTGTGGCTCGCCACGTGGTCCTTCGGCCTCCACAGCACCCTCTCGCCCTTCGCCCCCATGTAGAACTCCGGCCCCGGATTGAACGCCGACGCGCTCCCAATCAGCTCCGGATACCGCGCGCTCAGATACAGGCTCATGAACCCGCCCATGCTCAGCCCCGACGTCGCCCGGTACCGCCGTCCCGCCATTGTCCGCAAACTCCCGTCGATATGCGCCACTAATTCCTGGAAATAGACGCCAAAATCGTACGTCCCTCCGTCCGCCATTACGTCATAAGGCGCGCCACCATAGAACCCCGTATAGTGCTCCGCCACATAACCGTCCACCGCCACCACAATCACCGGATGCTCCGCTACGAACTTCGCGATCTTCGGCACGGTGTCCTTGCCATCGTCGTAGCGCTCCAGCGTGTAGCGGTCACTGTGCCCGTGGAAGTAGTAGATCACCGGATACCGCTGCCCGCTCGCCGCGTAGCCCGCCGGCAGGAATAGCCGGTAGTGCCGCTCCTGTCCAAACACCTTGCTCGAAAACACCCGGTCTTCATACGGCGTCCCCGCCATACTCAGCATCAGCAGCAGAAGCGGTACCATGGCGACGCCAGAATAGCAGACACTCCCCTCTTTTCTGAAATCCGCATTGCGATTCGTTCTCAGGTATGCTCTAATCCCCAGTTAGGAAAGTCGGCTTACAAACCAATGCTCGTCGCCCTCGCCGCTCTGCAACTTCTCTCGCCGCCCGCCGGCCGCTATGAGCTGGTCGAACTCTCCATCCCCGCCCCCGCCGCCGCCAATCCTTTCGATCCCAACACCGCCCGCGTCGACGCCGCCATCACCCTCCCCTCCGGCAAGTCCCTCCGCGTCCCCGCCTTCTGGTACCAGCACTTCACCCGCGCCCTGAAGAACCCGGAAGCCCAAGGCGTCCAGCGCATCGAACAACTCACCGCCCAAGGCCCGCCCGGCTGGCGCCTGCGCTTCTCCAGCCCCGAAGCCGGACCCCATCGCGTCTCCGCCGTCTGGACCATCGATGGCCGTGACGGCCAATCCGATCCCCTCACCGTCAACATCGCTGAATCCACCCACCCCGGCTTCCTCCGCCGCAGCCCCCGCAATCCCGCCTACCTCGAGCATGCCTCCGGCCGCCCCTTCTTTCCCATCGGCGAAAACCTCTGCATGTATCAGAACCGCGAAGGCACCTACTACTACGCCCGCATTCTTCCCAAGCTCGCCCGCGCCCGCGCCAACTACGTCCGCCTCTGGCAGGAATACTACGTCCCGCAAGACATCTCCATTGTCGCCGCCCCGGGCGACTCCAGCTTCGCCGGTTTCCCTCTCGAAACCCAATCCACCGGACTCGGCCGCTACGACCTCGCCTCCGCCTGGCGCCTCGACGAAGTCGATCGCGAATCCGCCCGCCAGGGCATCTACTACCAGCTCGCCTTCGAGATGACCGTCTGGTGGCAGACCCGCCAGAAGCACCGCTGGCCCCGCAATCCCTACAACGCCGCCAACGGCGGCCCCTGCCGAACGCCCCAGGACTACTTCACCAACGAAAAGGCCCGCGAACTCGTCCGCCGCCGCCTCCGCTACTCCGTCGCCCGCTGGGGCTGGTCCACCCACCTCGCCGCCTGGGAACTCTGGAACGAGGTCGACAACAACGAGGGCTTCGATCCCGCCGCCAACGCCGCCTGGCACCGCGAGATGGCCGCCTACCTCAAATCCATCGACCCCTGGCGCCACCTCATCACCACCTCTTGGCGCGACCCCCTCATGTTCGCCATCCCAGACATCGACATCGTCCAGGGCCACTCCTACTGGGACCTCCCCTACGACGCCGCCGAGTACACCCTCCAGGACACCGCTCACCTCATGAGCTCTTTCGCGAAGCCCTACTTCTTCGGCGAACAGGGCGTCGACGACCCCGCTCTCGCCGTCAAGATCGACACCGAAGGCCGCCACTTCCACGACACCATCTGGGCCTCCGCCCTCAGCGGCGCCGCCGGCACCGGCCTCTACTGGTGGTGGCACAACTACGTCGAGCCGCTCGATCTCTATCACCACTACCAGCCCCTCGCCGCCTTCCTCGACGGCGAAGACCTCCCCGCACGCTCCTGGCGCCGCCCCGGCCTCTCCCGCCCCTCGCTCCCCGTCACGCTCCAGCTCCACGGCCTCGTCGCCTCCGATCGCGCCCTCCTCTGGCTCCACGATCCCCTCGCCTTCCGCATCGTCGATGGCAAGGCGGAATCCGGCCCGGCGCAGTCCGCCGCCTCCCTCAACTTCACCGGCCTCAACGACGGCGAATACGCCATTGAGTGGTGGGACACCGCCACCGGCAAAATCGTCCGCCAGGACCACGGCCGCGTCCGCGCCTCCAATCACTTCGGCTACGGCCTCGAACTCAAGCCGCCGCCCTTCCGCTCTGACATCGCCGCCAAGATCATCCACAAGAACAACCCATGAAACTCGCCGCCGCTCTCTGCCCCTTGTTCCTCACCGCCGCCTTCGCCCAGGAGCCCACCCTAGACTTCCTCACCAACCAGACCGACGGCCGCGGCCTCCGCGACATGCTGCCCAACTACCTCAAGCAGCAGGTCCGCCAGCGCCATCGAGCCACGCCCGCCTCCCCCGATGAGTTCCGCGCCGGCTTCCTGAAAGGCCTCGGCGGTCTACCCGACCGCACGCCCCTCAACGCCCGCGTCACCGGCACTCTCCAGCGCGACGGCTATCGCGTCGAGAAGATCGTCTTCGAAAGCCAGCCCGGCTTCTACGTCACCGCCAATCTCTACCTCCCCACCACCGGCGCCGCGCCCTATCCCGCAATCCTCTTCCCCATCGGCCATGAGCCCGGCGCCAAAGCCTACCCCGTGTGGCAGCAGATCCTCGCCACCTTCGCCCGCCGCGGCTTCGTCGCCCTCACCTGGGACCAGAACGGCCAGGGCGAACGCATTCAGCACTGGGACGAAGCCCTCCAAGGCTCCAAGGTTCCTCCCTCCACCACAGAGCACACCATCATGGGCATCCAGTGCCTCGCCGTTGGTGACTCCCTCGCCCGCTACACCATCTGGGACGCCACCCGCGCGCTCGACTACCTCCTCTCCCGCCCCGAAGTCGACAAGTCCCGCATCGGCCTCACCGGCAACTCCGGCGGCGGCACCCACACCGCCTACCTCGGCGCGCTCGACCCCCGCATCCACGTCGCAGCCCCCTCCTGCTTCATCACCTCCTGGCAGCGCCTCCTCGAAACCATTGGTCCCCAAGATGCCGAACAGTGCATCCCCGGCTTCCTCTCGAACGGCTTCGAACACGCCGACTTCATCCGCGCCTTCGCCCCCAAGCCCTACATGATGCTCTCCGCCATCCGCGACTTCTTCTCCATTCAAGGCGCACGCTCCGCCTTCGAGGCCGTTAAGCCCGCCTACGCTCCTGCGCCAGAAAAGTTCGCCATGACCGAGACCGACGAAGGCCACGGCTACACCGCCGAACTCCGCCTCGCCTCCTACCAGTGGTTCAGCCGCTGGCTCCAAGGCCGGCCCGCACCCGCCGGCGACCCGCCCGTCGCGCCCGCCACCGTGGACGAACTCGCCGTCACCAAAACCGGCCAGGTCGCCACAACCTACAACGGCGAAACCGTCTACACCCTCAATCGAGCCCGCGCCCGCGCGCTCAACACCCCCGCCGCCACCACGCGCGACATCGTCCGCCGCCGCATCCAGTGGCGCGAAGAGACCAGGCCGCCCGTCATCCGCCCCTACGGCCACGAATCCCGCGGCGGGCTAAACATCGAGAAATTCCTCTACGAATCCGAACCCGGCATCGTCGTGCCCGCCGTCCTCGTCTCCGCCGCCGCCTCTACTACCGCCCTTCGTCCGGGCGTGGTGCTCGTCTCCGCCCGCGGCAAGCGCGCAGCGTGGGCTGAGATTCAAGCCCTCGCCCGGCGCGGCGCCGCCGTTCTCGCCATCGATGCCCGCGGCTTCGGCGAAACCCGGCCCCTCGGCGCCACCAAGGGCGACAGTTGGACTTCCTGGTTCGGAGACTATGACTCCGCCATGACGTCCGTGTTGCTCGACACCAGCCTCGCCGCCCAGCGCGCCTACGACATCCAACGCGCTTTCTACCTGCTCGCCGCCCGCCCCGGCGTCGATAGAAACCGCATCCACGGCGCCGCCCAGGGCAACGCCGCCCCCGCGCTGCTCCACGCCGCCGCCGCCGGAGTGCCGTTCAAGGATCTCATCCTCGACCAGATGGTCGCCTCCTATAGCGCCATCGTCGAAAACCCAGTCCACCGCGCCGTCTTTGAGGGCCTCGTCCCCGGCGCCCTAAAAGACTACGATCTACCCGCCCTCGCCGCGCTCCACGTCGGCCGCATCGTCCTCATCGACCTCGCCACCCCGCTGGGCGCCGCCATGCCCGCCGGCGCCGTCAAAGAGATCTATCCCAAAGCGCAAGTCCATGTGCGCCAGATCGAAGAGCCCGAAGCGGCGGCCTATGCCCGCCTGATCGACTAAAGGAACCCACCATGCCGCGCTACCTCCTCGTCTGCACCGCCGCCGCCGTCTTCGCCGCGAACGCCGCCGAGCCCACCGCCCTCTTCCTCCGCGGCCACGCCGTCCTGCCCGCGCCCCAGCGCGTTTCTCTCAAACCCGGCGACGTCTCCCTCGCCACGCCCTGGCGCATTCAGGCGCCCAGCGGCATCGCCCGCCGCACCCTCGAAGCCGGCCTCAAGGCCAACTTCACCGTGGACTCGCCCAGCTTCATCAGCCTACGCACCGCCCCCGGTGCCATCGACGCCGCGCCCGCCGAAGTCTCCTCGCAGGCTTACAAGCTCACCGTCGCGCCCGGCCGCATCGAGATCATCGGCAACGGCGAAGCCGGCCTCTTCTACGGCGTCCAGACGCTGCTCCAGCTCGCCGCCGGCAACACCCTGCCCGAATGTGAAATCGAAGACTGGCCCCGCCTCAACCTGCGCTTCCTCCACTGGGACACCAAGCACCACCAGGACCGCATGGAGACCCTCAAGCGCTACCTCGACTGGGCTGCGCGCTTCAAGGTCAACACCATCGGCTTCGAACTCGAAGACAAGTTCTCCTACCCGTCCAACCCCATCATCGGCGCGCCGGGCGCCTTCACGCCCGCCGAGCTTCAGGAGCTGGTCAACTACGGCCTCGAACGCTACATCCAGATCGTCCCCATTGTCCAGTCCCCCGCGCACTTCGCCTACGTCCTGAAGCATCCGCAGTTCGCCCACCTCCGCGCCGACGGCAACAACTACAGCTCCGACACCTGCCGCGAAGACACCTACAAGCTGATCTTCCAGATGTACGACGACCTGATCGCCGCCACCAAAGGCATCGACTACTTCTTCGTCTCAACCGACGAGAACTACTACGCCGGCATCGGCTCAGCCTGCACCCTGCCCTACAACCCCGCCAACCGCAGCGCCGAGTGGGCCAACTTTGCCATCCGCGCTCACGATCATCTCGCCGCCCGCGGCCGCCGCATGCTCGCCTGGCTCGAATACCCGCTGCTCGCCAAGGACCTTGAACGCATCCCCGCCGATGTGATCGACGGCGTCGTCGGTGACGACAGCTTCGTCGACATCGAAATGCGCAAAGGCATGCGCCAGCTCATCTACGTCTCCATGCAAGGCGCAGAGTTCCTCTTCCCCGATCACTTCGCCATCGAAAGCCTGCCGCCCGGCGTCGTCATGGGCGAGTTCGAAGAGGTCTTCACCGCCGGCCGCCTCACCGCGGCATTCCACACCTTCAACACCGCCCGCGCCATGCGCATGAATCCCATCGGCGCCTTCGGCGCGGCCTGGGGCGATTCCGGCCTCCACAACGAATCCTTCTGGCTCGGCTGGAGCGCCGTCGCCGCCTGGGCCTGGCACCCCGGCTCGCCCACGCCGGAGCAGCAGGCCGCCGAGTTCATGCGTATCTACTATGGCGGCCACACCGCCGGACTGGTGGAAGACTACCGCGCTCTCCAGCGCCAGGCCCGCGCCTGGCAGCGCACCTGGGACCGCGTGACTTCGCGCGCCCGTAAGCCCGGCTACGGCAACTCCGAAGGTCCCGGCATCGGCACCGCCCGCCAGGACCTCACTCTGGAGTTGCCCGTGTTGCCCGACCCCGCAACGCTCGCCTTCCAGCCGCGCTTCGCCGCCCGCTACAAAGGCTACCTCGGCGAGGCGTCCGCGCTCGCCTTGCAGAACGACCAGCTCGTCCACTCGCTCCTCGAGGCCATGCTCAACGTCGAACGCAATCGATACAACCTCGAGATGATGCTCGTTCTGGCCCGCTTCACCGGCCATCACTGGCAGCTCTTCTCCGCGCTTGCCGGCGCCGAAAAGGACCTCTCCGCCGCCGCTGCCGCCGCCGCCAAGGGCCAGCATGCGCAGGCCGTCGGACATCTCGTCGCCGCGCACAACAAAGCCCAGTCGGCGTCCACCAACGGCGAAGCCGTCTTCGCGCAGGTCGTTGCCGCCTGGGAAAAGAGCCAGTGGCCCAAGGGCCGCGAAGTGAACGGCCGCAAGTTCATCCATGTCCTCGACGACACCAAGGACCATCTGGCCGACCGCACCCCCGGCCTGGGCTACATGGCCGCCGCCGAGCGCAGCCTCGCCCTCCCCCGCTGGTGTGCCGATCTGTCGAAGCTCACGCGCGCCTATGCCGCGGCGCACAACGTCCCCGTCCGGGGTCTCGCCGACGCCCGGCTGGAGGAATAACCTCCGCCGCCGGCAGGCCCCGGAGCCCAGCGAACATCCGGCGGCAAGGGGTCTGTAAAAACTCTTAACAAACCTGCAATTCCCGCTTGACACAAATCCCGGTCCGTGGTCCACTCAACTAGGTACGGTAAGTAAACGAACTTACCTAACCTTTGCTGTGACCGCATCGGAAGGCTTCCCGTGAAACGCGCAGCTCCAAACACCCACTCGGGCCGGATGCGGGCATCCGGCATGCGGCAAATGAACTCCGCGCTGCTGCTGGAGATGATCCGCATGGGCGGACCGGTGTCGCGGGCCGAGCTGGCGCGGCAGAGCGGCCTGACGAAGCCCACTGTCTCCAGCCTGGTGGCCGACATGATGGAGCGCGGCATCGTCGTGGAAGACGGCGCAGGCGAGCCGGACGCGCGCGGCGGCAAGCCGCCCACGATGCTGCGGTTCGACGCCGGCGGCGGAGCGCTGGCGGCGGTGGAGATCGGCAGCGCGCAGGTGAGAATCTGGCTGGCGGATCTCGACGGCAACCTGATGGATTCGCAGAACTGTGCCATCCGCCCGGCCCGCGGCGCGGAGCATGTGCTGGACGCGCTTTGCGCCGGAGTTCAGGATTTGCTTTCGCGCGGCCGGGGACGGCGGCGCAAACTGCGTTGCATCTCGGTGGCGGCCCCGGGCCGCGTGGACGCGCGCACGGGCACGGTGCTGGAGGCCGGCAACGTCTTCCACTGGCGCAACGTGGAAGTCCGCAGGACTTTGGCGAAGCGCTTCGGCGTGGAAACGCTGGTGGAAAACGACGTCAACCTGGCCGCGCTCGGCGAGATGCATGCCGGCCTGGCCGGCGGCGTCCGGAACTTCGTGCTCATCCGGTTGGGCACCGGCATTGGCGCAGGCCTTGTGCTCGGAGGGCAGTTGTATCAGGGCACGCATTGGGCGGCCGGCGAAATTGCGCACATGGTGTTCGACCGGGCCACGGCTCCGGCCGATGGGACCATTGACCGCGGCCTGTTGGAGTCTGCCATCGCCAGCGATCAGATTTTGCAGAGAGTGAGCACGGCCCGGGCCGGCGCCGGCGAGATGGCGGGCGCCGATCTGGCCGCCGAATTGGCTGAGGCGATGCGCCACGACGATCCCGTCGCGGCGCGCGTGTTGGACGAACTGGCTGAGAAGTTGAGCATCGCGGTGGCCGATCTGGCCGCGGTCATCGATCCGGAACTGATCGTGCTGTCCGGGGACGTGTTCGCCCTGGTCAAGGACCGGATCCAAGAACTGGTGGGGCGTGTCATCCCGTGGCCCATGCGCGTCGAGCTTTCGGCGCTGGGCGCCGATGCGGCCCTGATCGGCGCCATGGGCGCCGCGAAGAGTCTTGCCCACGACCTGATCTGCGATCTGGGTCGGAATTGAGTCTGATCGACAACAACGAGGTAGTCCCGATGGTTGGTTTCGCTAAATCTCCCTGCTTCCTGGCGGTGCTGCTGATTTGCATCATGCTGCCCGTCTACTCACAATCCGGAAACGCCGTCATCCGCGGCTCCGTTTACGATCCGGCCAAGTCCGCCGTGCCCAGTGCGAAGGTCACGTTGACGCACGTCGCCACGAACGTGGTTCGCGAGTCCGTCAGCAACGACGTCGGCTTCTTCCTCTTCCAGGGCCTGGTGCCCGGCGATTACAAAGTGGACGTGGAAGCCAAGGGTTTTAAGAAATGGCAAGGCACGCTGACGGTGGTGGCCGGCCAGACGGCCGTGGTCGAACCCTCGTTGGTGGTGGGCAGCGTGGATTCGCTGGTGGAAGTGACGGCCGCGGCTCCGCTGATCAACACGGAGAGTGCGGAGGTGGGCAGCGTGAAGGACAACGTCCGCATCCAGCAGCTGCCGTTGAACGGCCGGTCGATCACCACGCTGTTCGATTTGACCCCGGGCGTGGAAGGCGGCGGAAACCCGCGCATCAACGGCATGAAGGTGGGCTCCGCGGAAATGACGCTGGACGGCGTGTCGCTGGTTGACCGCTTCGGCGGCGGCATGGCGCGCGTGCAGCCCGGCCTGGACACGGTTCAGGAGTTCCGCATTGAAACCGTCGGCAGCGGCGCGCAGTATTCGCGGCCGGCCACGGTGACGGTGGTGACCAAGAGCGGCACCAACGCCTTCCACGGCGCGGCCTTCGAGACTTTCCGCAACAACGGCGCCGGCCTGCGCGCGAGAGCGCGGCAGGACGGGAATACGTCGGCGTTTCTGGCCCGCAACGAGTTCGGCGTGTCGGCCGGCGGCCCGGTGATGATCCCGAAGCTGTACGACGGCCGGAACAAGAGCTTCTGGTTCGCGGCCTATGAAGGGCTGCGGCAGCGGGAGAAGAGCTTCTACCAGGACACCGTGCCGACGGCGAGCATGTTCGCCGGCGACCTGAGCAACATCACAGACGCCAACAGCGTGAAGTACACGATCTACGATCCGATGTCGACGACGGCCAGCGGGGCGAGGACGCCCTTCGTAGGCAACGTCATTCCCACCAGCCGTCTGAGCCCGTTCCTGGCGACGATGAACAGCGTCACGCACGCGCCGACGTCCAGCACCAATCCTTATCTCGGGTTGAACCTCGCCACCTACTATCCGGTGAAGACGAACATGAACAACCTGACCATCCGCGGCGACCACAGTTTCAACGAGCGCAACCTGCTGACGTTCCGCTATACGCACAGCCAGCGCGCTTACAAGCAGATGGGCGGCGTGTACGGCGGCCCGCGGGAGGACATCCAGAACGGCTACGGCACCAGCCGCAACGACGCCAACGTCTACAACGCCTCCCTGCGCTACACCAAGACCTTCACGAACACGTTCATCGGCGACATCATGCTGGCGGTGAACCGGGCGCCGAAGAGCTCCGGCACCCTGGCCGACAGCACCCCGTGGGCGAACCAGCTGGGCCTGCCGAATCCGTTCGGCGAGAGCGGCTGGCCGACCATGTACGCGCACAACGAAGACTGGTCCACGTATTTCACCTACGATGCCGACAATCGCAAGGACGAGATGCTGACGGCCTACATCCTGCAGCCCAACTTCACCTGGGTGAAGGGCGCCCACACGATCAAGTTCGGCGGGCAGTACAGGACGGAGCAGAACAACATCCGCGAGCTGCAGCAGGCGATGGGCGAGCACGACTTCGGCCATGAGTGGACCTCGCTCTACGATGCCGACAGCGACTGGTCGAAGTCCTACACGGGCGACGGCTTCGCCACGATGGCGCTCGGCCTGGCCAGCTACTACTCGGCGCAGTTCAACCGCGGCTACTTCTACTTCCGGCAGAAGGAGATCGGGCTGTACGCGGAAGACACCTGGAAGGTGAGCCCGAGGCTGACCCTCAGCCTGGGCCTGCGCTGGGACAAGTGGACTCCTTACAAGGAGAAGTACGACAGGATGGTCAACGTGGACCTGACGACGCTCGACAAAGTGTTCCAGGTGATCACGCCGAACGATACGAAGATGACCAGCATCCAGGGCATTCCTCCCTCGGTGCTGGCCAGCTGGGCGGCGCGCGGATTGAGCTGGAAGACGGCGAACGACCTCGGGATCCCCGGCGCGCTGCTGCCGGCGGACAACAACAACTTCGGGCCGCGTCTGGGCGCGGCATTCAAGTTGAATCCGAAGATGGTGCTGCGGGGCAGCTATGGCGAGTTCTTCTGGACCATGCCGCTGTCGCAGATTCTGCAGGCCTCCCGCACCAACCCGCCGTTCAACCTCAGGTACGAGAACCCGGTGACGACGGTCGACGGGACGGGCAGCTATGGCATCCGGACGAAGCCTCTCGACAGCTACTACATCGGCAAGGTCACCATTCCGACGCAGGGCCTCGTGCAACTGCCGTTGAGCGCGCAAGGCGTGGTGCCGATGGACTTCCGCAACTGGCGCGACGGCCGGGCGCAGTCCTGGCACTTCACGCTGGAGTATGAGCTGGCCCGGATGACGGCGATGCGGTTGAGCTACATTGGCAACCACTCCTCCGGCATGGAGCAGAAGTTCAGTTCGAACTCGAGGATCGCGGAGTACAACTGGGTGCAGACGACCAAGACGGCGCCTCCCGGAAACCGCGATCTGATGAGAGTGAACAAAGACTGGAGCATCAACAACGCGACGAACAAGACGGGCTATTCGAACACGAACTCGCTGCAGGCGGAAGTGGAGCGGCGTTTCTCGAGCGGCCTGGCCTTCCAGTACTTCTACACGTACACCCGTTCGCTGACGACGTCGGATGCCGGCGGCTTCACCTCCGGCGGCGCCGCCATCAACTCGACCAACGGCATCTTCCAGGTTCCGGAGAACATCCAGATCCTGGGCGGCAGCAACTCGAGCTACGACGACCGGTTGAAGCTGGGCTACCAGAATTCCACCAACATTCCACCGCATCACATGCGGTGGAACGCGGTGTACGATCTGCCGTTCGGCAAGGGCAAGAAGTACGGCGGCAACGTGGCGAAGGGCTGGGACCTGCTCATCGGCGGCTGGCAATTGGCCGGGATGGGCGACTGGCGCAGCGGCTACTGGACGGGCGTCAGCGCCGGGCTGTACCTGTTCGGGAATCCTTCGCTTTCCTCGGACCAGCGGCTGGACCTGAAGTACAGCAACCGCAACCAGCGGCTGTACTGGGCCGGCGACTTCAATCCGCTGCTGGCGACGAACGTCGACCAGAATGCGCTGCAGGCGCTGGTTCCGCTGGACCGCAGCAAGCGGCTGGCGCACCCGCTGGGCGCCAACTTCGACAACCGGCTGCCGCAGACGCTGGCGAACGGGACGGTGCGGCAGACCCCGATCACGGACACGGTGAACTCGAATGCGCGAGCGTTCTTCCTCGGGCCGGGCGCGTGGTCGACGGACCTGTCGGCGTTCAAGAACTTCGCGATCACCGAACAGGTGAAGCTGCGGTTCACGGCGGACTTCTTCAACGCGTTCAACCACCCGATCGACACGAATCCCAACGCGACGACCGGCCTGCAGGACATGAGCGTGCAGACCAACGGTCCGAGGATCATCCAGTTCTCGCTACGGCTGAGCTGGTAGAATCCGGATCTCCGGGCGGAGCCGCCGCGTGAGCGGCTCCGCCTGGGACTTCGCAATGGAATCATCAAACCCTCCAATTTGCGGGCAGGCGGAAGCAACGAAGAGATTCCGGCGGGTGCTGACGCGCTGGGATCTGGTACTGTACGGGCTGGTGATGCTGACACCGACGGCGCCCTACCCGGTGTTCGGCATCGTGCAGAACCTTTCGGGCGGACACGCGGCGCTGGCTTATGTCGTGGCGATGGTGGCGATGTTCTTCACGGCGGCGAGCTACGGCAAGATGGCGGCGGCCTATCCGTCGGCAGGCTCGACGTACACATACGCGCGCAGAGGCTTGAGCGAACACGTTGGCTTTCTGGCAGGCTGGGCGATGATTCTCGACTACTTCCTGATCCCGTTGCTGAGCGTGATCTATGCCGCGCTCACCGCGGCGAGGCTGCTGCCGGCGGTGCCGGAGTGGGTCTGGGCTGTGCTGTTTACGGTGGGCATCACGCTGGTGAATCTGCGCGGCATCAGGATGACGGCGCGGGCCAGCGCCTGGCTGATGGCGATCATGACGGGTTGCGCGGCGGCGTTCCTGGCTCTGGCCGGCTACTACGTAGTGGCGGCGCACGGCTGGGCGGGATTGCTGGACACGCGCGGGTTCTTCCGGAAGGAGACGTTCGCCCCCGGTCCGATGCTGCTGGGCGCGGGGGTGGCGACGCTTTCGTATATTGGCTTTGATGCGATTTCGACGCTGGCGGAGGATGCGTTGAACCCAAGGAAGGACATTGGGTGGGCGACGGTGGCGGTGTGCGTCTTCCAGGGTGTGATCTGCATCGCGACGGTTTACCTGGCGGCGCTGGTGTGGCCGGACTATGCGGCGTTTCCGCAGCCGGACACGGCGATTCTGGACATCGGCACGCGGATCGGCGGGCAGTGGATGTTCGGCGCGCTGACGTTTGTGCTGCTGGTGGCGGGGCTGGCGAGCGCGCTCACGGGACAGGCCGGGGCATCGCGCCTGCTGCTGGGGATGGGGCGCGATGAAGTGATCTCGAAACGGGTGTTCGGGACGATCGACCCGAAGCACTCGACTCCGGTGAGGGGATTGATGGTGATGGCGGCGGTGACGCTGGCGGGGTCACTGGTCTTCCGGTTTCAATTGGCGGTGGAGTTGCTGAACTTCGGAGCGCTGTCGGGCTTCATTCTGGTGAATCTGAGCGTGGTGCGCCATTACTACGTGCGGCTGAGGCAGAGGGAAGGGCGGCAGGCGCTGGAGCACCTGGTGTATCCGCTGATGGGCGCGGCGGTGTGCACGTTCCTGTGGTTGAATCTGACGAACAAGGCGAAGCTGGCCGGGTTCGGCTGGCTGGCTTTGGGCGTGCTGTATCTGGCAGTGAACACCCGCGGCTTCCGGCTGGCGCCGAAGGCCATGGAGAGCTTCGAGGAGGACACCTCGCATGCCGGCTGACACGATGGTGGAGAGAGAGCTGCTGCAATACGCGGACGCTCACCGCGAGGATCTCGTGGAGATTCTGGCGGCGCTGGTGCGGACGCGGTCAGAGAACACGCCGCCGACGGGGGCGGAGGGAGCGTGCCAGCGGTACTGCGAAGGGCTGCTGCAGGGGGCGGGATTCGAAACGGACCTGTACGAGCTGGACACGGTGACCGGCTTGAAGGAGCATCCGCTGTACTTTGCGGGCCGGGACTACCGCGGGCGGCCGAATCTGGCGGGGCAGAAGAAGGGCAGCGGCGGCGGCCGGTCGTTGATTCTGACGGGGCATGTGGACACGGTGCCGAAGGGGACGCTGAACTGGACGCGGGATCCGTTCGGCGCGCAGATCGAAGGCGGGCTGCTGTACGGACGCGGCTCGAACGACATGAAGGCGGGGATCGCGACGAATGTGTGGGTGGCGCGGGCGCTGGCGGAGATGGGGGTTCAACTCAAAGGCGACCTGACGGTGGAGAGCGTGGTGGACGAGGAGTTCGGCGGCGTGAATGGGACGCTGGCCGGGCGGCTGCGCGGCTATCTGGCCGATGCGGCGGTGGTGAGCGAGCCGTCGTTTCTCAGGATCTGTCCGGCGCAGAGAGGCGGGCGGACGGCGCATTTGAAGCTGCAGGTTCCGAACGCGGGGATTCTGGCCGGCGGGATGGATGCGGGGGTGGCGCTGCAACTGGCGTGGCTGTTGTCGCAGATTCCGGTGTTCGCGGAGCGGCGGACCAGGCTGGCTCCGAAGCACTATGCGTATGCGGGATTGGAGAACCCGGTGCCGGTGGCGGTGCTGAAGATCCACACGGGCCCGTGGGGGACGAGCGAGCCGATGGCGACGGCGCAGGAGTGCATGGTGGAGCTGTACTGGCAGGCGATGCCGGGCGAGAGCCTGGAGGACGTGGACGCGCAGTTCTTCGAGTGGCTGGAGGAGACGGTGGCGGCGCGGAAGGAGCTGTTCCCGTGGGCGCCAACGGTGAAGTTTCCGCTCAGGTGGCTGCCGGGCTCGTCGTGCGACGCGGAGGCGGCGGTGCTGCGGGAGATGGCGGTAAGCGCCAGGGAGGTGCTGGGGCAGGAAGCGGAGATCGCGGGGATTGAAGGGCCCTGCGACATGTACGTGTTCCAGCAGCACTTCGGGATGCCGGCGGTAATCTGGGGCGCGCGCGGCGGGAACACGCATCTGGCGGACGAGTACGTGGAGCTGGACACTTTGTACAGCGCGGCCAAGGCGCTGCTGCTGTTCACCTATCGCTGGTGCAATCAGGAGTAACCGAAATGAAGTTAGGCGTGTTGGCGCTGGCCGCGGCGGCGGTGTGTGCGGGGGCGGACCTGACGGTGCTGCCGGGGCACGTGAGGGTGGATCCGTTCGGGCAGATCACGGCGGCGGACAGAGGGGCGGGCGTGGCGCCGGCGCGATCCATGGTGGTGGAGAGCGCGCGGGCGGCGCACGTGTCGTGCCGGCTGGTGGTGACGAGCGCGGCGGCGGCGGCGTACACGCTGTCGGTGTCGGGCGGAGTGGAGGCCGAGCTGTTCCGGGAGTGGTTCCACTTCCTGCCCAAGAGCAAAGCGTACATTGTGGATGCGTTGATTCCGGTGGCGCTGCCGGCGGCGGCGCAACTGCCGGCGGCGGACAACAAAGTGGCGGGGCAGACGGCGCAGAGCTACTGGCTGGACCTGTGGGTGCCGGCGAACGCGCGGGCCGGGGCGGAGAAGGTCACGGTGGTGTTGGAGGCAGGCGGGCAGAAGTCCGCCGTGACGGTGGAGGTGCGGGTGCTGGACGCCAGGGTGCCGGACAAGGACGCGGTGGTGATGGACCACAACGCGTACGGGACGAGCTGGTTCGGCGGGCAGTATCCCGGGCTGGCGAAGAAGCCGGGGTTCTATTTGAGCGACGACTTCTTTGGGCTGATCCACGCCTACCACCGCGTGTACTACGAACACCGGGGCGTGTTCCATCAACTGGGTTACGGACACGGCGGGAAGGTGGGCGAGGAGTTCGCTCCGCGGCTGGAGGGCGCGGGGAAGAACAGGCACGTGGCGGATTGGACGTACTACGACAAGCACTACGGGCCGTTGTTCGACGGGAGCGCATTTGCGAAGACGCGGCGCGGGGCGCAGCCGATTCCGTACGTGTACACGCCGATCAATCCGGAGTGGCCGGCATCGTATCTGTGGTGGGGCGAGCCGGGCTACGAGCGCGAGTTCGTGAACGTGGTGGGCGAGATGGAGGCGCACTTCCGGGCGAAGGGCTGGACGAAGACGAAGCTGGAGCTGTTCTTCAATCACAAGAAGCGCTACAAGGCGTTTGAATGGGATGGCGACGAGACGCGGTTTCCGAAGGACTTCGAGCGCTTCCGGGAGTATCAGAGACTGATGAAGGCGGCGATGCCGGCCGGCTCGCCGGTCGAGTGGGTGTACCGGACGGATGCGAGCTGGCAGATGGAGCGCCAGTTCAAGGAGCTGGCCGGGGTGATCAACTTCTGGGTGTGCGGCGGGGGGATGTTCGGCTGGTACCTGGAAGAGGGGCTGGAGCGGAAGAAGCAGGGGGACACGGTGTGGATCTACGGCGGGACGCCGCCGGTGGCGCGGCCGTCGTCGCACGTGACGAAAGAGCTGCTGGAGACGTGGATGCTGGGGGTGGATGGGTTTGTGCGGTGGCTGACGGTGGCGCCGGGGGCAGATCCCTGGTTCCAGTTTCAAGGGGGAGGAGAGACTCTGGTTTATCCGGGAGAACGCTTTGGGATCTCCGGACCCCTGGCCAGCGTGCGGCTGAAGCTGGAGCGCAATGCGCTGGAGGATCTGGCGCTGCTGGAGACGTATTCGGCTTCCAAGGGAGCAGCGGCGCTACGGGCCGAGGTGGCGCGGCGGTACAACGGGACCGAGGTGAAAGACTGGCATGCGCCGAGGCCGCGGCTGGCGGACGGGGATCCATCGGAATGGACGAACGCCGACATCGGCGAGGCGATGCCGAAGGATGCGCGGTTTGACGAAAAACTGGACGCGGGGGCGTGGGCCCGGGTGCGGGCGTATGTGATGGAGCTTGCGAAGGAGGGCCGGCGATGAGGGTCTTCGTGCTGGGATTGGCAATGGCAGCCGCGGGGTTCGCGGCCGACGTGCAGTTTGTGGCCGAGGCGGCGACGGCGATGGTGGACGGGGAGCTGGTGAAACAGATTCAGACCGCGAAGTCAGCGGCCTCGATGCTCAAGAAAGACCCGCGGGATCCGTGGGCGGCCTCGGACAATTACGACGTGAATCACGGGCCGTTCGTGGCAGTGAAGAAGTCGCTGATCCGGCTCTCCCGGCTGTGCCCGGGGCCCTGCGACCTGAACCTGTGGATGCCCTTGGCGGGAGCGCCCGGAAAGGTGCAGGTGGTGATCCGGAACAGGCACGAGATCAGCCAGTTCTGGGTGTGGGGGGCGCTGACCCAGGATATGTTCCCGGAGATGGCGCGGGTGCTGGCGAGCGGCGAACGGGTGACGGTGCGGAAGCGGGCTGGGATGGTATCGGTGCTGACGCCGGTTCGGGATAGTCTGGATGAGATTGTGGCGCTGGTGGAGGTGGTGCTGCAGGAGAAGGTGGATCCGCAGGAGAACGTGCAGTAGGCCTGCGGATCGAGCTTCGGGGTCCAGACGGCGCTCAGCGGATGGCGGTCACAGGCGCGCCCGGAACGTGTACTCTCCGCTGCCGACCTCGCTGACCGCTTTCACCGGCTTGCCGCCTTCGGTGACGCTGGCCGGATCCGATGTCGGCACGTAGACGGTGGCCCTGGCGTTGGGAGGCACCGACACGCGCACGGTGACGAATCCTCCGGCGGCGTCCCAGGCCACGCGGATGGGTCCACGGATGGAATCGTAGCTGCCTTCGGCGGAAGTGAGCCCCCCGCCCGGAACCGGCCGCACCTCAAAGTGCGCCCAGCCGGGGGCCGCGTCGTCGGGATTGAGGCCGACGATGGTCCTCCACATCCATTCGCCGACGGAGCCGAACGCCCAGTGGTTGAGCGAATTCATGCCGGGATTCTGAAAGCCGCGGCCCTTGATGTAGCCGTCCCACCGTTCCCAGATGGTGGTGGCGCCATTCTCGATCATGAAGCCCCACGACGGGAACTCCTTGAGCATGGCCAAGTGGTAGGCGGTATCGGGGCGGCCCTCGCGGGTGAGCTCCAGCATGAGGCGGCTGGTGGCGTGGATGCCGGTGGAGAGGTGGCCCTTGTAGCGATCGATGGCGGCCAGCAGGTGTTTCATGGCGGCGGCGCGCTGCGCCGGAGGCAGCAGATTGAAGTGCAGGGCGAGGGCGTAGGAGGCCTGCGTGTCGCCCTCAATCCGCCCATCGGCTTTCACCCACTCGCGATTGAAGGCGGCCTTGATCCTGGAATGGAGGGCGGCGTAGCGCTCGGCGTCGTCCTTCTTTTCGAGCACGGCGGCCATGCGGGAGAGGAGGTCAGTCGAGTGGGCCCAGAAGGCCGTGGCGAAGATCGGCTTGGGGATGGCGGCGCCGGAGGTGGGCCAGCCGTCGAGGATGACGAAATCGCCGTTCACCCAGTCGTTGTAATCGGCGGCGCGCGCGGTGAGCCACAAGCCGTTCGGGTTGTTCTTCTCGATGAAATCCACCCAGCGGCGGGCGGCCTCGTAGTGCTCGGCGAGAAGGCGGCGGTCGGCGTAGTTCTGCCACATGCGCCAGGGCACGATGACGCCGGCGTCGCCCCAGGCGGGCGCGCCGACCTGCTTGGGCGGAGTGTCCCGAATGCCGGGGTTGGGCGCGTAATCCGGGAACTGGCCGGTGGGCGCCTGATCGTCGCGGATATCGAGAATCCACTTGGTGAAGAAGGCGGCCATGTCCATGTTGAAGATCATGGTTTGGGAGAAGGTCTGGGCATCGCCCATCCAGCCCAGGCGCTCGTCGCGCTGGGGGCAGTCTGTCGGGACGGAGTAGAGGTTGCCGCGCTGCGACCACAGGATGTTGGCCATGAGGCGGTTGAGCATGGCGTCGGAGGTTTTGAACTGGCCGGCGGCGGGCGCCGCGGAGTGGATGACGCGGCCGGTGAGGGTGGGCTTTTCGGCCGCGCCGCTCACCTCCACATAGCGGAAGCCGTGGTAGGTGAACAGAGGCTCGAAGCTCTCCTGGCCGGAGCCGGCGAACGTATATTGGTCTGTCTGCCGCGCGCCGCGGAGGTTGATGGTGTAGAGCGAGCCGTCTTCGGAGAGAGCTTCGCCGAAGCGGATTTTCATGGTGGAGCCGGCCTGGCCGCGCGCCGCGATGCGGCACCAGCCCACCATGTTCTGGCCCATGTCGTAGATGTAGACGCCGGGGCGCGGTTCGGTCACGGCCTGGGGCTTCAACTCCATCAGCGGCCGGATGGGCTCGTTGCGCTGCGCGGAGATCACGGCGTCGCCCAGCTTCGGATCTGCCAGGGCGGCGGGCCAGGCGGCGTCTGAAAATCCGGGGCGGTCCCAGCCGGGGGCTTCGCGGCGGGCGTCGCGCCATTCGCCGTCGAGCATGTCGGAGGAGACGATGGGGGGCGCGGGATTGCGCTTCCAGGAGGGATCGGAGACGACCACGAGGGTCTGGCCGTTGGCGAGTTCGATTTCCAGCCGGACCAGCAGCTGCGGCTGGGTGCCGTACATATGGCGGCGGTAGAGTCCCACGCGTCCCGAATACCAGCCGGCGCCCACCAGCGCGGCGGCGACGTTTTCGCCGGGGGCGAGCAGCGAGGTGACGTCATAGGTCTGGTACTGGATGCGGCGGGCGTAGTCTGTGAAATCAGGGGCGAGCACGCGGTCGTCCACCGCTTTGCCGTTGATGCGCAGCTGATAGACGCCGCGCGCCGTGGCATAGGCCACCGCCCGTTTGATCTTGGCGCCGACCTGGAAGCTCCGGCGGAATTCAGAGACGGGCTGTACGGGCGGAGCGCCGGCGGAAAAGGCGGTGCGCCCATCGGTGAGATAGAGGCGCGAACAGCCGGCATTTTCGAGGTTGTCGAAGGGAATGACGTTGGCTTTCGCGGCCACGTTCACGCCGCCGGCGAGGACCTCCATCTCGGCCAGCACGAGCGCGTGCGCCACCTCGCGGAAGTTCGGGGTTTCAAAGCGCACCAGGCGCAGGAACCGCGTGGCGACCGGGGCGAAGCGGACGTCCAGGGGGGTATCGGGCGGCGGCACGGCCTGATCCTGCTTGGACCGGTCTACGATGATGCGCGCGTCGGTGAACTTGGCGTCGGACGCCACCTCGATGGTGTAGCGCCGCGGGAACAGGTACGATGGCCCGCCCTCTTCGGCGCGCGCCGGCCAGAGGCGGACGGCGTCCACGGTTTTGACCGCGCCGAGGTCGACGCCGACCCACTTTTCGAGCGACGCCTGGTCTGACATGCGCGAGCAATAGCCGGAATGGGCGGAGATACGGGCCTTGGCATCGGCGTCCGGCGGCACGACGGCGGCGGGATCGAAGATCCACTGCGCCGCCCAGCGGGCGGGGTGGATGAGGCCCATGGACCAGCGGGCGGTTTCGCTCCAGCCGGACGGCCGGCCGCGGTCATCCCAAACCTGCACCTTCCACTCATAGGGGCGGCCCGCTTCCAGCGGCTTGCCCGCGTACTCCACCTGGGCCTGGGCGCCGGAGCCGGTCTTTCCGCTGTCCCAAACGGTTCCGCCGGCGGAGGAGACCACGATCCGGTAGGCGCTCTGTGTGCGGTTTCTCTCCGCCGCGGGGCGGGACTCCAGCACCCAACTGAGCCGGGGCCGGGCCGCTTCAATGCCGGTTGGATTTGTCAGGTATTCACAGCGGAGATGAACGGGGTGGAGTGCGGCCCAGCCGGGCAGCGCGCCGCACAGGGAGAGGAGGAGAATCTGGCGATACATTGGGTCGATCACAGCTTATACCAGCGGGGTGTGCGGCGATGGGGGAGGCCCGGCCGGAGGCCCCCGGGCCGGCTCGCCTGCCGCGCCTGCTGAAATCCAACGCCCACTTCGCTATCATCAGGGATAGGTTCGATAGAAGGAGTTCTCCGGATGGGTCCGCTAGGCTGGCAAGAAACTCTTGTCATTTTTGTGTTGGCGTTGCTGCTGTTCGGGCCCAAGAAGCTTCCTGAGGTCGGCAAACAGATTGCCAAGGCCATTGGTGAGTTTCGCCGGGCGTCCAGTGAATTGAAGGACACCTGGCATAGGGAAATGGCGAACCTGGAAAGGGAAACCTCCGACATCAAGAAGGAGGCTGACACCCTTTCGCAGGTCACCAACGAGTACAGCAGCGAGATCAGTAGCTACAACTACGACTCTTCGTACGACTACGGGGCTTACGAATATCCCGATTCGTACGATTCGTCGACAACGTCCACGGATTCGTCCACCGTAAGCGCTTCCGCAACTCAGGGCGCCGACAGCACCGGTGAGGCCGTACAAGCGGCCGACGCGGCTCCAGTCCTCGCAGCCGCCGAAGGCACAGTCCCGACAGACTCTGCCCCGGCCAGCGCCGAGGCTGCGCCGTCATCGCCTGAAAAGCCGGCGGCGGCCTAGCCTCGCTACACCGGTTCTGAGTTAGGAAGCAGTAGTAACGCCCCAATGCCGGACAACATTGACCCGCAAGACCCGCGGCCGGAAATCGATCCGGAGCACGACGGCCGCTTGACGCCAGAAAGCTCCGGCGATCCGTTCGCCAAAGAGGACCATCATGCCCAGGACACGCTTCCTGTGCCTGCCGAATCCTCTGTTCCCGCCAAGGTCGATCCCCCGGCACAGCCGCCCGCCAACCCGCCCGCGGCTGAACCCAAAAAAGACGATGATGGCGATGATGAGGAAGACGGCATGCTCCGCATGTCTTTCCTTGAGCACCTGGAAGAGCTGCGCCTGCGTATTATTCGGGCGCTTTCAGGTCTCGGCATCGCCTTCATCGGCTGCATCTTCTTCACGAACGAGCTGTGGAACGCGGTCCGCCAGCCGGCGGTGGCTGCCCTGAAGCAGCTCGGCTATCCCCCGGACCTGGCCCAGCTCACGCCTACGGAAGCCTTCACCATCATCTGGGTGAAGCTGCCGATCCTCGCGGGCCTGTTCATCGCGTCTCCGTGGATCCTGTACCAGGTGTGGTCCTTCATTGCGCCGGGCCTGTACAAACGCGAGCGCCGGCTTGCGGTTCCGTTCATCTTCTCCACGGCCGGCCTCTTCATTCTCGGCGGCGCCTTCGCGTACTTCGTCGCCTTCCGCTTCGGCCTGACCTTCCTGCTGGGCATCGGCAGCACCATGGGGGTGCGGCCCTACATTTCCATCACGGAGTACTTCGACCTCTTCGTGAACGTCATCCTTGGCGTGGCGCTGGTTTTTGAGCTGCCGATCCTCATCTTTTTCCTCACCCTGCTGCGCATCGCTTCGCCGCGCTTCCTGCTGGCGCACTCGCGCTATGCCATCCTGCTGATCGTCGTCGCCGCGGCGATTATCACGCCCACGCCGGACGTGATGAACCTCACCATCTTCGCCGCCCCGATGATCGTGCTCTATTTCGTGGGCGTCTTTGCCAGCTACCTGCTGGTGCTGTCGCGAGAAGGGCGCCGGTTCCCGTGGGGTAAGGTGATCCTGTTCCTGCTGGCTGTGGCGGCCGTGATTGGCGCGACGCTCTGGTTCGCCTCCATCAAGTTCGGACTGCATTGGACCTGGAAGTGGCCCTTCCTGATCAAGTAGACTGGATCGTTTAGCGGTTTCTGTCATGTCAGATCCGGAGCCAGAACAATCGTCCGTCCTCCCGCCAGTTGCAGGCGCGGAAGACACGCTAGCCCAGCGAGCCTACCGCCTGGTGCGGGAACGAGTTTTGAAGGGGATCTATCCGCCTGGCGCCGCGCTCTCGCGCCGCCGCCTCGCCGATGAGTTCGGCATGAGCCTGCTGCCCGTGGCCGAGGCGCTGCAGCGCCTGGTGAACGACGGACTACTGGAAAGCCGTCCGCGGGTGGGCACGCGCGTGCGGATGTTGCGCCGCGACGAGATCCGCGACCGGTACACGCTGCGGGAAGCGCTGGAAAGCCAGTCTGCGCGCCTGTTCGCCCAGCGCGCCAAGGCGCGCGACAAAGCCGAGATCCTGCGCCTGGCCCAGAAGCTCGACGGCCTCTATGCAGACTGGGAAAGCCACGACGCAGACGCGGATTACCGTTTCTCCGTGCGCCAGTTCCATGTGAACTTCCATCTCCGCATCGCCGAAATCGCGGGCAGCCCGCTGCTGCGCTTCGCCATTGAGCGGGAGCAGGATCTGCTGTTCAGCTGGCTTTCCGATACCGCGGCGCAGATCCACCCGCTGCCCCCGCACTACCACTCCGAACTGGCGGAATCTCTCTGCTCCGGAGAACTGAACCGCGCGGATGAGGCGATCCGCCACCACATCCGATACGCGCTGGAAGAGCTGCTGAAGTTCGCTGAAGAGCCCAACGGCTCCCGCTGGCGCATGGCGCCGCGGCGCGCCGAGTAGCGGCGGCGTCCTATTTCTTGAAGAACCAGAGCCAGAAGTACTGTTCGCCGGCGCCGTGCCGGTATCGCGGCTCGAAGCCACAGCGTTTAGCCATTTCCACGGCCTGCTCGTCAGAGAATGGAACGCCGAGCCAAGTGTCGTCGGCGTCGGTCTGGAGCGTGGGATCTCCCTGCACCTGGAACTTGAAGAGCGCGCCTGGCCGCAGGAGGCGATGCACTTCCTTCACGTAGTTTTCGATGACCTCCCGGCTGGGGATGTGCTGGAAGACGATGGTGGAGAAGGCGAAGTCGAAGTCCCCAACTGGAACGACTGAGAGATCCATGCCGTTGTTCTGGTAGACGCGGGCATTGGGGCGGCTTTTCAGCGCCGCCTGCGCCTGCGCCACCATCTCGCCGCTCACGTCCACGGCGTGGACCTCGCCGAAGTAGCCGGAGAGCGCGCGGGTGACTCGCCCGGCTCCGCAGCCGATCTCCAGCACTTTCATTTTCTTGGGGTCGCGGCCCTGGCAGATATTGGTGAGGTCGGTGAGAATCTCCTCGGCCAGCGTGCGCTCGCCGGAAGCGAAGAAGTCCTGGTCGGTCCAATCGGTCCGTTCGGTATTGACGTAGAAGCGGGCGTTTTCCCGGGCGCGCTCATCCCAGTCGCGCCGCATCTTATCCAGAGTGCGGTCCAGATTCGCAGAATCCATGTTGCTCCCCTCTATTGTAGCCGTTGTTGCCCACCGCGGCCCCCAAACGCTATACTGTTATTCAGTTCTGCTGTGCGCCCGTAGCTCAGCTGGATAGAGCAACTGGCTACGAACCAGTAGGTCGGGTGTTCGAATCACTCCGGGCGCACCATCCCCCTCCCGTTCATTCTTTCCCCCCGGCAAGCCTCTTCCACTCAACCCTTACAAACCCAACCCGTTCTACAATTCCCCCATGCCGACGCCCTTCGTGCGCGTTCTCCTGGCCGCCCTCCTGCTCGCTGCCCCCGCCTCGCCCCAAATCCTCTCTCCGAAGGTGCTTCAAGCCAACCAGCCCGACCCCACCCACCTCAAAGCGTTCGCCGAAACCATCTGCCGCAACGCCCGCGCCGTCAGCCCTCGGCAGCGCGCCGAGGCCATCTGGCGCTACTTCCTCACCGACGGCCGCTTTGTCGCGCCGGGCTTCTTCTACCACATCGCCGGCTGGGCCTATGAGGAGCCATCCGGCGAAGTCCTCGATCCCCTCAAGCTGCTCAACTCCTACGGTTTCGGCCTGTGCTACCACATCGCTCCTCTGCTCGAGGCCGTCTATGAGGCCGCCGGCTTCTCCGATGCCCGCGTCTGGTTCCTTACCGGCCACACCGTCGCGGAAGTTTTCTATGACGGCGCCTATCACCACTTCGACTCCGACATGCTCGGCTACACCACACTCAACGGCACGCCTCCCGCTTCCGGCCCCGTCGCCTCCGTAGCTCAGCTTGCCGCCGACCCCTCGATCTTCCTCAATAAACTCCGCCCCAACGGCGACTCGAACCCAGACCTTGTGCCCAATCCCTGGTACCCCGCCGACGTCCGCGCGCGCGCCATCCCCGGCCTCGCCGAGCTTTTCTCCACGCGCAACGACAACTACCTCTTCCCCTTCACGCGCTCCCCGCAAGGCCACTCCATGGCGTGGCAGCTCCGCCCCGGCGAAACCTTCACACGCTACTTCCAACCCGAACAGCCGGGCCTCTTCTACCTCCCCTACCGCTACGACGGCAAAACCTACACCGAGTTCCCGCGCGAAATCGCTCAATACTCCATCCGCACCGAAGACGGCCCCCGCTCACAGAAAGACGCCCGCCTGTGGGCCACCGGCCGCTTCGACTACCAGCCGACGCTGTCCCAGGCGCGCCGGCAGGTCTTTCCGGTAGAAAGCCCCTACGTCATCATCAACGCCGAATTCCAGCTCGATGTTCAACTGCCTGCCGGCGAATCCGCCGCCGTCGATATCTCCATCGACCAGGGCCGTACGTGGCATGCCGCCGGCCGCCGGGAAGGCCCCTTCACCGGAGTCTTCACCGCCGCCCCGGAAGCCCTCACCACCACCGAACACGGCACGCGCACGCTCATCTCCGGCCGCTACGCCTACCTCTTCTCCGTCCTCCTCTCCCCCAAAGCCAAGCTCAACAACGCCCGCCTCGCCACGCGAGTTCAAGTCAACCCGCGCACTCTCCCCGCCCTCCACCCGGGCTTGAACGAACTCCACTACACGTCTGGCGCCAGGCCGCGCCACAACGTCGCGCCCGACCCCGCCATCGCTGACGCACGCTTCTCCACCGATGGCGCCCAAGGCTACTGGCTCCCCACCACCGAGGCCCCTGCCATCCTCACCTACCGCCTGGCCAATGCCGGCGAATTTCCCCTCACCGCCTTCGCCGCCGGAGCCCGCTTCCTCGATCTCTCCACCGGCCTGGCCCCGGACAAGTTCACCGCCGAAACGCGCAAGGCCCAGGCGCTGCCGCCACCGGCGCGCAAGTCCGCCACCATCGCCTGGGCGACCAAACCGCAAGGCCCCTGGAAGCGCCTCTACACGTTCCCCAGCATGCAATCCAAGGAGCAGTCTCTGCTCTGGCCCGAAACCGATCACGCCGTCGCCCTGCCCGCCCCGGCTCCCGAAATCTACGTCCGATACCAGTTCGCAGGCCTGGCCGTAGACAGCATTCGCCTTGCCACGGAAACCGCCCCGTCGCGCAAACCCTGCGCCCTGCAAGTCACCCATCAATACACCCAGGACGGCCAGCCCAAAACGCACACGGAATCCATCCCCGCCGGCCTGGCCGCCCGCGCTTATAAGATCGACACCCCAACCACCGCGAAAATCGAAAACACCGCCCTCATTCTGGAGTGCCGCCAATGAAACTCGCCCTGCTCTTCCTGCCCACCCTGGTGCTGGCGCAATCCCCCGCCGTCCGCTCCTCGGAAGGCTCCATCACCATCCCTACCTACACGCACTCCGGCCGCGAACTGGAGCCGGCCCTCTTCCCGCAGTCCACCGTCTCCGGACTCTACCCTTTCCCCAGCTTCCTCTCCCCCTTCCAGCCCGGCGATCCCAAGCCCCACACCTACAAAGCCGTCTTCATCGAAAACGAGTACCTCAAGCTCACCTATCTCCCCGAACTCGGCGGCCACTTCTTCTCGCTCTACGACAAGCTCCGCCGCCGCGAAGTCTGGTACCGCAACGACGTCATCAAACCCGCCCCCTACAACCCCCGCAACGGCTGGCCGCAATCCGGCGCCGAGCTCACCGGCCCTCACGACCTACACACGCTCACCCTCCACGGCGAGCCCTTCTGGGCCCATCAGCTCGTTCCCCACTCCGACGGCTCGCTCTCCCTCGTCCTCGGCCAGCTCGACCCCGTCTACCAGATGAAGGTCAACTTCTCCGCCACCCTCCACCCCGGCCTCGCCGCCCTCCAGTTGGACATCTTCTGCTTCAACACCCGCACCGCCCGCATGCCGCAGATGCTGTGGGTGAACACCGCGATCTCCGCCACCCCTGAAACGCGCTTCCTCTACTCCATGTCGCGCACCGTCGGCCACACCACCGCCGACATCGCCGATTGGCCCGTCTACAACGGCACCGATTACAGCTGGAACCGCAACAACCGCAACATGCTCGGCGTCTTCGGCATCGACATCTACGCCGACTACCACGGCGCCTATGCCTTCGATCGGGATTACGGCCTCTTCCGCCTCGCCGACCGCCGCCAGGTGCAGGGCATGAAGCTCTGGACCTTCGGCACAGGCCCCACTGCCCAGAATCACGAACACGGCTATACCGACAAAGCCGGCCCGTATGTCGAGCTGCAATCCGGCCGCCACGTCTGGGACGGCCACTACGAATGGATCCCGCCCCATCACGCCGAAGCCTGGTCTGAGTGGTGGATCCCCGTCGCCGGCACCGGCGGCCTCACCGCCCTCTCCCGTGACGTCGCACTCAACCTCACCGAACAATCCAACTCCGTCACCCTCACTTTCGCCGCCACCCGCCTCCACCCCGCCGCCACCCTCAACGTGCAACTCGGCATGCAGAAACTCCTCACCCAAACCATCCGCCTCGACCCCGCCAAGCCCGTCAAAGTGGAACTCCCCAACGCCAAGGCCCCCGGCCTTCACATCACCATTGGCGCCAAGGACCAGATCTTCGACTACACGCACCCCACCGAAGCCCCCGGCCGCAAGGAGTACACGCCCTTCACCGCGCCGCTCGAGAAGCCCCGCAAAGCTGCGGAGCAGATGTCCGCCGAAGAACTCACCTTCGCCGCCGAAAACCGCTTCAAGGAACTCGACCCCGCCGGCGCCGCCGCCCTCCTGGACAAAGCCCTCGCCCTCGACCCCGGCTACTCCCGGGCCCATCTCCAGTACGGCATCCACCACTACCTGAACGCCCGCTATCCCGCCGCCATCGAGAGTCTGCAGAAAGCCATCGACCGCGATCCCTACTGCGACGAAGCACACTACTACCTCTCCATGGCCCGCCTCGCGCTCGCAGAGCCCGCGCGCGCCGAGCGCCAGCTCTACTACATCTGGCCCGGCTCCCCCTTCTACGGCCCCCGCGAATATCAGCTAGCCCGCCTGGCTTTCTTCCGGAACAACACACCCGAAGCGAAGGGCCATCTCGAAAAGGCCCTCTCCGTCAACGACGGCGATCTCAACTCGCGGCTGTTCCTGGCCCTGCTCCAGCGGCTCAGCCATGAGCCCGCCGAAGCCGCCCGCCATCTCGCCGCCGCTGAGAAGATCGACCCCACCAGCCGCATCGCCCGCGCCGAGCGCTACTTCCTCGCGCCCACGCCCGCCGCCAAGTCCGCTCTTCTCCGCCTCCTTGGCTCGCAAACCCAGGAAGCGCTCGGCGTGTCGGTGTTCTATCAGGACCTCCGCCAGTGGCGCGACGCCGCCGCGCTCCTCGCCCTGCTCACTCCCACCAACAGCGATCCCTACGGCACCACCCCGGAGTTCTACTATACCCTCGCCTACGCCTACCGCCAGGCCGGCGACGGCGCCAAACACGTGGAAGCCCTCAACCAGGCCCGCGCCTCGGCGAAGAACATCGATCGATTCCCCTTCCGCCCCGAAAGCGAAGCCGTCTTCAGCGCAGCCATCTCGGACAACCCCCGCGACCCCGTTGCCCGCTTCGCCCTCGGCTGCCTCCTCTACTTCCGCGGCCGCGCTTCTGAGGCCATCGTCCAGTGGAAGAGCGCCGCCGAACTCGATCCCCGGAACTTCTCCGTCCACCGCGCGCTCGGCCTGGCCTACGCGGCCCAGAACATCGAACCCGCCCAGGCCGCCGCCGAACTCGAAAAGGCCGTCGCCCTCAATCCAGCACACATCCGCACCATCAACGATCTCTCCGCCCTCTACGCCCGCGCCGGCAACTTCGAAGCCCAACTCGCCGTCCTCCAGAAAGCCCTCGCGCGCTCCCCCGGCGACGACGATCTCGCCGAAGGTGTCTTCACCGCCTACCTCGCTCAGGGCAACTACGCCGCCGCCGCCGAACTCATCAGGGCCCACCGCTTCGCTGTCCGCCACCGCAGCTACGGCCTGCGCGACAAATACCGCCTCATGCAGTCCGGCGCCGGAGCCCAGGCCTTCAACAAGGGCGACTACGCCGCAGCCCTTACCCTGTTCACCGCCGCCCTCACGCCCCCTGAATCTCTTGGCGTGGACGACTTCGCTACGCAGACTTCGCCGCGCCTCTCCTACTACATCGGCCGCGCGCTAGAAGCACTGGGCCGCACCGCCGAAGCCAAACAGGCTTACGAGAAGGCCCTCGCCGGCCTCCCCTACCTCACGGGCGATCGCGACAGTTGGAGCAGCGAAAACTTCCACATGATCTTCGCGCTGGCGCGCCTGGGCCGCAGCGCCGAACTCGCCGCCCTCCGCGACAAGTTCATCCACTTCGCCGAAACCGAGCGCAACGACAAAGCCCCTCAACACCGCGCCGAAGCCCTTTATCTTCTTGGCCTCGCTGAAAAGCAGGCGGGCCATTCCGAAGAAGCCCGCCGCCTCATGGCCGCCTCCGTTGAAGCGCTGCCGGACTTCCTGCCCGCCCGTCTGGATCTCCGCAACGACGTCCCCGCTGAAAGGTAACCCATGCGGGCCGCCCTCTTCCTGCTGGCCCTCACCGCCACCGCCGCGGAAATCATCCTCCCATCCAACGCACTCGAGCGCGACGCGCCCGTCACCGCCGTCTACCGCACCAATCCCCAGGCCGCCGGCAAAGCCACGCTCAAGATCCTCTGGACCGACATGCTGGGCCGCACCGTCGAAGACCGGACTCTCGCCCTCGATCTCACCGACGAAACCGAGATCCGGTTCCCGCTAGACCTGCGCCGCGCCGTCGCCATGGCCAACACACTGCAGGTGCGCTTCACCCTTGACGGCCGCAACCTCAAAGGCGCGCCGGATCGCCGCGACGAAACCGCCACCATCAACTTCATCGCCAAGCCGCCCACGCGCCAGTGGGACGACTACGAAATCATGATGTGGCAGAGCCACACGCCGGAGCAGGGCGCCCAGTACATCGCCCGCGGCATCTCCGGCGGCCAATACAACGGCCGCTCCAGGACCCCGCCGGAGTTCCTTCTCAAGAACAACCTCCGCTGGTACTCCGAGAACATCGCCACGGACTTCTACGCCGAATACCACCGCTACCGTCCGGACCGCATCCAGCAGTGGTCCTGGCTCCAGGCCAAAGAACTCTACAAGAAAGACCCCACCTCGCTGGAGGCCTTCAAGCGCCACCCCAGCCTCAACGATCCAGCCTGGCTGGCCACCATCCGCCAGCGCCTGATCGACGCCGCCCGCACCTGGTCTCCTTACCGCCCCATCTTCTACGACCTCGCCGACGAATCCGGCATCGCCGACCTGGCCGCCTTCTGGGACTTCGACTTCTCCGATCACTCCCTGGCCGAGATGCGCCAGTGGCTCAAGGAGAAGTACGGCACCATCGCCGCGCTCAACCGCCAGTGGGGCACGCGCTACACCGCCTGGGATGCGGTGATCCCGGAAACCACCAATCAAGCATTCAAGCACACCGACGAAAACTACTCCGCCTGGTCCGACCACAAGGAGTGGATGGACGTGTCGTTCGCCCGCGCGCTGAAGTTCGGCGCCGACGCCATCCGCTCAGTCGACCCTGACGCCTACGTGGCCATCGCCGGCGCGCAGATGCCCGGCTGGGGCGGCTACGACTACGCCCGCCTGACGCAGGCGCTGCCTGCGCTGGAGCCCTACGACATCGGCAACAACATCGAGATCATCCGCTCTCTCAATCCGAACCTGGCCTTCATCACCACGGCGTTCGAGAAAGGCCCCTGGGAGCAGCACCGCATCTGGTATGAACTCCTTCACGGCGCGCGCGGCAACATCATCTGGAACGAGAAGGACGAGTTCTCCGGTCCGCGCGGCCAGGAAGCCGCCGCCTACTACAACGAGATCCGCGGCGGCCTCGGCGCGCAACTCATCGCCAGCCGCCGCCTGGCCGGCCCCATCGCCATCCACTACTCCCAGCCCAGCCTGCGCGCCGAATGGCTCCGAGCCCACCGCGCCCAGGGCGAAGCCTGGATCAACCGCACCTCCTCCGCCGAACGCATGGACAGCGACTTCCTGCGGCTCCGCGAATCCTACTGCCGGTTGATCGAAGACCTCGGCCTGCAATACGACTTCGTCTCGTACCTGCAACTGGAAGCCGGAGAACTCGCCCGCGGCGGCTACCGTGCGCTCATCCTCCCGCGCTCCAGCGCCCTCTCCGACAAGGAATCCGAAGCCATCCGCGAGTTCGTCCAGCAAGGCGGACTCGTGATTGCCGACGGAGAGCCAGGCCAATACGACACGAGCATCAAGAAGCGGGCCGAGCCCAGCCTGCAAGGCGTCCGCTATTCGCAGATGGACGTCCTCAACTACCACCAGCAGCGGCTCACCGGCAAAGAGCGCCCCACGCTGCAGCAGATGGCCGCGCTCCTCGAGGACTTCAGGCCGGAGTTCCAAGTCAGCGACAGCGCGGGCATCGAGACGCACACGTTTTCGAATGGCGGGGTGCGCATTGTGGGCCTGCTTTCGAACCCCCAGTTGCGCGTGAACGAACTCGGTCCGCCCGATTTCAAGTCGAACCAGCGCTTTGAGAAGGTCCGGCGGGTGACCCTCACACTGCCCGCGCCCCTGCAGGCCTACGACCTCCGCCAATCCAAAGCGCTGGGGATTCAAACCAAGCTCGACATCACGCTGGACCCCTATCAGCCGGCGCTCTACGCCTTCTCGCCGGTGGCCATCGAACCGCTGAGGGTGGCGGCGCCGCGGGAGGTGAACCGGGGCGAGATGGCGACGCTGGCGCTGGCGGTGGGAGACCGCACTCCCGCCGCAACGCATGTCTTTCACGTCGAAGTGAGGAACCCGGAGGGCAAAGCCGTAGCGCACTACACGGCCAACGTGATTGCGCCGAACGGCAGGGCGGCGCATCTCTGGCGCACGGCGCGGAACGACGCGCCGGGGCGCTGGACGGTGGTGGTGAAAGACGCGTTGACGGGTCAGACGCAGACGCGGGAGATCGAGTTGCGGCCGTGATGGCTGACGTTAGAGGGGGAGAACCTCCAGGCGGTCCGGGTCGAACTTGATGCGGCGCTTCTCCTGGTAGCTTTGGATGGCCAGGAGCGGGGGGAGGACGGAGATGGCGGCGAGGGCGACATCGCCGTTGGGGAGCTTGCGGGACTTGCAGCAGTCGAGGAAGTTGCGGACGTGGTCGCTGGTGATGTCGCCGGGGATGTGGCGTTCCTGCGGGGGCGCGCCCTTTTCGGCGGGGGTGAATTTGTAGCGGTTGCGGTTGACGAAGAGAGAGCCCTGGTCGCCGTAGAACGTGATGCCGTACTCGGTGGGGGTGGAGTAGGCGTTGGACTGGAAGAGGACGGTGAAGCCGTCGTATTCGAAGAGGGCGTTGCAGGTGTCGGGCGCGGTGCGGCCGTCGGTGTACTGGTAGAAGATGCCTCCGGCGAAATCAGCGGAGCGCGGGGCGCGCTCGCCCATGAACAGATGGACGGCATCGAGCCAGTGGTGGCCGAAGTCGGTCATCTTGCCGCCGTTGAAATCGAGGAAGGCGCGGAAGTTGAAGTATTGGGAGGGCGCCCAGTCGCGGTACTTGACGGGTCCGAGGAAGCGGACCCAGTCGAGGTTGGAGGGCTTTTCCTGGATGACCTGGCGGCGCGGCGTGGATGGGACGCGGGGCGGGAGGCCGCCGTGCCAGATGGCGTCGACGTGGCAGATTTTGCCGATGGCGCCGGAGCGGACGAACTTTTCAAGGGGTTCTAGATAGATGGGGCCGGAGCGCTGCTGGACGCCGACCTGGCAGATGCGGTCGTTGATGCGGGCGGCCTTGACCATGCGGGGCGCTTCGTCGCGGGTACGGCAGAGGGGCTTTTCGGTGTAGACGTCCTTGCCGGCGGACATGGCGTCGATGGAGATATCGCAGTGCCAATGGTCTGGGGTGCCGATTAGGACGGCGTCGACTTCCTTGAGTTCGAGGAGCTTACGGTGATCGCCGAAGGTTTTGGTGTTGGGGGCTTTGGCCTGGGCGTCGTCGATGCGTTTGGGATAGACGTCGCAGAGGGCGCGGACCTCGCAGTCTGCGAAGGCCTGGAACCTGGTCATGACGTAGGTGCCGCGGCCGCCGGTGCCGACGACGCCGAGGCCGATGCGGTCGTTGGCGCCGAGGATGCGGGAGTAAGAAAGGGCGGAGATGGCGGCGGCCTGGGCGGCGGAGCGGCGGGAGAGCATGGTGACGGTGGTTCCTTTACTTAATGATCTCGCGGACGGCGATATTGCGGAAGCGGTGGAAACCGTTGGGGACCCAGCGATTGCCTTTGGCGGCGGGATCGGGGTTGGACATATGGGACTGAACGGCGATCATGCCGGAGGTGGCGCCGCCGGGGAGGCGATTCTCGGAGTCGGTCCAATCGACGATCTGAGTGCCGTTCATCCAGACCTGGATGTGGGGGACGTCGCCTTCGATGCGGGCGCGGATGAGGTTCCAATCGCCCTTCTTCCAATACTGTTTCCAGTTGGGGTCCATGCGTTTGCCGGTGCCGGTGTCGCGGCCGAGGCCTTTGAGCCCTTCGCCGTAAATGCCGCCCATGTTGCCGCCTTCGAGGTAGTCGAGCATGACCTGATAGGCTTCGCCCTTTTCGGTGGAGCGGAGGAAGAGGCCGCCGTCGCAGCCGAAGTCGGGGTTGACTTCGAGGGAGACTTCAAAGTTCTTGTAGAGCTTGTCGGTGAGGAGGATGCCGCCGTTGCCGGGGCGGTCCTGGGTGACGGTGAGGATGCCGCCGGGCTCCACTTTCCAGGCCTTGGTGTTGCCGTGGTGGTTGACTTCGGAGATGTGCCAGCCCTTGAGGTCCTTGCCGTTGAAGATGGAGCGGAAGCCTTTGGGGGCGCCGGCCGCGAAGAGGAGGGCGGCTGGGAGGAGGAGAAGAGGGAAGATTTTCATGGGGTGAAGCCCGAGCCATTCTATAACCATCGGAGGGGCGGGTCGAGAATGGCGTAGAATCGGGGTTTTGCCATGTTGATTTACGCCATCACCATTTTCCTGAGCGCCTTCCTGCTGTTCCAAGTTCAGCCGATGATCGCCAAGATGATTTTGCCCTGGTTCGGAGGGACCGCGGCTGTGTGGGCGACCTGCCTGCTGTTCTTCCAGACGGCGCTTCTGCTGGGATATGCGTATTCGCACGGGATTGTGAAGCGATTGAAGCCGAAGCAGCAGTGGATGCTGCATGCGGTGCTGCTGGTGTTGTGCCTGGCGCTGCTGCCGGTGGTGCCGAACGCGGCGTGGAAGCCGCTGACGCCGGACGCGCCGATCCTGCGGATTCTGGGGCTGCTGGCGGTGACGATCGGGCTGCCGTACTTCATGCTGTCGACGACGGGGCCGCTGGTGCAGGCATGGTACGTGCAGGCGCATCCGGGGAAGGTGCCGTACCGGCTGTTTGCGTTATCGAACCTGGGTTCGATGGCGGCGCTGCTGAGCTATCCGCCGCTGGTAGAGCCGTTTCTGACGCTGCGGGCGCAAGCGCTGACGTGGAGCGGCCTGTTCGGGTTGTTTGCCCTGGTGTGCATCTATACGGGATGGAGGAGCTACAAGGGCGCGGTGACGGTGGAGGAGACGGAGGCGGAAGAAGAGGCGGCGGTGGAGCAGCCCTCGCGGGGGAGCTACGCGCTCTGGATTGCGTTGGCGGCGGGCCCCTCGATGCTGCTGCTGTCGCTGACCACGCACATGAGCATGGATCTGGCGCCGATTCCGTTCCTGTGGATTCTGCCGCTGACGCTGTATCTGTTGTCGTTCATCCTGTGCTTCGACGCTGACGGGTGGTATCAGCGGAAGTGGTTCCTGATTGCGATGCCGGCGGCGCTGGGCATGCTGGCATGGCTGACGAGCCTGGGTCCGTCGGAGCGTCCGGACCTGCGGCTGTGCATTGCGGTGTACTCGCTGGCGTTCTTCATTGTGTGCATGGTGTGCCATGGAGAGCTGTCGCTGCGGAAGCCGCATCCGAAGTTCCTGACCGGGTTTTTCCTGATGGTGTCGGTGGGCGGAGCGGTGGGGGGAGTGTTTGTGGCGCTGCTGGCTCCGACGCTGTTCAACGCCTACTACGAGCTGCCGATTTCGGTGGCGGCGTGCGGGGTGCTGGCGGCGGTGGTGGTGTTTCTGGAAAAGGACTGGCCGTTCCGGAAGGATCTGCTGGGTTGGCCGGCGATTCTGGTGTACACCGTGGTGGCCGGGCTGCTGGGGCTGGTGGGCCGGGACGTGCGGGACATGGTAAAGAACAGCGTGGTGGTGACGCGGAACTTCTACGGCGAGATGCGGGTGAACCAGTACAACGGGTTGTACGACTGGGACGGCTACCGGTCACTGGTGCATGGGGCGATCAATCACGGCGAGCAGTTCACGCATCCGGCGCGGCGGCGGGAGGTGGCGACGTACTACTGCGAAGACACCGGCGTGGGCATGACGATGCGGAACCGGAATATCGCGGACATGCAGAGAGTGGGGGTGATCGGGTTAGGGACGGGGACGCTGGCGGGCTATTCGCGGGTGGGCGACCTCTACCGGTTCTATGAGATCAACCCGGCGGTGGAGGGGGTGGCGAAGGACCACTTCTGGTATCTGAAGAACGCCGAGGGTGCGATCGAGGTGGTGCTGGGGGATGCGCGACTTTCGCTGGAGAGGGAGCCGGTGGAGAACTACGACACGCTGGTGGTGGACGCGTTTTCGAGCGATTCGATTCCGGTGCACCTTCTGACGAAAGAGGCGTTGCAGCAGTACTTCCGGCACTTGAGGCCGAACGGGGTGCTGGCGGTGCACATCTCGAACCGGTTTATCAACCTGGCGCCGGTGCTGGAGCGCGGCGCGAAGGCACTGGGGAAGGCGGCGCTGTTCGTGGAGTCCGACGACGACGAAGAAGGGAAGTGCTTCGGGACGTCGTGGGTGCTGCTGGCGTCGAACCCGGAGGTGTTCAAAGCCGAGGCGTACAAGAATGGGAAACCGCTGGAGGCGGCGCCGTGGCTGAGGACGTGGACGGACGACTATTCGAACATCTTCCGGGTGCTGAAGTACGGGGGGACGCGCTGAGCGCTATTGGACGAGGCGGGAGTCGCCTTGAGGCTCGAGGCGGATTTCGCCGAAGGTGGCTTCGTATTGCTGGACGTTGGTGGATAGGACGTTGAGGAGGGCTTTGGCCTGTTGGGGGCTGAGGTAGACGCCCTGGAAGTTCTGGATGACGACGGATTCGGGGGACTGCTGGCGGACGGTGCCGAACAGGAGGAGGAAGTCCCAGAGCGAGGCGCGGAGCTGGACGGAGTTGGCGTAGCCTTCGCGATAGTCGGGGCCGTTTTCGAGGTGGACGGCGGGTTGAGGGGCGGGCGCGTGCATACGAAATGAGGGTAGCAGAGTGGGGGAAGGGGCTGTGGTTGGCGGCGCGGCGGCCGGGGCCTTACTTGGGCTGGACGTAGACGGCGGTGCCATAGCAGAGGACTTCAGTGACGCCGGACATGATTTCGGTGGCGTCGTAGCGGACTCCGACGACGGCATTAGCGCCAAAGGCGGCGGCGTGCTGGAGCATGAGTTCGAAGCTGTCGTTGCGGGTGCGCTCGCAGAGATCGGTGAGGAGGCTGATGTTGCCGCCGGCGAGGGTCTGGAGTCCGGCGCCGATGGTGCCGAAGATGGAGCGGGAGCGGACGATGATGCCGCGGACGATGCCGAGGTTGCGGATGACGGTATAGCCCTGGAGGTCGAAGGAAGTGGTGACCATGTGGTGGGCGATGGCGGGAGCTGGGGGCATGGGTGGATTGTAGTGCGGTTGGAGGCGGGAGGGAAGGGGGGATGGTGGACGGCATGGGACTCGAACCCACGACCCCCGCGTTGCGAACGCGGTGCTCTCCCAACTGAGCTAGCCGCCCACGAGTTGGTGCGATTTCAGTTTAGCACGGAGGGTGCGGGTCAGAGAACTTCGAGGATGAGGCACTTCAGGTATAGAGTCTCGGGGACGGTGAGGAGAATGGGGTGGTCCTGAGCCTGGGTGCGGCGGTCGAGAACGCGGAGGGTGCGGCGGGCGTCGAGGGCGGCCTGGGCTACGACATCAAAGAGCGAAGACTCGGAGACGTGATGGCTGCAGGAGCAGGTGACCAGGGTGCCGCCGGGGGGCAAAAGCTTGAGGGCTTTGAAGTTGATCTCTTTGTAGCCGCGCAGGGCGGAGTCCAGGGTGGTGCGGGACTTGGCGAAGGCGGGGGGATCGAGAACGATGGTATCGAACTGGCGGCGGGCGGTGGCCAGGCCAGAGAGGTAATCGAAGGCGTTGGCCTCGCGGAAAGTGATGTTGGCGATGGAGTTAGCCTGGGCATTGGCCTGGGCGGTGGTGAGGGCATCGGGAGAAGAATCGACGGCCTCGACGGAATCGCAGGCGGCGGCGAGGTGGAGGGCGAAGCCGCCGGTGGAGGTGAAGCAATCTAGGGCGCGGCCGCGGGCGAAGCGGGCGGCGGCGAGGTAGTTTTCGCGCTGGTCGAGGTAGACGCCGGTTTTCTGGCCGCGGCGGAGGTCGGCGTGGAGGGCGAGGTGGTTGAGGGTGACGGGGACGCGCTCGGGGATCTCGCCGGAGAGGATTTCGGGTGCCTGGGAGAGGGACTCGAGGCGGCGGACGGGGACGTCGTTGCGGGCGATGATGCCTTTGGGGGCGAGCAGTTCAGTCAGGCAGTCGGTGAGGGTGTGGCGGACGGCGTCCATGCCCTGGTCGAGGAGTTGCAGGACGAGGTAGTCGCCGTAGCGGTCGATGATGAGGCCGGGGAGGAGATCGCCTTCGGCGTGGACGAGGCGGTAGGAGGTGGCGGCGGGGGCGACGCGGAGGCGGTGCTCGAGAGCGGCTTTGAGGCGGGCGAAGAAGAAGCCGCGGGTGAGAGGCTCGTCCGTGTGGGAGAGGAGGCGGAGGGTGATCTGGGAAGTAGAGCTGTAGTGAGCTACGCCGAGGCAGCGCCCCTTCTGATTGGTGACGCGAACGGCTTCGCCGGGTTGGGCGGAGCCGCGGTTGGAGATGTCGCTGGCGAAGATCCAGGGGTGGCCGGATTCCAGGCGCGCCTCGCCTTTGCGGGTGATCTGGACTGAGTTCACGCGGTGCGCAGCCTTTCCAGGCGCGCGATGCGCTCTTCAGTGGCCGGGTGGGTGGAGAAGAGACGCATCATCGACTGCCCGGAGAAGGGCTTGATGATGTACATGTGCGACATGGCCGGGGAGGCATCCATGGGGATGCGGCGGGAGTAGCCTTCGAGCTTGCGGAGAGCGGAGATGAGGCCGGAGGGGGAGCCGGTGAACTTCGCGGCGGCAGCATCGGCGCCGTACTCGCGGGTGCGGGAGATAGCCATCTGGATGAGCAGGGCCGCAACGGGCGCGAGGATCATCATGGCGATGGCGGCGATGGGGCTGGGCGAATCGTCGTCATCGTGGCGGGAACCGCCGAAGAAGAAGGCCATGCGGGCGGCGAAGGTGATGGCGGCCGCGAGGGTGGCGGCGATGGAAGAGATGAGGATGTCGCGATTGCGGATATGGCCGAGTTCGTGGGCGACGACGCCTTCGATCTCGTCGTCGTTCATGAGGCGCAGGAGGCCGACGGTGACGGCGACGGAGGAGTGGGCGGGGTTGCGGCCGGTGGCGAAGGCGTTGGGGGCGTCTTCGGGGATCACCCAGAGCTTGGGCATGGGCAGGCCCATCTTTTCGGTGAGGCGCTTGACCATGGGCTGGACGCGCCAGAAGACCTCGGAGTTTTCGGTTTCGCTGATGCGGATGGCTCCGGAGGACATGAGGGCGATCTTCTCGGAGAAGAAGTAGCTGGCGACGTTCATCAGGACGGCCATCACGAGGCCCATCATGAGGCCGCGGCGGCCGCCGAAGGCCTGGCCGGCGGCGAGGACGATGCCGCTCATGAGGCCCAGAAGGAGAACGGTCTTGATGGCGTTCATTGGAGTTTCACTCTCTCTCTAGTTTGTCAGATGCCGAAAGGGGAGCGGGTGTTTACAGAATTCTCGCGGGGGTGTCACGTGGAATTGACGGGGGTGGCCTAGGGTGTGAGTGAAGATGGAAACAACCACGGTCTTTCGGGGCGCATTGCGGCAAATGATGGAACGGCCGCTGCCGGGGCCGGTGGCGGGGGCGCTGGACCGGTTGCTGCGGCTGGAAGCGCTGGACACGATGTGCGACACGGTACGGAGGCGGAGGGGGGCGCCGTTCGCGGAGCAGTTGCTGGCGGAGTTGGGCGTGACGGTGCAGGTGGAGGAGCGGGACGTGGAGAAGATTCCGAAGAGCGGCCCGGTGGTGGTGGTGGCGAATCATCCTCACGGAATGGTGGAAGCGGCGGTACTGGCGCTGCTGCTGCGGCGGGTGAGGGGGGACGCGCGGATCCTGGCGAACCAGATCCTGGGGCAGTTGCCGGAGCTGGCGGGGGAGATGATCGCGGTGGACCCGTTTGCGAAAGGGAAGAACGCGCGGGCAGTGCGGCGCGCGGTGGAGGGGTTGGACGGGGGCGGGTGGAGGATCCGCAGTGGCAGGATACGGCGGCGCGGCTGGCGCGGCAGGCCGGGGCGAGGGTAGTGCCGGTCTACTTCGGAGGCGCGAACAGCGCCCTATTCCAGATTGCCGGGCTCCTGCACCCGAGGCTGCGGACGGCGCTGCTGCCGCACGAGTTGCTGAACAAGAAGAACAGCCGGATGGAGGTGCGGGTGGGGCAGCCGCTGCCGGCCGAGCGGGTGGAGACCGATGAGATGCGGCGGCGTACGTTCTGGATGGCGCGGCGGGGGGTGGAGCCACGGAAGTTGAAGAAATTGCAGGCGCGGCTGGGGCCGGATGTGCCGGTGGAGTGGGTGGAAAAGGAGCTGGAGGAGTTGCCGGCGGAGCGGGTGCTGGCGAGGAGTGGGGTGTTGGAAGTGAGGCTGGCGGCGGCGTGGCGTCCCCCCAAGGCGGAAGACCTGCGGGGGTTTCCGCGGCCGCAGAGCGTGGAAGACCTGGATGGGCTGATTGTGGTGGATTTGATGACGGCGCCGAGGAAGCAGGTGGAGCGTTATCTGGGGCCGGAAGGGGCTGCGAGTTTCTACGGACGGCACGGTGGAGAGTGATACGATCAAAGCATGAAAAAAGAGAGCATCCTCTCCGCAATGATTGAAATCGGCATTGTGCCGGTGGTGCGTACTCCTTCGGCCGAGAGCGCCTACAAGGCGATTGAAGCGATCTACCGCGGCGGCATCCGCGCGGCGGAAGTGACGATGACGGTGCCCGGCGCGGTGAAGGTGCTGGAGAAGCTGGCCGACGAATTCGGAGACAAGATGGTGCTGGGCGCGGGGACGGTGCTGGATCCGGAGACGTGCCGCATCTGCATGCTGGCGGGGGCGCAGTTCTTTGTGACGCCGGCGCTGAACCTGAAGACGATCGAGATGGCGCAGCGGTATTCAAGGCCGATCTGCCCGGGCGCGCTGACGCCGACGGAAGTGCTGGCGGCGTGGCAGGGCGGGGCGGACATCGTGAAGGTGTTTCCGTGCGACAACGTGGGCGGGGCGAAGTACATCAAGGCGCTGAAGGGGCCGTTCCCGCAGATCGAGATGATTCCCACGGGCGGAGTGAGCCTGACGACGGCGGCGGATTTCCTGAAAGCCGGAGCGTGCGCGGTGGCGGTGGGCGGCGAACTGGTGGACGCCAAGACGATCAAAGAAGGCAAGTACGAAGTGTTCGAAGAGCGCGCCAAGCAGTTCCTGGAAGTGGTGGCGAAGGCGCGGGCGGAGATGAAGGGCTAAGCATAGTCTCAGGACAGGACCGGAGTTCCCAGGCCGGGGCCTCTGGTAGAATCGGGTGATTCTTATGGCCGTCAGTCAAGATCTGCTCGACATTCTCGTGTGCCCGGCATGCAAGGAGCCCGTCCATCTGACAGAGGACAAGCTCGGACTGAAGTGCGAGGGCTGCAAGCGCGTCTACCCGATCCGGGACGACATCCCGGTGATGCTGGTGGACGAGGCGAAGGTCGAAGAGTAGCCGGGCGCCGTGTTTCAGGAGACGACGCGGCTCATCGCTTACGCACGGCGCTATACGCCTGTGCTGCTGCTGTCGGTATTCCTGATGCTGATTTCGGGGGCGGGCCGGGCGATGCTGCCGGTGCTGCTGAAGCCGGTGTTCGACCGCGTGCTGCACCCGGCCAGCCCGGAGGCGCGGGTGGCGCTGCCGGTGCCGCAATTCCTGCATTTCCAGCTCTACCTGGACCAGCTAGTGCCGTTCGAGATCCACAACGTGTGGACGCTGGTGGCGGTGTCGATTCTGATGCTGTTCCTGGTGAAGGGCATCGCGGATTACTTTGGCAATTACCTGGTGAGTTACGTGGGGCTGTCGGCGGTGACGGACCTGCGGCAGAAGACCTTTGAGAAGGTAGTGGCGGAAGAGCATGCGTTCTTCCAGTCGCATTCGACGGGGCGGCTGATGTCGTCGATCATGAGCGACATCGAGAAGATCCAGCTGGCGGTGTCGCAGATGCTGGCGGACTGGCTGAGGCAGAGCTTCGCCGTACTGGGGATGGCGTATGTGCTGTTCCAGAACGACTGGAAGCTGGCGCTGGTGTCGGTGACGGTGCTGCCGTTCGTGATTCTTCCGACGGCGCGGCTGGGGAAGAAGATCCGGCGGTCGACGCGGAGCGCGCAGGACCAGGCGGCGGAGATGAGCCAGATTCTGCAGGAGGCGTTCAGCGGGCACGCGGTGGTGAAGAGCTTCACGGCGGAGGCGCTGGAGAGTTCGCGGTTCAAGAAGGCGGCGCAGCGGTTTAAGAGATCGAGCCTGAAGTACATCGCGCTGCAGGCGCTGCCGTCGCCGATTATCGAGTTTTTCGGGGCGCTGACGATTGTGGGGCTGCTGACGTATGCGCGGACGCAGATCATCGCAGGCCGGATGACGCCGGGCGGGTTCATGGAGTTCGTTTCGGCGCTGCTGCTGCTGTACGAACCCGTGAAAAGGCTGACGGGAATCCACAACATCTTCGAGCAGGCGGCGGGGGCGAGCCAGCGGGTGTTCGAATACATCGACCGCGAGCAGCAGGTGGTGGAGCAGGCGGGTGCGCCGGCACTGGCCGGGCTGCGCGAATCGATCCTGTTCGACAACGTGAACTTCCGGTATCCGGAGACCTCGAACGGACTGACGATTCAGGGTTTCACGCTGGAGGTGAAGCGGGGTGAAGTGGTGGCGCTGGTGGGTCCGAGCGGATCGGGCAAGACAACGCTGGCGGGCCTGCTGGCGCGGTTCTACGACGTGACGGACGGCTCGATCCGGATCGACGGGAAGGACATTCGAGAGGTGAGCCTGAAGTCGCTGCGGCGGCAGATTGCGATGGTGAGCCAGGAGACGTTCCTGTTCGACGACACGGTGGCGGGCAACATCCGCTACGGGCGGCCGGAGGCGCGGACGGACGAGGTGGCGGAAGCGGCGAAGAACGCGCTGGCGGACGAGTTTATCCAGGAGCTGCCGGAAGGCTACGAGACGCGCATTGGAGAGCGCGGGGCCAAGCTGAGCGGGGGGCAGCGGCAGCGGCTGTCGATTGCGCGGGCGATCCTGAAGAACGCGCCGATCCTAGTGCTGGACGAGGCGACGTCGCAGCTGGATACGGAGAGTGAGATTCTGGTACAGCGAGCGCTGGCGAACCTGATGGAGAACCGGACCGTGATCGTGATCGCGCACAGGCTCTCCACCATCCGGAGAGCGGACCGGATTGTGGTGCTGAGCGGCGGGGCGATCAGCGAGATTGGGACGCACGAAGAACTGGTGAGCCAGGGTGGAATTTACCAGCGGTTGCACGAGCTGCAGTTTGTGGATCTGGAGAGCTAAATGAAGCTGCGGAGCATGACAGGGTACGCGCGGGTGCGGAAGACCGGCGAGCAGGGTGAAGTGACGGCGACAGTGAAGAGCGTCAACCACCGGGCGCTGGACCTGCACACGCACATCCCGGCGCAGCTGGAGCAGTTTGAGCCGGCCGTGCGGGCGCTGGCGAAGAAGCACGTTTCCCGGGGGCATGTGGATGTGCGGTTGAGCTTCGTGCCGGCGCATGCGACGGCGGCGGCGGCGCTGAACCGGCCGCTATTCGAGGCCTATCTGCGGGCGCTGGACGAGGCGACGGGGGTGTTCGGGATCTCGGCGCAGCCGGATTTGAACGCGGCGCTGCGGATTCCGGGGATGCTGGCGCAGCCCACCGAAGATGAAGACGCGCCGGAGGGCCTGGAGCAACTGGTGCTGTCGGCGGCGCAGGACGCGCTGGATGCGCTGAACGTGTTCCGGGAGCGCGAAGGGGCGGAGATCCGGGAGCTGCTGAAGGGGCACAACGTGGCGATCCGGCGGGATGCGGGAGAGATCGAGAAATACCGGGAGCCGGCGGTGGAGCACTTCCAGGCGCGGCTGAAAGAGCGGCTGGGCGAACTGCTGGACGGGGTGGGGCTGGAGCCGCAGCGTCTGGCGCAGGAAGCGGCGGTGCTGGCGGACCGGAGCGACATCACGGAGGAGCTGGGGCGGCTGCAGGTGCATTCGCGGGAGTTGGACGCGCTGCTGGACGGCGGCGGGGAGCTGGGCAAGAAGCTGGATTTCCTGATGCAGGAGATGAACCGGGAGACGAACACGATCCTGTCGAAGACTTCGGGCGTGGGCGAGCTGGGGTTGAAGATCTCGTCGCTGGCGCTGGAAGCGAAGGCAAACATCGAGAGGATCAGGGAGCAGGCGCTGAATCTGGAATGAGCCAAGTATTTATCATTTCGGCCCCCTCGGGGTCGGGCAAATCGACGCTGGTGCGGAACCTGATGGAGCGGGACGGCAACCTGATTTTCTCGGTGTCGTACACGACGCGGGCGCCGCGGGGGCAGGAAACCGAGGGGCACGAGTACCATTTCGTGTCGCGGGCGGCGTTTCTGGAGATGCGGGCGCGGGATGAATTCATCGAGTGGGCGCCGGTGTTCGACGATTTCTATGGAACGCACCGGCGGTATGTGGACCAGGCGCGAGCAGAGGGCAAAGACGCGGTACTCGACATTGACGTAAAAGGTGCGCGACAATTGAGGGAACGGATCCCGGAAGCCGTCAGTGTGTTTATTCTGGCGCCTTCGCGTGAAGAACTGGAGAAACGGTTGCGAGCGCGAGGGGACGTTTCCGATCAAGTCATTCAAAAGAGAGTGGCGGAAGCGGCCCGAGAGATCCGGGACTACAGCCAGTACACGTATGTGCTGGTGAATGAGGACGTCGAGGTGGCGTCCGGGCAGTTGCAGGCGATAGTCAAGGCCAGCCGGCAGGGAGCCGGAGAGGGCGAGACGGCCGGACTGAGATCGGACAACGCCGCCGTGCAGAAGCGGGTAACAGAGATTCTGGCGACGTTCGAGTAATCAGGCGAACCTGAAGAGGATTGAGAGCAAATGGAAAGAAGCAGCCGCAGCCCGATCAACGCGATTCCGGACGATCCGGAGGCGAGCATTTACAGGTTTATCATCGTCGCGGCAAAGAGAGCGCGGCAGTTGCAGGGCGGGGCGCGTTCACTGCTGCCATCGACCTCGAAGAAGCCGACGGTAGCCTCCATGGAGGAGGTGCGCCGGGGCCTGGTGAGTTACTACGATCCGTCGCTGCAGACGGACACACCGGAAGCCGAAGAACAGCAGTTCTAAGGGGCTGGGGATGGCCTCGCACTCAGCGATCCTGGGCGTAGGCGGAGGCATCGCCGCGTACAAGGCGGCGGAGCTGGCGCGCGAGCTGATGGAGCGCGGATTCGAAATCAACGTTGTGATGACAGCGGCCGCACAGGAGTTTGTGCGGCCGCTGACATTTGCGGCGCTCACCGGCCGGAAGGTGGTGACGGAGATGTTCGGCGCAGGCAGCGCGGAAGACGTGCTGGCATCGAGCGTGGAACACATCCGCGTGGCGCAACAGAACCGGGTGCTGGTGGTGGCGCCGGCGACGGCCGACCTGCTGGCGCGGTTTGCGCACGGGCTGGCGAACGACTTCCTGACGACGCTCTACCTGGCGTTTGAAGGGCCGGTGGTGCTGGCGCCGGCGATGAACACGGCGATGTGGCGGCATCCGGCGACGCAGGAGAACGTGAAGACGCTGGCGGGCCGGGGGCATTTCATCATTCCTCCGGACGAGGGGCCGCTGGCCTGCGGAACGAGCGGGCCGGGGCGGCTGCCGGAGCCGGCGCGGATCGCGGCGTACCTGGAACGTCTGGTGACGCGGCGGCACGACCTGGATGGAGAGACGATTCTGGTGACGGCCGGACCGACGCGCGAACCTCTGGACCCGGTGCGGTTCATTACGAACCGTTCGAGCGGGAAGATGGGTTACGCCATGGCGGAGGCGGCGGCGCAGCGGGGAGCGAAAGTGGTGCTGGTGAGCGGTCCGGTGCAGATTGCGGCGCCGGAGGGCGTGGAAGTGGTGCCGGTGCAGACGGCGGCGGAGATGCGCGCGGCGGTGCTCCAGCATCTGCCGGAGTGCGGGATGGTGATTAAGACGGCGGCGGTGGCGGACTATCACCTGGCGCAGATTCCGAAACAGAAGGTGAAAAAGACGGCGATGCGGCTGTCGCTCGAACTGGACCCGACGCCGGATATTCTGGCCGAAGTGGGGCGGGAGATCGAGCGGCTGAACTCGGGGCAGTTGTTGATCGGCTTCGCGGCGGAGACCGAGAACGTGGTGGCCGAGGCGAAGCGGAAGCTGCAGGCGAAGAAGTGCGACATGGTGGTGGCCAACAACGTTGCGGGCGATGCGACGGGCTTCGAAGTGGACGAGAACGAAGTGACGCTGGTGACGCGCGCCAAGGAAACGATCGAGTTGGGGCGCGCGACGAAGCGGGTGCTGGCGGATAAGATTCTGGACGAAGCGCTGAAGCTGCGGCTGGCGCTGCACAAGGACCGGTAGGCGGGGCGATGGACCGGGAAGAGCTGAGGCGTCAGCTGGCGTATTACCGGGACCTGGGGATCCGGACGCTGTATCTGCCGGAGGGAGGCGAGGGGCCGGCGGCGGAGGTCCAGGCGATGGCGGCGGCGGAAAGCGTGGCGGCGGATACCGGACAAGAGATGCCTATAGGTGCAAAAGAGGGAGACTCTAAGCTGTTTTCGGCCCTTTTCCAGCCGGATGCGGGGGCTGACACGCTGACCAGAATCCAGGAAGATATGGGTGACTGCAAGCGCTGCCGCCTGTGCGCGGGCCGGAACAAGATCGTTTTTGGCTCAGGGAACGTGGAGGCGAGGCTGGTGTTTGTAGGTGAGGGGCCCGGTGCAGACGAGGACGCGCAGGGACTGCCGTTCGTCGGCCGGGCCGGCCAACTTTTGACGCAGATGATCGACAACACTGCGGCGAAAGAGGGCCTGGTGATTCGGCGGGGGGATGCCTACATCTGCAACGTGGTGAAGTGCCGGCCGCCGGAGAACCGGACTCCGGAGCCGGACGAAATGGAGATCTGCGGGCAGTTTTTGCTGCGGCAGTTGCTGGTGCTGAAGCCGCGGGCGATCTGCGCCTTGGGCGCCACGGCGGCGAAGGCGCTGCTGGGAAGCCGCGAGGGGATCACGAAGATGCGCGGGAAATGGCACTCCTGGCGCGACATTCCGGTGATGCCCACATATCATCCGTCCTACCTGCTCCGGCCATACAACCAGAACGCGAAACGGGAAGCCTGGGAAGATCTCAAGAAGGTACTGCACTATGTCTACGACGAGCCGCCGCGGCCTCTTTCTGACTTTTGAGGGGCTGGATGGGTGCGGCAAGACGACGCAGATGCACCTGCTGGCGGAGCGTCTGCGGGCGCGCGGCGAGACGGTGATTGAGACCGTGGAGCCGGGCGGAACCGAGATCGGGATGGGAATCCGGCGGATTCTCCTGGATCCGCGCAATGACAACATGGGATCTGAGGCGGAGATGCTGCTGTACTTCGCGGCCAGGGCGCAGAACGTGCACGAAGTGCTGGAACCGGCGGTGGCGCGGGGCGAGATTGTGATGTCGGACCGGTGGACGGATTCGACGTGGGCGTATCAGGGGTATGGGCGCGAACTGGGCACAGAGGTCGTGCGAGATCTGGACGCCATCGCGTGCCGGGGCCGGCGGCCGGATGTGACGTTCTGGATCGACATCGACCTGGAGGCGAGCCTGCTGCGGGCGCGCTCGAGGAATCAGGAACGCGCGGAGCAGGACACGCGGATGGACGACCAGAGCCGCGCGTTTTACGAGCGGGTGTATCAGGGCTACCTGGCGCTGGAGGAGACTGAGCCTGAGCGGGTAGTGCGGATTGACGGGCGGGGCAGCGTGGAAACGGTAGCCGAGCGGGTGATGGCGGCATTCGAGGCCCGTCGAGGCAGCCATGTTTGAGGGATTCAGGGGCAACGCCGGCGTGGTGTCGGCACTGCGCCAGATGTGCGGCTCAGGGCGCATTCCGCAAACGATTCTGCTGGCCGGACCGGAGGGCGTGGGCAAGGCGACGCTGGCGCGGAAGTTCGCCGCGCACCTGCTGAGCCAAAGCGATGCGCACGCAGCGGAGCTGATCGAGCGGGACGATCTGAGCCTGGAAGCCAACCGGACGATCATCGCGGAACGGGAGAAGTGGCCTAGCGAGAAGCGGGCCGAGGACCCGCTGCTGTTCGCGTCGCACCCCGACTTTTTGACGTTTTGCCCGGAAGGGCCGCTGCGGCAGTTGTCGATCCAGCAGATGAGGCTGGTGAAGAGCCGGTCTCAGCTGCGGCCGCTGAAGGGCGAGAGGCGGATCTTCCTGATCGACCAGATCGACCGGGCGAGCGCGCAGAGCGCGGATTCTCTGCTGAAGACGCTGGAGGAGCCGCCGCCGCATCTCATCCTGGTGATGACGGCGCAGAATGCGTTTGACCTGCCGCAGACGATCCGGTCGCGGTCGGTGCTATTCCACCTTTCTCCGCTATCGCCGGAAGAGATGGAGGCGTTCGGGGAGCAAGCCGGCTGGAAAGACGCGGCGCGGCGGGCGGCGCTGGCGCCGGGATGTCCGGGACTGGCGGCGACGATGGACCTGGCGGTGTATGAGAAGCGGCGCGGTGTGATGCTGGCCATGCTGGAGGCTTCGTCGGCGCAGGGAGGATTTGCGGCCTGGGTGAAGGCCTCCGAATCGTTGCTGGCGAGCAAGAGCGAGAAGCTGGACTTCTATCTGCGGCCGCTGTACGCGGTGCTGGAAGACCTGGTGGTGCTCCATTCGGGGGGCGGGCGGGTCCGGAATGAGGATGTACGTCCGGCGCTGGAGAAGATCGCGGGCAGGGTTGGTTTTGAGTGGCTGATGGAGGCGGTGCAGAAGGCGGACGAGATGGTGGCGTTGCAGCGGCGGAACGTGCAGAAGGGGCCGACGCTGGACAGCTACGTGGTGGGATTGAGGGGCTGCTGAAGGAGCTGCTCGACGTCGAGGACTTCGCGCCACTTTTCGCCTAGGCGGACGTGGCTGGTGCCGGAGCCGTGGCCGTCGGCGGCCGGGCGGCAATGGTTGGGGGGGAGATCCTCGAGGCGGGAGATGGAATCGACGACAAGGGCGCAGTCGGCGGCGTGGGCATCGGTATCGAAGCCCTGCGACGGGGAGGCCTTGCCCCGGATGAGGAGGAGGCAACTGCGGGCGGAGACGGGGCGGTCCGCGAGGCCGAGGGATTGATTGGGGATATAGACGGGGAGTGCGCGGCCGTGCAGGCTGGCGAGATAGCGGGCAGCGCCGAGGCCTTGAGCAGGTTCCATTTGAAGGCCGCGCATCTGCATCATGCCGCAGATGCGGGCGGCGGGGATGGCGAACTCGCGGCCGGCGAGCCGCACGACGAGGAATCGTTTGAGGTGGGCCATAGCGAGGAACTCCTCCGGAGATGGCCGCCTGGGGCAATCGTGCAGAGGCGGGCTAGTCGAGGATCGAGAGTACGGCGGCGAGCTGGTCTTTAGCGAGGCGCGTGAGGCCGCCGGCCTCTTTGCTGGGAGCGAGACAGAGGTGGACTTCCACGGTTTCCCCGTTGCAGCCGAAGGGGACGACGATCCACTGGCTCTTGGCGACACTGCGTGTGGTGAAATTGCGGCCGTAGATGACCGTGGGGATGGAGAGGCCCATGGGGCCGAGTTCTTCTTCGAGGGAGGTTTTGACGTTACCGAGGACCATGTTGGTGACCTCGCCGATCGCGTCGAGGACTTCGTCGTCGATGGACTCGTAGGGCTGCATGAGGAGCTGGCCCGCGATGTGGCGAGCGGAGTTGGCGGAGCAGGAAAAGGTGCCGGAACCAGCCCATTGGCCGGCGAGTCCGACAAGCGCGAGGACGCCTTCGCTGGGGCCGGGGGCTCTCTCCTGAGCGAAGGCCTCGAGGTCTGTGAGTTCGATGCCGAGCATCGTGCCGAAGACGTCGCGGGTGGCAGCGCGCATCATCTCAATGATTCGTTCCTGGGTCATGGCGGGCTCCTGAATTGCGTGTGGCTGGCGTCAGATGAGGCCGGACAGCTTCTCCTTGATCTGCTCAGCGGTAAAGGGCTTGCGGACGTAGCCGGAGGCGCCCAGGTTGACGGCTTCCATCACTCGCGAGCTGCTGCCCTCGGTGGTGACCATGATGACGGGCACGCCTTTGGTGAGTTCCTGGGCCTTGAGGGCGCTGAGGAGTTCTATGCCGTCCATGTTGGGCATGTTGATATCGGAAAGGATCAGATTGACGCTGGAGGATTGGAGTTTCTCCAGTGCTTCCTTGCCGTCGCCGGCTTCCAGGACGGCCCCGAGAGGGATGTCGGCCTGGAGCAGGACGCGGTGCAGAATCTTGCGGATTGCCGCGGAGTCGTCGACGATCATCACGTCTAGAGCCATGTGGTTGTTCCCTCCTGTCGCTCTTGTGGCCTCATCGGCGGGGGAGGGGGTGGTGTGAGGAAAAGTGGGGAAGAAAGCGGTGGGGGAGGGGGGCGGGCACAGCCGGGCCGCGGCTGCGCAGCCGATGCTCGCGGTGGCGGGGGATCAGGCGTGAGCTGGCGGAGCCAGGAGAAGGGCCAGGGCGAGGGCGAGGAGGGCGGCGAGGAGAACGCGGATCTTCAAGTGGAGAGTCCTCCCGGCGGAATTATCGCGCCGGGAGGGGTGGGAGTCAACGGGACCGGGCTACATGTCCATGTAGGGCATGGGTGGGACTTTGCCGCGGAGGCGCGTATAGACGGAGAGGGCGCCGCGGTGGTGGGCGGTGTGATCGTTGAGAGAGCCGAAGATGTAGCTGCGGGGCAGGCCGCCCATGATGGGGCCTGCCGGGAGCGGGGCGGCCCACTCTTGCTCGGATTTCTGATCGATGACAGCGTTGGCATGAGCGAACGCGCGGTCGACCCAGGCACGGGCTTCAGCCAGGGAGTTGACGGCGCGGATCTGCTTGTCCATGCCCTCCCAATCCATGGGAAAGCCGTCTGGGGCGAAGGCGCCATCTACAAACCACTCAACAGTTTGAGCGACATGGGCCACCTGCTGAGCGGCGGTGAACATGCCTTCTGCGGGGGTGAAGTTGGAGTCCTCTTCGGTCAAGGCGCGGGTGGAGCGGTCAAAGAATTCTTTGATGCCACCGAGCAGCCCTTTCATTTCAGATTTGTTCACGGGAAAAACCCTCCTTGCGGTCTCTAATGATGCCGCGGGGGGGGCGAAGAAAGCAAGTAAATTCTCGGTTAGCAGAGTACGGGCCCGTCGGCCGACAGGTGGGCGGGACCGGCTTGAGAGGAGAGCAACCGGAGGAGGAGGAGATCGGAGGGCTGGAAGGAGGTGATGGGGAGATTTTCGATGCCGTCCTCGGTGCCGAGAATGTGGCGCCGCACGAGGGTGCGGAGCTGATCGAGCGAGATGCCCAGAGCCTGAGCCGCTTCGTGCTCGTTGTAATAACCTTTGCCCGGACGGGAGGTAGTCATGAGTTGTGTTTCTGCCTCATTACAATCTTAAGTGCCGGCGCGGTCCAGGCAGAATCCGAGATTCCGCTGAGATCGATCTCGGGTTCGACGCGGTAGATACCCGAGGCGGCTTAGGGTACTAAGGTAACCTTGGCGGGTTCCGCTGGAGGGGGAACGGGCGCTACACTGTTCGCCGGAGGCAGAGTTGTCATGGCACAGCATCGCGGTTCACATGGGGCGCATCCTTCGACGGCGGTACTGACGCGCGGATTTGACCCAAGGCTCTCGGTGGGGTCGGCGCGTCCGGCGGTATTTCGAAGTTCCACGTATGTGTTCGCGAGCCCGGAGGCGGCGGAGCGCGCCTTCAACCTGGTGTCGGGGCGGGAGCAGGCGGAGCCGGGGGAGGTGCCGGACCTGATCTACTCGCGCTTCAATCATCCGAACGCGGAGATTCTGGAGGACCAGATGGTGCCGCTGGAGGAGGGTGCGGAGTGGTCGATCGCCTTCAATTCCGGGATGGCGGCGATTATGACGACAATGCTGGCGCTGCTGCATCCCGGGGACGCGTTGGTATACACGGTGCCGCTGTACGGCGGAACGCAGAATCTGATCCACGAAT